>NZ_CAJYPF010000190.1 GCF_913776565.1 uncultured Microbacterium sp. | reverse complement strand
GGGAACAGGGCGGACAGGGCGGGTGGTTCGGGCGGGGTCGAAGCGCGCCGGAGGGGCAGGAACAGGGCGGACAGGGCGGGTGGTTCGGGCGGGATCGATGCGCGCCCGAGGGGCGGGAACAGGGCGGACACCTCGCCCCAGCGGAGTCGAGACGCCACGAGCCGTCGGTCAGGTGCACGGCACGGCGCTCAGACCGCGCGAACGGCGGGAGAGACCCCGAAGGGTCTGGCTTCGACGGCGCCGGGGCGGTGACGGGCCGACCGGTCGGAACGGGCCGCACGCGTCGTCGGCTCGGTGAGTGGAAGAGAGATTCTCGCCCGTCGCTGTGTCGACGGAGGGAGCGGAAAGGCCGGCTCTCGGCCCCCGCCCCGCTCAGCGGATCGGCCAGGCCCCGTCGACGGGAGGGGCCGTGGCATCCAGCCGTCCGGTCTTGACGAAGTACTCGGTGAGGCTCGCCGCCTGCGCTCGCGCCCACGCGATCTGACGCGTGTGCAGTTCGTCGAGGGTGGGCGGCAGCCACGGGCCGAACCGCTCGGCCAGCGCGAGGGCCAGGCGACCCGCCGCGACCGCATCGGCGCAGGCCTCGTGCGCGGATTCGAGGGGGACGGCGTAGTGTTCGGCGACGACCGACAGCGTGCGCTTGCCGCGCCGGTACCGGTCGAACGTCTTGTCGACGACGAGCGGATCGATCACGGGCGAGGGCGCGTGGATCGGGGTGATCCCGTGCCGGACAGCCTCGTTCTTGAGCATCGAGAAATCGAACGGCGCGTTGTAGGCGACCACCGGGATGCCGGCGGCGAACAACGCCGTCAGCGCCTCGACCACCTCGGCGACCACGCGCGGCGCGGGCGTCCCCTCGGCGCGGGCGCGTTCGGTGGTGATGCCGTGGATCGCCGCCGCCCCCGCCGGGATCGCGACCCCGGGATCGGCCAGCCAGTCGCGTGCGTCGACGACGTGCCCGTCGACATCGAGCACCCCCACGTGCGCCGAGACGATGCGATCGTTCTCGACGTCGACCCCGGTCGTCTCGAGATCGAACACGCCGACGAGGCGCGCCCACTCGGGCGTCTGGAAGAGGGGGAGCGGCTCGGCCTGCCACGTGGTCATGGGCCCACGGTAGGGCGCAGCTCCGACATCGCCGTCGAGGCGCGCAGGACAGCGGGGTGGGATGCCGCGGGCGGGCGGGGACGCGACGCTCCCGGACGCAACCGTCCCACCGCCCGGCGGGGCAGGGCGCGGCTCGACGCGCGAACCCCCGCCCGGAGGCGATGTCGGCGACCCCTCGTAGACTCGACGGGTGCCGAACCCCTACGCTCCGCTGCTGGCCGCGATCCCCGTCGTCCGGCGCGAGGCGCGCGTGCTCGGCGACACGACGGCGTACTGGGTGTACGGCGACGACGACGCCGGAACCACGATCGTCGCCGTGCACGGTTTCCGCGGCGAGCACCACGGTCTCGATCCGGTCGTGGCGCACCTTCGCGGCATCCGGGTCATCTCCCCCGACCTGCCCGGGTTCGGCGAGACGGCACCGCTCGCGGACCGCGCGCACAATCTCGACACGTACGCCGCGTGGTTGCGTGCCTTCGTCGAGCAGGTCGCTCCGGGCGCGGTCGTCCTCGGCCACTCGTTCGGCTCGATCGTCTCGGCCGCGGCCGTGGCCGGTGGACTCGCGACGCCCCGGCTGATCCTGGTCAACCCGATCGGCGCTCCCGCCCTCGAGGGGCCCCGTGGCATCCTGACCCGCCTTGCGGTGTTCTACTACCTGGCCGGAGCCAAACTTCCGCGTCCCCTCGGCGAGCACCTGCTGCGCAACGGCCTCATCGTGCGCGTCATGAGCAACGCCATGGCGAAGACCCGCGACCCCGAGCTGCGCCGTTTCGTGCACGAACAGCACGACGAGTACTTCTCGCGCTTCGCCGACCGCGACGTGCTGCACGAGGCGTTCGTGACGAGCGTGTCGCACGACGTGCGCGAGTTCGCCCCCCGCATCACCCAGCCGACCCTGCTCATCGCGGCGCAGAAAGACGACATCACCCCGATCGAGGCCGAGCGTCACCTGGCGACGTTGTTCCCGGATGCCGAGCTGGTGGAGATCCCCGAGGTCGGACACCTCATCCACTACGAGACGCCGCAGGCCGCGGCATCCGCGATCCGAACGTTCCTGGCGGGGGAGTGAACCGTCGGCGTCCTGCACGTCAGGCCGGCATCTCGGCCTTGCGCTTCCGGTAGGCGTTGACGTTCATGCGATTCCCGCAGTTGCCCGAGTCGCAATACCGCTTCGAGCCGTTCTTCGAGAAATCGACGTAGACGCCGTCGCAGTCGTCGGCGTCGCACACGCGGATGCGCCCGTACTCGTCGGCGCGGATGACGTCGACGAAGGCCATCGCCGTCTCGACGAGCATGCGCTGCGCGAGATGGTCGGACGCCTCGGACGCGTGGATGTGCCAGTCGAACTCATCGTGACGCACCAGTTGCGGGAGCGCGCGTCCGTCGCGCAGCATCGCGTTGACGAGGGGCACCGCGTCGTCGCGATCGACGTTCCACAGCCGCTGGATGCGGGAGCGGATGCCGCGCACCGCGGCCAGCTCGCGATCGTCGCGCACCCGCGAACCGGTGTAGGCGTGCCGCTCGGCGAAGTCGTCGAGCTCGACCATCGTCATGAGGGTGTCCACCCCGCTCGCCTCGGTGTGGGGGAGGGTGTTGACCAGCTCCACCGTCGCGCGCAGCACCAGTTCGGTGTCACGGATGAAGACCATGTTGACTCCTGACATTCCCAGGTCGTACTGTCACGAGTGTAAACGTTCTTGACCCCTGACAGCAGGCCCGCATGACCACGTCGTCCGTCACCCTTCCCCGTCCCGTCCGCCACGGCTCCGGCGCCGTCACGGGACTCGTCATCGCCGTCGCCTCGGCCCTCGCGTTCTCGTCGAGCGGACCGTTCGTCAAGCCGCTGCTCGACGGTGGGTGGTCGCTGGGCGCCGTGCTGCTCGTGCGCATGGGGGTCGCCGCGCTGCTGCTCTCGCCGGCGCTGATCACGGCCGTTCGCCGTCAGCGCGGCTTCGTGCGCCGGCACGGGCTGCTGATCCTGGCGTTCGGGCTGACCGCGGTGGCCGGATGCCAGGTGTTCTACTTCGCCGCGATGCAGCGGATGCCGGTCGCCGTCGCCCTGCTCATCCAGTACATCGCTCCCGTGCTCATCGTCATCGCCGTGTGGGTGCGCACGCGTCGGGCGCCGTCGAAGGCCGTGCTGATCGGGTCGGTCGTCGCGATGGCCGGACTCGTGCTCGTCGTCGACATCAGCGGTGCGCGCTTCGATCTGCTCGGCACGCTGTTCGCCCTCTGCGCCGCGGTGTGCGCGGCCGCGTACTTCGTCATCGCCGGGCGCACCGGCGACGACCTGCCGCCCCTCGCCCTCGCCGCCGGCGGCCTGCTCGTCGGGACCGTGCTCATGGGCGCCCTCGTGGCCGTCGGGGTGCTGCCGTTCGCGGCCCCCTCGATCACGGTGTCGCTCGCGGGACTGGAGGTTCCGGGCATCCTGCCCCTGCTCTGGGTGGGTGCGGTCGCGACGACGCTCGGCTACGCGCTCGGGGTGATCGCGGTGCCGAGGATCGGCGCGAGACTGGCGTCGTTCGTGGGCCTGAGCGAAGTGCTGTTCGCGCTCGGATTCGCCTGGCTGCTGCTCGGCGAAGCGCCCGCGCCGATCCAGTTCGTGGGCGGCGCACTCATCCTCGCGGGGGTGGTGCTGGTGCGCCTGGATGCCGGGGGTCCGGTGGAGCCGAAGGTCGAGACGTCGAGCATCCCGGTGGTGCCGGCACCGTAGGCGGTGGGCCGAGTTCGTCTCGACGAGCTCGGAGAACATCGGGGCCGGTCCGGAAGACCCCGTCCGCGGGTCGCCCGGCGTCAGGCGTGCTCGCGCGCGAGACGCATGAGCGGATCGACGCGGTAGCCGATCACCTCGCCCATCACGAGGGAGGTCTCGGTGCGCTCGACGCCCTCGATCGCGAGGATGCGCGCATCGGTGTCGAACAGGTGCTGCGTATCGCGGCACGCCACGCGCACGAGCAGATCGACCTGCCCGCTCAGACCGTGCGCCTGCAGCACCTCGGGCACCTTGGCGAGCTCGTCGCGGATCGCGGGCAGCTCGGCCTGGCGAACCGTCACCTGCAGGAACGCCTCGATCGGGAACCCCAGCGCCTCGGCCGACAGCGTCCGCTCGAACGACAGGAACACCCCGCCGCGCTCGAGCCTGCTCATGCGCGCCTGGACGGTGTTGCGCGACAGGCCGAGCTTCTCGGCGAGCGCGACGACGGTGGCCCGCGGATCGGCGGACAGGGCGCGGAGGAGGTCGAGGTCGACCGCGTCGAGCTTGCTCATGCTGCGAAACATTAGCAGTGCGGCTCCCGCACGCAATGCGCACTGTGCTCAATATGACGGCGAGGTCTTGAGCGGGGTGCATTCCGCGCGTACGGTCGGCCACGTCGGCGCCGTTGCCGGCACCCGGACCGCCCGGGCTCTCACGAGGGGCCCCGGCCGCACCTGGAGGGATGACGATGACGTACACCCAGACCACGCCGGAGCAGAGGGCCGCCGACCGCGGACCCGCCGGCACCCGCGGCGACGTGGACGACGTCGTCCGCCTGCTCGACCTCGACGGCACGCGCCTGCCCGACGCCGAGCTCGACCCGTGGATCGCCGACCTGTCGCCCCACGAACTGCGCGCCCTGCACCGCGACATGGTCCTCACCCGTCGCGTCGACGCCGAGGGCGTCGCCCTGCAGCGCCAGGGACAGCTCGCCCTCTGGGCGCCCTGCCGCGGACAGGAGGCCGTCCAGGTCGGCACCGCCCACGCCCTCGCCCCGGGCGACTTCGTCTTCCCCAGCTACCGCGAGCACGGCGTGCTGCTCGGCCGCGGCGCGAAGCCCGCCGACTACGTCCTCGCGTGGCGCGGTGAGGAGCACTCCGCGTACGACCACACCACGATCAACGCCGCCCCTCCCCAGATCATCATCGGCGCGCAGTCCCTGCACGCCACCGGGTGGGCCATGGGCGCCCAGCGCGACGGCTCGACCGACGTCGCCGTCGCCTACTACGGCGACGGCGCGACCAGCCAGGGCGATGTCAACGAGGCGATGGTGTTCGCCTCGTCGTTCCGCGCCCCCGTGGTGTTCGTCTGCTCGAACAACCAGTGGGCGATCAGCGAACCCGTCACCGTGCAGGCGAAGTACCCGATCGCGGGCCGGGCGCCGGGGTTCGGCATCCCGAGCATGCGCATCGACGGCAACGACGCCCTCGCCTGCGTCGCCGCGATGCGCTGGGCCCTCGACCGCGCTCGCCGAGGGGAGGGACCGTCGTTCATCGAGGCGGTGACGTACCGCATGGGCCCGCACACCACGAGCGACGATCCCACGCGCTACCGCGACGCCGACGAGGTCGAGGCGTGGACGCGTCGCGACCCCATCGCCCGCCTGGAGGCGTACCTGCGCGCCGAGGGCGTGCTCGACGACTCGGGCCTGGACGAGGTCGCCCGCGCGGCCGACACGCTCGCGGCGGAGGTGCGCGCCGCGTGCATCGGCGCGACAACCCGCGACCCCGGGACCATGTTCGACCACGTCTACGCCGAGCCCCACGCGGCCCTCGCGCAGCAGAAGGCCGACTACCTCGACTACCTCGCCGGCTTCGATCAGGAGGGCGACCGATGAGCACGCTCACCCTGGGGTCGGCGATCAACGCCGCCCTCGCCCGCACCCTTCAGGACGACGACAAGGTCCTGCTCATGGGAGAGGACATCGGCAAGCTCGGCGGCGTCTTCCGCGTCACCGACGGCCTGCAGCAGCGCTTCGGCGCGCAGCGCGTGATCGACAGCCCCCTCGCCGAGGCCGGGATCGTCGGAACCGCGGTCGGACTCGCCCTGCGCGGGTACCGTCCCGTCGTCGAGATCCAGTTCGACGGCTTCGTCTACCCCGCCTTCGACCAGATCGTCTGCCAGGTCGCCAAACTGCACTACCGCAGCAATGGACGGATCCGGATGCCGCTGGTCATCCGCATCCCCTGGGCCGGCGGCGTGGGCGCCGCCGAGCACCACTCCGAGTCGCCCGAGGCGTACTTCGTGCACACGGCGGGCCTGCGCGTGGTCGCCGCCTCGAATCCGCAGGACGCCTACGTGATGCTGCGGCAGGCCGTGGCATCCGATGATCCCGTCATCTTCTTCGAGCCGAAGAGGCTGTATCACTCCAAGGGCGAGGTCGACCTGGACGCCGACCTGGCCGACGCCCCGCCGATGCACCTCGCCCGCGTGGTCCGCGAGGGCACCGACGCCACGATCGTCACCTATGGCGCCCAGGTGCGCACCGCGATGGACGCCGCGCTCGCCGCCGAGGACGAGGGCATCTCGCTCGAGGTGATCGACCTGCGCTCGCTGTCGCCGCTGGACATGAACACGGTCGCCGCCTCGGTGCGCAAGACCGGACGCGTCGTCGTCACCCACGAGGCCGCGCGCGAGGCGGGGGTCGGGGCGGAGCTGGTCGCCAGCATCACCGAGCAGTGCTTCCACCACCTCGAGACGCCGCCGCAACGCGTGACCGGGCACGACATCCCCTATCCGCCGTCGAAGCTCGAGAAGCACCACGTGCCCGACCTCGACCGCATCCTGCACGCCGTGGATCGCGTGCTCGAGCGCGAAGCGGGTTCGGAGGTGCGCTCGTGATCGCCGAATTCCGGCTCCCCGATCTGGGGGAGGGCCTGCCCGAGGCCGAGATCGTGCAGTGGCTGGTCGCGGAGGGCGACGACGTCACCCTCAATCAGACGATCGCCGAGGTCGAGACGGCCAAGGCGATCGTCGAGATCCCCTCGCCCTACGCGGGCACCGTGCAAGGCCTGCACGCCGCGGCGGGAGACGTCGTCGCGGTCGGGTCACCGCTGGTGTCGTTCGCGGTGGAGGGGGCGGATGCCGGGAGCCCGACGACGGGAGCCGGCTCAGCCGGTGCGGGGGTCGGGACCGGCGCGGCCGTCGAGACGGTCGCCGAAGCGCCGCTCGCGGCCCCCGCCGACGACATCGCCGCTCGCGCGACGCCGAACCTCGTCGGGTACGGAGCGGCCCCGGCATCCGGAGATCGTCCGAAGCGACGGAGTCGTGGGGGCGCGACCGTCGCGCTCGACGTCGACACCGCGGTGCGCGAGGCCGCGCCGCACGACATCGTGCGCACGGGTCCGATCGACCTGCCGGTCGAGCGTCCGCGCTCGACCCCGCCCGTCCGCAAGCTCGCCAAGGACCTCGGCGTCGACCTCGTGCTCGTGGCCGCCGCCCACCCGGGCGAGACCGTGACCCGCGCGCACGTCGAGGAGTTTGCCGCCCGCACCCCCGCGTCGGGCGGGGTCTCGGCATCCGCCGATCTTGCGTCCGCTCCGGCGTCGACGGTCCCCCCGGCCGCTCCCGATCCGCGCGTCACGCGGACGCCGATCCGCGGCGTGCGAAAGCACACGGCGGCGGCGATGGTGCAGAGCGCCTTCACCGCACCGCACGCGACGACGTTCCTCACGCTCGACGTGACGGCGACCACCGAGCTGCTCGCCTCGCTCAAGACCGACCGGGCCCTCGACGGGCATCGCATCGGGCTGCTCGCGATCGTCGCGAAGGCGGTGTGCCTCGCCCTGGGACGCACACCCGCGCTGAA
>NZ_CAJYPF010000189.1 GCF_913776565.1 uncultured Microbacterium sp. | reverse complement strand
CGGTCGAAGGCGTCGGCGAGCATGCCGCCGTACAGACCCGCGGCGACCATGGGGAGCAGCCCCGCCACCGCGATCATCGACACCGCGAAGGTGCTCTGCGTCAGCTCGAACACGTGCAGCATGACCGCGACGACGGTGAGCTGGCCGCCGAGGCCGGCGAGGGTGGATCCGATCCACAGTCGGGCGAACGCGGGGGAGGTGGTGAGCGGTCGGACGTCGATGAGGGCGCGGCGAGCCCGGGAGGTGGTCACGGGGTCGCTCGGCTGCACGGATCGAGGCTACGCCAGCCCGCCGACACCGGCCGCCGGTGCCGTTCGTGCACCGGGCCGAGGGCTGGTAGACTCATGCGGTTGCCGTTCGATCGGCCGCGGATAAAGAGAGCTCGCACGTCGTGTGACGGGCGCCGCGCAATGAGAAGGAAGGGGATCCCATCTATGGCACTCGAAGCAGACGTCAAGAAGGCGATCATCGAAGAGTACGCGACGCACCCCGGTGACACCGGATCCCCCGAGGTGCAGGTCGCGATGATGACGCAGCGCATCAAGGACCTTACCGAGCACCTCAAGGCACACAAGCACGACCACCACTCGCGCCGTGGCCTGTTCCTGCTCGTCGGTCAGCGCCGTCGCCTGCTGGGTTACCTGCAGGACGTCGACATCAACCGTTACCGCTCGCTCATCGAGCGTCTCGGTCTGCGTCGCTAATCGCACCAGCGTTCTATCGCGCAAAACATTCTTGGAGGGCCGCCCCACGGTGTGGGGCGGCCTTCGCCGTTCCCGGATGCCGCGTGACTCCGCTCCTCGCCCCCGGCCTGCGCCGCCCGCGCCGGACCGGTTGACGTCGGTCGGCCCCGGTCCGCCCCGCCCGGCCGCGCTCCGGTCGGGCTCACCGCCGACATCGCCGATAAACGCCGATCCTGCCCAGACACGGTGCGTCGCCGCGTGTGTGGGCAGGACCGGCGTTTATCGCGCGGAGGACCGCGCGCGGATCAGGAACCCGAGCGCGCGGCCAGCAGGTCGGGGTGCCAGCGCTCGGCGACGTCGGGGTGAGCGCGCAGGCGCGACTTGAGGGCGTTCTCGCCGTAGGTCGCGTGGATCGGATTGCTCGGATCGTCGGTGACTCCCCGGACCTCGGACGCCAACTCCGCGGGCAGGTCGATGATCGGCAGCCGCGCGTCGAGCGCGGGATTGAAGAAGAACGGCACCGAGATGCGCTCGTCCGGGAAGCGCGGCGAGATGACGCGGTGGTTGGTCGCGGTCAGGTACCCCTGCGTCGCGTACTCGAGCAGTTCGCCGATGTTGACGACGAAGGCGCCCGAGACCGGGGGAGCGTCGACCCACTCGCCGTCGCGCTCGACCTGCAGGCCGCCCTTGCCGGGCTCCACCCACAGCAGGGTGAGGACTCCCGAGTCCTTGTGCGCGCCGACGCCCTGCTGGGGGGTGGGGTCGTCCTTGCCGGGATAGCGGACGATCTTGATGAGGGTCTGCGGGTCGCCGAAGTGCCGATCGAAGTACTGCTCTTCGGCCCCCAGAGACAGCGCCCACGCGCGAAGGAGCTTGCGGGCGATACCGGTCAGGTGGTCGTGCCACTCCGCGACGACCTCGCGCAGCTCGGGCTGCGCCGCGGGCCACAGGTTCGGGCCGACGAGACGGTTGTACCCGGGACCGTCGGGGTCGACCAGGGGTTCCCGCTCGGGGCCGATGTCGATCTGCTCGCGCCAGTCGACGCGGCCCTGGGTGAGCTCGCCGCCGACGCGCGTGTAGCCGCGGAAGTGCGGGCTGGTGACGTTCTCGATCGCGAGCTTGTCGGCATCCGGGAGGGCGAAGAAATCCTTCGCCGCCTGCAGCAGTCGGGACTCCAGCTCGGCGCTGACGCCGGTACCGGTGAGGTAGAAGAAGCCGACGTCGTGCGTGGCGGCGCGCAGATCGTCGCGGAACCGGGCGGCGGCGTCGGGGCCCTGGTCGAGGAGCGAGAGGTCGAGGATCGGGAGGGTGAGCTCGGACATGCATCGAGGCTAGGTCGGCTCGCGGTCGACCGCGCGAATGTTGCCGAGGGTTACCGCCGCGCCCGGAGCGGCCGGTCCCTGCATCGGGGCCACGTGGGGGATGCGCGCCGCGCCGAAAGTGCGTAATCTGTCTGAGTCAGGTGAGGCTGTCCTTACCGACCCGCAACGTCGCGGCATCCCTTGTCCCGAAAGTCGGAAACCTGCCCGTGCTTGCCAGCTTCTTCGCCACCTTCCTCATCGGCCTCCGCGAGGGCCTCGAGGCCGCGCTCGTCGTCGGCATCCTCGTCGCCTACCTCACCCGGGTCGGTCGCCGCGACGCCCTGCCGAAGCTGTGGACCGGCGTCGGTCTGGCAATCGGCCTCGCGCTCGCGATCGGCGCCGTGTTCACGTTCGGGGCCTACATGCTCACCTTCGAGGCGCAGGAGATGCTCGGCGGGGGACTCTCGCTGGTGGCCGTGGCGATGGTCACGTGGATGATCTTCTGGATGCAGAAGGCCGGCCGCACCCTCAAGAGCGGTCTCGAGGGCGGGGTCGACAAGGCTCTGCGCGGCGGCGTGTGGGCTCTCGTGGCGATCGGATTCGTCTCGGTCGCGCGCGAGGGCGTCGAGACGACCCTGCTGCTGTGGTCGATGGTGCAGTCGTTCGGCGAGTCCGCCGAGGCGCTCCTCGGCGCCCTGCTGGGCCTGGCCACGGCTGCGGTCCTCGGCTGGTTCATCGCGCGCGGCATGCTGCGCCTCAACCTCGGCCGCTTCTTCACCTGGACCGGCGGCTTCCTCGTCGTCGTCGCCGCCGGCGTGCTCGCCTACGCGTTCCACGACCTGCAGGAGGCCGGCGTCCTGCCCGGCCCCTTCGGCGCCGGTGCCCCGATCGACCCCGCCACCGGCGCGGTCGCCGTCGGCTGGGCGGGTCTGCCCTTCGGCTGGGCCTTCGACCTGTCGACCGTGATCGCCCCCGACAGCGCGCTCGCCGCGATCCTGCAGGCGACGGTCGGCTTCATGCCGCAGATGACGTGGCTGCAGGTGATCGCGTGGGTGATCTACATCGCCGTCGTCGTCCCGCTGTTCATCCGGGGCGTGCGCGCGGGCCGTCGTCCGCGCGCGACCGCGGCCACCACCGTCGTCCCGTCGGCTCGCGCCGCGGCCGTCACCTCCTGACTCCCGGATCCGCGCGCCTTCCCGACGCCGCGGCATCCGCCTCTTCCGAATCCGAACGGAGCACCATGAATCCCACACGCCTGCTCGCGGCCACCGCCGTGGCCGGGGTCGCCGCCCTCGCCCTGTCGGGATGCGTCGCCAAGGCCGACGCCGCCGGCACCGGCGCGCTCACCGTCACCTCGACCGCCGACGACTGCGCGGTGTCCTCCAGCAGCGCGCCGAGCGGAACCGTGGCGTTCCAGATCGACAACAAGAGCGATCAGGTGACGGAGTTCTACCTGCTCGCCTCGGACGGCCTGCGCATCGTCGGCGAGGTCGAGAACATCGCCCCCGGTGCCTCGCGCAGCCTCACCGTCGTCGCTCAGCCCGGAGACTACTTCACCCTATGCAAGCCCGGCATGGTGGGCGACGGCGTCGGCAAGAAGGCCTTCGCGGTCACCGGTGAGGCGGTCGCCCTCGACGGAGCGGACGCCGAGCAGAAGAAGCAGGCCGTCGACCTGTACGCCGCGTTCGTGAAGGACCAGACCGGCCAGCTCGTCCCCGCCGTGCAGACCTTCGCCGCCGCGTACGAGGCCGGCGACGACGCCGCCGCGCGCGAGCAGTTCCCGCGCGTGCGCGCCTTCTACGAGCGCATCGAGCCCGTCGCCGAGGCGCTGGGCGACCTCGACCCGCGCATCGACTACCGCGAGGTGGACGCCGTCGCCGAGGGACTGGAGTGGACCGGGTTCCACCGCATCGAGAAGGACCTCTGGGCGCCCGCGCAGGACGCGCTCAACGCCGACGGCGAGACCCCCGCGTGGAAGGACTGGGCTCCCTCGACCACTGCCGAGCGCGCCACCTACGGCGACAAGCTGATCGCCGACACCCAGGAGCTGTACGACTACGTGCACTCCGACGAGTTCACCCAGACGCTCGAGGCGCAGGGCGTGGCGGGCATCTCCAACGGTGCGATCGCCCTGCTCGACGAGGTGGCCACCGGCAAGATCAGCGGCGAAGAGGACTGGTGGTCCAAGACCGACCTGCACGACTTCGCCGCCAACGTCGAGGGTTCGAAGATGGCCTTCTCGCTCGTGCGCGACTTCGCCGCATCGAAGGGCGACAAGGGTGCCTCGCTCGTGAGCCGGATCGACGCCGGGTACGCCGACCTCGAGGCGGCGCTCGCCGCGCACGGCTCGCCCGATGCCGGCTTCGTGCCCTACCCGCAGCTCACCGAGGCCGACAAGCGTCAGCTGACCGACCTCATCAACGCCCTCGCCGAGCCGCTGTCGCAGCTCACGGTGACGATCCTGGAGTGAACGTGACCGACCAAGAGCAGTCCTCCACGCCGGTCGAGGCGGGTGCCCTCTCCGACGAGCGGACGGATGCCACCGGTCTCTCCCGTCGGGGCCTGTTCGGCCTGGCGATCGGTGCCGGGGCCACGGGCCTCGTCGTCGGCGCCGGGGCGGGCCTGGTCGGCGGGGCCGCGTACGGCACCGCGCAGGCGCAGGCGGCGACGGATGCGGTGGCCCCGGGGGCTGGCATCCATCAGCCCGGGATCACCACACCCGTGCAGGACCACCTGCACTTCGCCGCATACGACATGATGGCCCGCACGACGCGCGCGGATCTGGCGGAACTGCTGTCGGACTGGACGTACGCCGCGACCCGCATGATGCAGGGTCTCGACGTCAGCGCGACGGGCGCCGTCGGCGGGTCGCCCGAGGCGCCGCCGGACGACACCGGCGAGGCTCTCGGGCTGCCGGCGAGCAACCTGACGATCACCTTCGGTTTCGGCCCGTCGCTCTTCGACGAGCGCTTCGGTCTCGAGGCGCAGAAGCCGGGCGCGCTCGAACGGTTGCCCGCGTTCGTCGGCGACGACCTCGACCCGCTGCGCTCGGACGGTGACCTGTGCATCCAGGCGTGCGCCGACGATCCGCAGGTCGCCGTGCACGCGATCCGCAATCTCAGCCGCATCGCCTTCGGGCGCGCGACGATCCGGTGGTCGCAGCTCGGGTTCGGACGCACGTCCAAGACCACGGCCGCGCAGGCGACCCCGCGCAACCTCTTCGGGTTCAAAGACGGCACCGCGAACATCCTGGCCGACGACACCGCCGCCCTCGACGAGAACGTGTGGGTGCCGGCATCCGAGGGCCCGGCGTGGCTCGCGGGCGGGTCGTACCTCGTGGCCCGCCGGATCGCGATGCTCATCGAGACCTGGGACCGCACGCGCCTGGCCGAGCAGGATCGGGTCGTCGGTCGCGACAAGGCCGACGGCGCGCCGCTGTCGGGCGGTGACGAGTTCACCGCCCCCGACTTCGCCGCCGTCGGCGCCACGGGAAAGCCCGCGATCGACGAGCGCAGTCACGTGCGGCTGGCCCACCCCGACCTGAACGGCGGTGTCCGTCTGCTGCGCCGCGGGTACAACTTCGTCGACGGGACGACCGACCTCGGCCGACTCAACGCCGGTCTGTTCTTCCTGTCGTTCCAGCGCAGTCCCGAGCGGTACATCACCGTGCAGCGGTCCTTGGCGACGGATGCCATGGGCGAATACCTGCGCCACGTCGGATCGGGGCTGTGGGCCGTTCCGCCCGCGCCCGCGGCGGGCACGTCGATCGGGGCGGGGCTCATGGGCGCCTGAGGCGCCGGAACCTCCCGCCGCCGCCCGCCCCGGGATGCCCGGGGGCCGGCGGCCCGGGAATAGATCTCACCGCCCGGCGTTCTCCCATGTATATTCAGATGCATACAAACAGGAGGCGCATCGTGAACGAGACGAGCAACTGGCCCGGCATGCAGTTCGGTGTCATGACGGTGAGCGACATCACCCAGGACCCGACCACGGGCAAGACCCCGAGCGAAGCACAGCGCATCGCGGACACGCTCACGATCGCCAAGCACACCGAAGAGGTGGGACTCGACGTCTTCGCCCTCGGCGAGCACCACAACCCGCCGTTCTGGTCGTCATCGCCCACGACGACGCTGGCGTACATCGCCGCGCAGACCGAGCGCCTCATCCTCACCACCTCGACGACGCTCATCACCACGAACGACCCGGTGAAGATCGCCGAGGACTTCGCGATGCTGCAGCACGTCTCGGGCGGTCGCGCCGACCTCATGCTCGGCCGCGGCAACACCGGCCCGGTCTATCCCTGGTTCGGCAAGGACATCCGTCAGGGCCTGCCGCTGACCATCGAGAACTACGACCTGCTGCACAAGCTGTGGCGCGAGGACGTCGTCGACTGGGAGGGGAAGTTCCGCACGCCGCTGCAGGGGTTCACCTCGACCCCGCGTCCCCTCGACGGCGTGCCCCCGTTCGTGTGGCACGGCTCGATCCGCACGCCCGAGATCGCCGAGCAGGCCGCCTACTACGGCAACGGCTTCTTCGCGAACAACATCTTCTGGCCCAAGGAGCACTACCAGCGCCTCATCACGCTGTACCGCGAGCGTTTCGCCCACTACGGCCACGGCACGCCCCAGCAGGCGATCGTCGGACTCGGCGGTCAGGTCTTCATGCGCGCGAACTCGCAGGACGCCGTGAGGGAGTTCCGTCCGTACTTCGACAACGCCCCGGTATACGGCCACGGCCCGAGCCTCGAGGACTTCAGCGAGATGACCCCGCTGACCGTCGGCTCGCCGCAGCAGATCATCGACCGCTACGCCGCAATGCGCGAGACCTTCGGCGACTACCAGCGCCAGCTCTTCCTCATCGACCACGCCGGGCTCCCGACCAAGACGGTGCTCGAACAGCTCGACATCCTCGGCGGCGAGGTCGTGCCGGTCCTGCGCAAGGAGCTGCAGAAGAACCGTCCGGCCGAGGTGCCCGACGCCCCCACGCACGCCAACCTGGTCGAGAAGATCTACGCCGGAGCGGCCCCGCGTCAGGCCGTGCCCGGCGCGAACCGCGGCGACAACATGGTCTCGGGAAGCCCGTACCAGGATGCCGCACCCCGCTCCGGCAGCGCGTTCGGCGCCGCCGCGACGAAGGTGGGTGCCTGAGATGGCCGCCCGTCGCATCGCGGTCGTCACCGCGGGGCTGTCCACGCCCTCGTCGACCCGGATGCTGGGCGACCGCCTGGCGCACGCGGTGCTCGCGGAGCTGCGCGAACGCGGAATCGACGCGACGTCGGACGTGTTCGAGCTGCGCGATTACGCCCATGAGCTGACGGACAACCTGCTCACCGGCTTCGCGCCGCCCGCGCTGGAGCAGATGATCAACACGGTCGTCTCGGCCGACGGCATCATCGCCGTCACGCCGATCTTCTCGACGAGCTACTCGGGCCTGTTCAAATCGTTCATCGACGTGCTCGACCCGCAGGCGCTGAACGGCACTCCGGTGCTGCTGGGCGCCAACGCGGGTACGGCTCGCCATTCGCTCGCGATCGACTACGCGATCCGTCCGCTGTTCACCTACCTGCACGCGAATCCCGTGCCGACCGGGGTGTTCGCGGCATCCAGCGACTGGGGAGCGAACGCCGACGAGGTGGCACCTCTCGGCGCGCGGGTGGACCGCGGCGCACGGGAGCTCGCCGACGCCATCGCAGCCCGTGAGCCCGTGCGCGACGCGGATCCCTTCGACCCCTCGTCGTACCTCGGCGAGGGCCGGTCGTTCGGACACCTTCTGGGTGGTCTGTCGGGGGAGTGATCCCCGCGTCAGCCCCGTCGTCCCGAGGCGGCGGGGCTTCGGCGTGCCCCGGCCGAGGGTGCGCACATCGCGGAGGATGTGCGCGCCGCAAGACGGTGCCCCGCGCCGACCCCGCGCTCTAGGGTGGGGGGGCGAGCAGAAGGAGTCCGAATGGATGCTGCGCAGTGGGACGAGCGTTACCGCGCCTCCGCCGGGGGAGTGTGGGCCACTCAGCCGCCCGCCGTCGTCCGCGAGATCACCGGCGCGCTGCCCGCGGGTACGGCGATCGACGTCGCGACCGGAGACGGGCGGACCGCCCTGTGGCTCGCCGAGCACGGGTGGCGGTGCACCGGTCTGGACTTCTAGAGCGCGGGTCTCGCGCTCGCCGCCGCGCGGCCCGGCGGTGACGCGGTCGACTGGGTCGAGGGAGATGTGCACGCGTGGCAACCCGCGGCGCGTGTCGATCTGGTCGTGTCGTGCTATCTGCACCTGCCCGACAGCGCCGCGGCGGTCGCGCGCATCGCCGAGTGGGTCGCACCCGGCGGGACGCTCGTGGTGGTCGGGCATGACATCGACAACATCGCCGCCGGAGGGCACGGGCCGCGCGACCCGGCGATCCTGTACACCCCCGAGCTGTTGCGCGGGGCACTCGACGAGCGCTTCGACGTCCTGCGCTGCGAGCGG
>NZ_CAJYPF010000188.1 GCF_913776565.1 uncultured Microbacterium sp. | reverse complement strand
GTCGGCGATCGAGTTGGAGTAGTCGCGGACGAGCTGGTCGAGCATCTTCTGCGGGTCCTCGGCCTGGTCGAGGAGCGCGTTGACGTTCGCGCGGACGAGGGTCGAGATGCGACCGAAGATGGACTGCTTGGCCATGCGGGTGTTCCTTCCGGGAAGCGACGGTGTCGAGTCTGGTGGCGGTTGCTACGAATTGTCTGTGATGGACCGGTGCGGGCGCGAGGGGTGGATCAGCGGCGTCCCCCGCGTCCCCCTCCGGCGCGGCTGCGGCCGCCGCCCGAGAAGCCGCCTCCGCCTCCGCTGCGCGAGCGACCGCCCCCGCCCGAGAAGCCTCCGCCGAAGCCGCCCCCGCGGGAAGCACCTCCGCCGACGCCGGCCCCGAAGCCACCCAGGCCTCCGAGACCACCGCCGCCGAAGCCACCGCGTCGGCCGGAGCCTCCGCCGAGCAGGGTGTTGACGGCGATCCCGCCGAGGATGGCCCCCATCAGGTCACCGCCTCCTCCGCCGCCGCCGAACGACCCGACGTCGCTCTGCGCGGCGGACGCGGCCTGGTCGGCGAGTCCGGCGGCGCGCTGGGCGAGGGCGAGAGCGCCTTCGGGGTCGTCCGCGCGCAGCTGCTCCGCCTGCACGAGGGCGGACCCGGCCTCGGCCAGACGGGTGCGCGCGGTGGCGCCGACGGCACCGCGCCGGGCGGCGATGAAGTCCTCGGTCGCACGCACCTTCGCGCGAGCCTGGGCGAGCGTCGCGTCGAGCTGCGTCTCGGCGCGCCGACGACGCTCGGCCGCGTCGCGCGCCTCGGCGAGAACGGCGTCGATCGTGGCGTTCGCCTGCTGCAGCGTGTCGGCCGCGCCCAGCGGGTCGGTGCGCGCGCCCGACAGTGCGGCGCGGCCGGCGTCGAGCTGCGTGCGCGTGGACGCGATCGCCCCGGCGACCCGACCGTCCGCGTCGGGCAGCTCGGCCGCGGTCGCGAGGTCGCCCTCGAGCTCGGCGACGAGGGCCGCAGCGCGCTCCTTCGCCCGGTCGAGATCGGCGCCGCGGGCCGTGATGGCGGTTCGCAGCGCCTCGGCCTGGGCCAGGGCGGTTTGGGCGGCGCGGATCGCCACGGCCGCCTCGCCGGTCCGGCCCGCCGCCAGGGCCGCGTCGGCCTCGGCTTCTTGATGGGCGGCGAGTTCCATGCGGGTCCGCGCCTGCGCCGGGTTGTCGGCGACCGGTGCGAGAGCGTCCTCGGTGTAGCGCTCGCGCAGGGCGTCGAGCTCGGCGTCGGCGCCGGTGACGGTGGACGCGACCTCGCTGCGCCGCGCGGCCAGGGCCGTCAGGGCGGTCGGGGCGTCGGCTTCGAGGGCGCGCAGCTCGTCGAAGGCTTCGGCCTTGGCATCCAGGGACTCATCGATGCCGGCGCACAGGCGCAGGATCTCGACGTAGGCGGCGCGGCGCTGCTCGTCGGTCTCGGGCTGGTCGTCGTCGAGCTGCTGCTGGAGCGAGAACGCGCGGTCGAGGTCGGTCTTGGCCCGCGCGAGCACCTCGGTGAAGGGGACCGCGGCGTCGTCGCCGAACTGCGCACGGGCGAAGCCGAGCTCCTGCTCGCTGGTCTTGATGGCGTCGTCCGTGGCGACGAGCGCGGAGCCGGCGCGCCGCGACAGCTCGTCGATGCTCTCGGCCTGGTCCCCTCCGGTGCCCGCGGTCGTGCGGCGCCGTCGTCGCAGGGCGAGCCACACGAGTGCGGCGGCGATGGCCGCGAGCAGCAGGCCCACCAGCACGATCGGCCCCAGGGCGGGACCGGGCTGCGTGGCCGGGGTCGGCGGCGGGGCCGGCTGATTGCCGCCCGACTGAGCGTGCGCGGTACGGATGCCGTCGGCGGCGGCGATCGCTGCCCCGGCGTCGTCGCCGGCCTCGAGGGCGGGTTGCACGCGGTCCTGCTCGATCGAGGTCAGCTGTGCGGCCGTGAGCTCGCCGTCGTCGACATCGCCGGAGAGGTAGAACGAGAACGCGTCGCCCTCGATCGCCACCGCGAGCAGGTACTGGTGCGGACCGAGGTTGTTGCGGTTCGCGGTCTCGTTGGCCCAGTCCTCGGCGGCGGGCGGATCGGTGAACCCGTCGACGTACACCACCCACAGGTCGAGCCCCGTCTGGTCGCCCAGGGTGATGAGGCGGGACTGCACCTCGGCCTCTTGTGCGTCGGTGAGGACCCCGGCCTGATCGAGCACGTAGCTCGAGCCCAGCGTCGGGGGAGCGACGGCGGCCGCGCTCCACGGCGAGACCAGCACCCCGGCCGCGGCGACCACCGCCGTCGTGATCGCTCGTGCCACCCTCGGGTGTCGCATCCATCCTCCTTCGGCGCCGGGTGTCCTCCACCCTATGCACGACCGTCGACACGGGGGTAGGAGCGGCGCGCCCCGGGCGGACGCGCCGGCGCGCCGCCTAGGCTCTGACGTTCGGAGGTACACGATGGACGACCGCTACGGCACCGACGTGCTCGCGCGTGGCTGGCGCGACGCCGGCCGCAAGAAGCCCGCCCCCGTGGCGGCATCCGCGGATCTCGTGGTCGAGGTCGTCGGCGACGGCTTCGTCGGCGCGGTGACCCGCGTGGACGGCATGAACGTCGAGCTCGAGGACCGCTTCGGCAAGACGCGCCTGTTCCCGCTGGGCGGCGGCTTCCTCGTCGACGGGGCCCCGGTGGTGCTGACCGCTCCCGCCGCCGCCGCGAAGGGGCGCACCCGCACGGCATCCGGATCCTTCGCGGCGGAAGACCAGCGCGCCCGCACCGCCCGCGCGAGCCGGATCTTCGTCGAGGGCAAGCACGACGCCGAGCTCGTCGAGAAGGTCTGGGGTGCGGACCTGCGCGCCGAGGGCGTCGTGGTCGAGTTCCTCGAGGGCGTCGACCTGCTCGAAGAGAAGCTGGATGCCGAGCCCCCCACCGCCGAGCGCCGCTACGGCGTCCTGGTGGATCACCTGGTGCCGAACTCGAAGGAGTCGCGCATCGCCGAGAAGATCGCGCGCGGCCGCCACGGTGCGCACGTGCGCATCGTCGGCCACCCCTTCGTCGACGTGTGGCAGTGCGTCACGCCCCGTGCGCTCGGCATCGCCGCGTGGCCCGAGGTGCCCCGCGGCATCGAGTGGAAGGTCGGCGTCTGCCGCGCCCTCGGCTGGCCCGCCGAGGAGCAGGCCGACACCGCCCGCGCGTGGCAGCACATCCTGTCGAAGGTCACGACCTTCCGCGACCTCGAACCGGCCCTGCTCGGCCGCGTCGAGGAGCTCATCGACTTCGTGACCGTCCCGTGAGCGGCCGCAAGGTGCCCGTGCGGCACACCCCCGAGGGGCAGCCGAATACCCTGGAGGACATGGATGCCGCCGCCCCCGTGTTCCGCGACAAGCCGGTGTCGTTCGTCCGGCGCAGCGGCCGCATGTCCGAGGCGCAGGACCGCGCCTGGGCCGAGCTCTCGCCGTTCTACCTGCTGCCGGTCGAGCGCGCCGCGGCCGCGACGAGCGTGAAGGCCGGATCCGCGATCGACCCCGGGGCCGTGTACGGCCGCTCGGCCCGGCTCGTCGTGGAGATCGGCTCCGGTCAGGGGCACCAGATCGTGTCGGCCGCCCAGGCCGCGCCCGAGACCGACTTCCTCGCGGTGGAGGTGTTCACCGCGGGCCTGGCCCGAACGATGCTCGACGCCGATCGCGAGGGCGTGAAGAACCTGCGCCTGGTCGAGGCGAACGCGCCGGAGGCGCTCGAGCACCTGCTGCCCGCGGCATCCGTCGACGAACTGTGGGTGTTCTTCCCCGACCCCTGGCACAAGAACAAGCACACCAAGCGCCGTCTCGTCGCCCCCGACTTCGCGCGCATCGCCGCGCAGGCGCTCCGCCCCGGCGGCATCCTGCGCCTCGCGACCGACTGGCAGGACTACGCCGATCAGATGCGCGACGTCCTCGATGCCGCCCCCGGCTTCGAGCGGGCGTTCGCGGGGGAGTGGGCCGAGCGCTTCGACGGACGTGTCCTCACGGCCTTCGAGCGCAAGGGTCTGCGCGTCGGCCGCGACATCCGCGACCTGACGTACACCCGGGTCTCGCCGTGACCGCGCACGCCGCGGTGCCGGTGCGCGAGCGTTCCACGTGGACGCCGAAGCTCATCCCGGCGCTCGCGGTGTGCCTCGCCGCCCCGGTGCTGTTCGTCGTCCAGGTCGTCTGGGCCGGCTGGATCCTGCTCGCCGTCGCCGTGGCATCCGCTGTCCTCGTCGACCGGCGCAACGGGGTCGCCCTCGCCCGCGGGGCCGAGCCGAGCATCGCCCGCGACGTGTCGCTGATCGCCGCGGGTCAGTTCATCGTCAGTCTCATCCCGCTTCAGGCCGAGCTCGACGACGCGGCCTTCGTGCGGTTCACGCTCGCTCTCGGCGGGGCGGTCGTCGTGCCGTACGTGATCTCGCGCTTCGTCTACCGGGATCGCGCGATCTCGTTCCCCTGGCGCGGCGGCGGACGCTGGACGTGGTGGCAGTGGGCGTGGCTGGCCGGCGTCATCGTGCTCGGCTACCTGATCCTGCCGTTCTACTTCATCACCTCGGGCGTCTACACGAACTGGCCCGCGGTGACCACTCCCGACCTCATCGCGCGTCTGTTCGTGGGCGTCGGCGCGGTCGGCATCTGGGACGAGCTGTTCTTCATCTGCACGGTCTTCGTGCTGCTGCGCCGGCACTTCCCCGACCTCACCGCCAACCTTCTGCAGGCGATCGTCTTCGTGTCGTTCCTGTGGGAGCTCGGCTATCAGGCGTGGGGGCCGCTGCTGACCATCCCGTTCGCCATCGTGCAGGGCTTCCTCTTCCTGAAGACCCGGTCGCTCTGGTACATCGTGACGGTGCACCTGCTCTTCGACGCCGTGGTCTTCGGGGTCCTCGTGCACGCGCACAATCCGGGCGCGGCATCCCTCTTCCTGATCTGATCCCGGATGCCGTCATCCCGCGTCCGTCCTCGCCGACGCCGCGTCCCTCCCCGATAAACGCTGATCCTGTCGAGACACGCGGCGCGCCGCCGTGTCTCGACAGGCAGAACGTTTATCGAGGGCGGGGGAGCAGGGCGGGCTGCTCGGGGCCTGCCCAGGTGCGACCGCTACGCTGAGCCATGGACGCCTTCCGCGTCCCCGGACGAGGGATCAGTACCCGGACTGCGACAAGACTGGCCAGGGAGCACTGCCATGTCGTGGATCGTCCTCATCGTCTCGGGTGTCCTCGAAGCCGTCTGGGCCACGGCCCTGGGCCGTTCCGAGGGATTCACCAAACTGTGGCCGAGCGTCGTGTTCGGCGTCGCGCTGGTCGCCTCGATGGCAGGGCTCGCGTACGCGATGCGCGAGATCCCGACCGGCACCGCCTACGCCATCTGGGTGGGGATCGGGGCCGCGCTGACCGTCGTGGTGGGAATGATCTCGGGCACCGAGGCGATCTCGGTGGTGAAAGTCCTGCTGATCCTGGGGCTGGTGGGCTGCGTCATCGGCCTGAAGATCGTCGGCGACGCCCACTGACCAGGGGATTCCGCCGGAAGTCAACCGGATGGAACGCTCGGTTTCATCCGGTACGATCCACCCCAACTGCACTTGTCCGGGCCCGACACCGTCGTCACTCGCCCACATCTTCTTCGTGAAAGGTTCCGAGTGAGCGCACCGCCGAGCGAGCTTGTCACCCCGACCCAACCGTCGAGGGTCATCGGGCGTCCGTCGCGACGTCTCGACCGTCTGCGTGATTCTCGCGTCGGACGGGCTCTGCGCCAGTACGGCGCAGACGTGCTGCGGGCCCCCGAGGGCGTCGTCCCCATCGAGCGCGGGACCTTCGTCAAGGTGCTGGCGCTGTGGGCGATCGCGCGCGTGGTGAACTTCGGTCTGCTGTGGGGCTTCTACTCGGTGGCCAAGGCCGCCCGCTGGGGTTTCGGCCCCGACAGTGAGCGCCTCGGCACCTTCTTCGACTACCTCACGGGGTGGGATGCCGACCGCTACGGCCAGATCGCGGCGCAGGGCTACCCGATGTCGCTGCCGATGAACGTGTCGGGCGACATCCTCCCGAACAACTGGGCGTTCCTGCCGGTGTTCCCCACGCTCGTGCGCGTGGTCTCGGGGGCGACGGGGCTGGGCTGGCAGCCGGTGGCGGTCCTGCTGAGCCTGGGCGCGAGCCTGGGGGCGACCTGGCTCCTCTTCGTGCTGCTGCGCACCGTCACCAGACCGCAGCCGGCCTGGTGGGGCATGGTGTTCTTCTCGTTCGCCCCGATGTCGTTCCTCTTCGTCATTGGCTACAGCGAGGGCCTGTTCATGCTGCTGATGTTCGCCGGCATGCTGCTCGCGATCAAACGGCGCTACCTGTGGATCCTGCCGATCGGTTTGATCACCGCGTACACGCGTCCGGGCGTCCTGGCCCTGGGTCTCGCGCTCGGCATCGTCTTCCTCGTGCGCTTCTTCCGCCGCAAGGTCGACCCCTTCCCGGTGCGCGAGTGGGCATCGCTCATGGCCTCGGGCCTGACGATCGCGGTGGCCGGTCTGTCGTGGAACCACATCGCGCAGTACGTCACCGGCACGCACAACGCCTACATCCGCACCGAGCTCGGCTGGTGGCTCGACTACGTCGGCAACGACGAGTTCACGCCCTTCACCCCGTGGTTCCGGCAGGCCGCCACGCACTTGGGCGTCGTGGGCGTCGTGCTCGTGGTCGCGCTGATCGTCGGCTTCCTCGCCCTGATGTGGTCGCGTCCCGTCCGAAAGCTCGGCCTCATGGTGGTGGCCTACGGCTTCAGCTACGGCGTCTACATCCTCGCGGTCTTCCTGCCGCAGCAGAGCACCTTCCGCCTGCTCATGCCCATGGCTCCGCTGCTGGGTGACGAGCGGTGGTCGTCGACGCCGCGCCGTCGCGTCGCGATCCTCACGGGGTGCGTGGTGCTGCAGCTCGTGGCCATTCTGCTGCTGTGGACCCGCGGGAACCCGTGATCCGTCCGTGAACGCGCGAAAGGGCGGTGCCGATCGGCACCGCCCTTTCTGCGTCCTGAGGGGTGATCAGTCCGGGGATCCGCCGGGGTCGACGGCGTCGATCACGTCCTGCTCGACGGCGTTGTCGGCGTCCAGCTCGGCCGAGCCGACGGCGTCGCTCTGCTCTCGGGCGAACGCGCCGCCGTCATCGTGCGACGCCGGACCGGGCTGCGTGTCGGGCGTGAGGGGGATCGTCGGTTCGGCGGGCGTGGGTGCCGTGGGTTCCGCGGGCGTGGGCGCGGTCGGTTCGGTGGGGGATCCGGGGGCGGGGGTCGGGGTGCTCATGCGTCGACTCTTCGCCGGCAGGTCGGTGCGCGCGAGCCCCTTCCCGATCCGGTCGCAACGGTGTAACCGTCGGGCGCTAGGCTCGTCGCCGGGGAGAACGACCGCAGGGGGAGATGTGTCGACCGCACACGATGTGACCAGGCGCGAGGCCATCGCGCAGTATCGACTCGTGGGCGAGCCGCCCGAGCCGGACTTGCAGGGTCTCGTCGAGCTCGCGGCGACCGTCTGCGACGTGCCGACGGCGGTCATCAACATCATCGACGACCGTATGCAGCATCAGGTCGCCGCGGTCGGCATCCAGGCGGCCACGTGCTCGCGCGAGGACTCGATGTGCGCCGCGGTCATCGTGAACCCCGGTCGGGTCGTCGTCCCCGATGCGCGTCTGGACGCGCGCTTCGCGGCCAACGCGTTCGTTACCGGTGAAGTCGCGAACGTCCGGTTCTACGCCTCGAGCCCGCTCATCACCCCCGACGGGGTGGCGATCGGCACGCTCTGCGTCTTCGACGACGAGGTCGGAGAGCTCTCGGATGACAGCAGCCGCGCCCTGGATCTGCTCGCCCACCAGGTCATCGACGTCCTGGAGCTCCGGCGCGTGCAGCGCGACCTCGTCGAATCCAACGCGCAGCTCGAGAGCTTCGCGGCCCAGGTCAGCCACGACCTGCGCAACCCCCTCACCGCGCTGACGGGCTTCCTCGAGCTCGCCGCCGACAGCCCCGAGATGGCGGCGGCGCCGCGGGCGGCGCATTCCCTCGCCCGCGCCGAAGCCGCGGCCGGACGCATGACGGCGATGGTCGCCGACCTCCTCGATTTCGCGCGTATGGGGGGCACGCGGCCGCACCTCGGCGAGGTCGATGTGGCCGAGACCGTGGACGCCGTGCTCGAGGATCTCGACGGCGCCCTCGTCGCCACGGGCGCCACGGTGACGGTGGATGCCGAGACCTTCGTCCGCGCCGATGAGACCCTGTTGCGGGTGCTGCTGCAGAACCTCATCGCGAACGCCGTGAAGTTCACGGTGGCCGCCGATCGCGTCCCCGACGTGCGCGTGAGCGTCGAGGTGCTGCGCGACGGCTGGCGCATCGCGGTGGATGACAACGGCGACGCGGTCGACGCGGACATGCGCGAGCGCGTGTTCGAGCCGATGCAGCGCAGCCACGGGGCGGATGTGCAGGGGATCGGCATCGGCCTGGCCACCTGCCGTCGCATCGTCGACGCGCACGGCGGTTCGATCGGCTTGGACGTCTCGCCCGCCGGCGGCACGCGTGCGTGGTTCGTCCTTCCCGCGGGCGAGCGTCAGCGGGGTGCCGCGGCGGCGTGACCGCGGGGCCGCGGCTCGTCGCCGGTCCGGCCGAGCGCGGCGGCTCCGCGATACCCGGACGCGCGCCGGGGCGCAACCTCCGCGACGGGTGTCGGTGGGGGACCGTAGCGTGGGCGGGGTCGAGGCGGTTTCTCGCGGCATCCCTCCGCACCTCTTCGACGGGGAGGATCGGCGCATGGCCCGCAACGTCCGCCTGATGCACTGCACCCCCGACGACGTGTTCCGCGTTCTCGAGAACGGCTGGCTCTACCCGCTGTGGGTGGTGGGCACCTCGCGCATGCGCGACGTGGGCGAGGACTGGCCCGCCGAGGGCGCGACCCTGCACCACTCGTTCGGTTCGTGGCCCCTGCTCGTGAACGACACCACGGTGATGCGGGTGTGGGATCCACCCCGCCGTGCCGTGCTCGAGCCGCACGGCGGCCCGATCGGCGTCGCCCGCGTGGCGGTCGACGTGAAGCCGCGCGGCGACGCGTGCGTCGTGCGCATCCAGGAGGAGCCCGTGACCGGACCCACCAGGATCCTGCCCGACACCGTCTTCGACGCCATCACCCGGTGGCGCAACGCCGAGACGCTGCACCGCCTCGCCTACCTCGCCGAGGGAGGGGCGCCCGGTATCACCGGCGGTGCCGCTGCGGTCGGTCATGCCTCGACCGCCGAGAAGGAGCCCGTGCCGCGATGAGCGAGAGCTACGACGCGATCGTCGTCGGGTCGGGGCCCAACGGCCTGGCGGCGGCTGTCACCCTCGCGCGCTCCGGGCTCGCGGTCGCGGTCTACGAGCGCTCCGCGCAGTTCGGCGGGGCCGCCGCGACGGCCGAGCTGACGCTGCCCGGCTTCCGCCACGACGTCGGTTCGGCGGTGCACCCGCTCGCGCTGGAGTCGTGGTTCTTCCGCGAGTTCGGCCTCGACCGCCGCGTGCCGTTCGTCGTCCCCGAGGTGTCGTACGCGCACCCTCTCGACGGGGGGCGCGCGGGCCTCGCCTGGCGCGATCTGTCGCGCACGGCCGAGGGCCTGGGCGTCGACGGACCCGCCTACGAGCGCCTCATGAGGCCCCTCGTGACGCACCTGCGCGGTGTCGCGGACTTCACCGGCAACGCTCTGCTGCGCATCCCGGGCGACCCCCTCGCGGCCGTGTTCTTCGGTCTGCGCGCGATCGAGCAGGGGGGACCCTGGTGGAACGCGCGTTTCCGCGACGAGGTCGCCCCGAGCATGATCACCGGTGTCTCCGCGCACACGATCCTGCACCAGCCGAGTCTGGCCGCGGGCGGGGCGGGTCTGGTGCTCGCCACCTACGGTCATGGCCGGGGCTGGCCCATCCCGGTCGGCGGCAGTCAGTCGATCGCCGACGCGATGATCGACGACATCCGCGCGCACGGCGGTGTGCTGCACGCGGGCGTCGAGGTGACCTCGCTCGACGAACTCCCTCCCGCCCGCGCGGTGCTGCTCGACACGAACCCGCGCACGATGATCCGCCTGGCGGGGGAGAGGATGCCGTCGGCCTACCGTCGCACGATGGAGCGGTTCCGCTACGGCGGCGGCGTCGCCAAGGTCGACTTCGCGCTGTCGGAACCCGTGCCGTGGGTCGACCCGGACGTGGCCCGCTCGGGAACCGTCCACATCGGCGGAACACGCGCCGAGATCGCGGCGGCCGAGAACGCGGTCAACCGTGGGCACCTGCCCGATGCGCCGTACGTGCTGGCCGCGCAGCCGACGCTGTTCGACCCCACCCGTGCCCCCGACGGTCGGCACGTGCTCTGGGCGTACACGCACGTGCCCGCCGGCAGTCCCGCCGATCGCGAAGAGGCGGTGGTACGCCAGATCGAGCGCTTCGCCCCCGGGTTCCGCGACACGGTGCTGGCGTCGTGCTCGCGCACGGCCGTCGACATCGCGGCGTGGAACCCCAACTTCCCCGGGGGAGACATCTCGGCCGGTGCGCCCACCCTCACACAGCTGCTCGGTCGCCCCGTCTACAGTCCCGACCCGTGGCGCACCCCGATGCGGGGTGTCTACCTGTGCTCCTCGTCGACGAGCCCCGGCCCGGGGGTGCACGGTCTCGCGGGATGGCAGGCCGCCCTCAGCGCGCTGCGCCACGAGTTCGGCACCCGTCTGCGCCCGGGTCTCGCTCCCCGCGACGACCAGCTCTTCACCCCGGTGCGCTGAGCGTGCCCGAGGGTGACAGCGTCTTCCGCCTGCGACGCCGATTGGATGCCGCCACTCGCGGCGCGGTCGTGGTGGACGGCGAGCTGCGCTCCGGCAACGCCGCCGGTCGCTCTCTCGCCGGGGCCACGATCACCGCCTACGACACGCATGGAAAACACCTGCTCACCCGTTTCGACGACGGCCGCACCCTGCACACGCACCTGCGCATGCAGGGCAGGTGGACGATCACGCGACCGGGTCGGCGCCTGCCGACGGCGGTGCGCGATCAGGCGCGCGTGCGGATGCGCCTGGGGGACGGACGCGAGGTGTGGGGCATCGACCTCCCGGTGGTGGAGCTGCTGCCCACGGCGTCGATCTCTCGTGCCGTGGGCAG
>NZ_CAJYPF010000187.1 GCF_913776565.1 uncultured Microbacterium sp. | reverse complement strand
TCGCTGGTGTCGGCGCTCGCGGCGGGGCGGGTGGCATCCGTCCCCCTTCCCGAGGACGCGGATGCCATGCTCTCGCTGTACGACGAGCTCGACGCGGCGACCGGTGGGGCGGTGAACCCGCTCGTGGGCGACGCGCTCGTGCGGCTGGGCTACGACGCGCGGGTGAGCCTGGCGCCGCGCGGGGAGCCGCGTCCGGCTCCCGCGTGGCGCGAGACGCTGCGCTGGGACGGCTCGCTCTCGCTCGCGGCGCCCGCGACGATCGACGTCGGTGCGCTCGGAAAGGGGCGGCTGGTCGATCGGGTGCTCGACGTCGTCGCCGCCCGCACGGCGGGCGATGTGATCGTCGACGCGTCGGGCGACCTGGCCGCCCGGGGCGCTCCGGTGCGGGTCGGCCTCGAGCACCCGTACGACGCCTCGCGCGCCATCGGCGCCGTGACCGTCGCCGATCGGGCCCTCTGCGCCTCGGCGATCAACCGGCGGGCGTGGGGCGACGGACTGCATCACGTCCTCGACGCCCGCACGGGAGCGCCCGTGCGCGCGTACGCGGCGACGTGGGCGCTGGCCGAGACGGCGATGCGGGCCGACGCCCTGGCAACGGCGCTGTTCTTCGACGGCGGGCCCGAGCTGGCGGCATCCTGGGATGCCGACTGGGTCCGCATGAGCACCGACGGGCGCGTGGAGTGGTCGCCCGGTTTCGACGGAGAGGTCTTCTCATGAGCGCAACGCTCACCGCGGGGTCGACCCGCGTGCTCGGCGTGATCGGCCGGGTCTCGATGTACCGCCTGGTGCTGTCGGCGCTGGGACTGCTGGCGGTGATCTCGCTGCTGCTGTCGTTCGCGGGGCTGGTGGTGCCGCAGCCGCTGGAGCTCGTCGCGAGCATCGTGGTGCTCACGCTCGCGTGCGCTCTCACCGACGCCGTGGTGCAGAAGATGCTCCGGATGCCGCTCCGCCTGGAGTCCTCTCTCATCACCGCCGCGATCCTCCTGTTCGTCGTGCGCCCGAGCGTGGACCCGCTGGGCCTGGCGGGGCTCGCGATCGCGGGGGTCGTGGCATCCGCGAGCAAATACCTGCTCGCCTGGCGGGGGCGCCACATCTTCAATCCGGCCGCGACCGGGGCGACGGTGCTGACCATCCTCAGCGTCTTCGCCCCCGACCTGGGCGGGTCGGCGTGGTGGGTGGGGTCGCCGTGGTTGGCGGTTCCCGTCGTCGTCCTCGGGGTCGTCCTGCTCGCGCGCACCGACAAGCTGCCGATCGTGGCGACGTTCTGGGTCGTGGCGATGACCGTGGCGTTCGTCCGCACGACCGTGCAGTTCCAGGCGGCGGGCTTCGCCGTCGACGTCCCGGCGGTGCTGTCGCAGGTGGCCCTGTCGTCGCCGTTCCTGTTCCTCGGCGCGTTCATGTTGTCCGAACCCCTCACCCTGCCGCCGCGGCGGGCGCAGCAGTACGCGGTCGCGATCCTCGTCGGCGTGCTGGCGGGATGGCCGCTGCCGGTGGGCGGGATCACCCTGGGCCAGGAGCGGGCGCTGCTGGTCGGCAATCTGCTGGCGTTCCTCTTCTGCCTGCGGGCGGCGGTGCGCCTGCGCGTCGAGGGTCGACGCGACCTCACCCCCACGGTGCGGGAGCTCACCTTCCGCGCGGCGCGGCCGTTCCGTTTCTCGCCGGGGCAGTATCTCGAGCTCGACGTGCCGCATCGCCGGCCCGACCGGCGCGGCACGAGGCGCGAGTTCTCGATCGCCTCGGCCCCCGAGGACCTGCCCGAGGTGCGGATCGCGTTCAAGGACGGCTCGCAGTCGTCGTACAAGCGCGCCCTCGCCGCCGTCCAGAGCGGGTCGACGCTCGCGGTCACGGGTGTGTGGGGCGATTTCGTGCTGCCGTCGCGTCCGACGGCGCCGGTCCTGCTGGTCGCGGCGGGGATCGGCGTGACCCCCTTCGTGTCGCAGCTGCGTCACCTCGTCGCCTCGGGGCAGCAGCGCGACGTCGTCCTGGTGTACGTCGTGTCGGAGGCGGCGGAGCTGGCGTTCCGCGACGACATCGCCGCCGGCGGCATCCCGGTCGTGGTGTTCTGTCGTGACGAACCCATGGACTTCCCCGCCGGCTGGACGTGGGCGGGACCGGACCGGGTGGATGCCGATTCCCTCCTCGCGGCGGTGCCCGACATCGCGCGTCGCGCGGCCTACGTCTCGGGACCCCCGCGGCTCATCTCGGCGCTCGCCCCGGCGCTGGCGAGGGCGAGGTCGCTCACCACCGACGCGTTCGCGGGGTACTGAACCGCCACCGGGGGCGCAACCGCTCGACGCGGGACTGGCGTCTCGCGCCGCCAGCGGAGAGAGTGGGGTCATGCGCTCGGTCTTCTTCTCCTCGGATCCCGTCGACGACGATGACGGCGACCGCTTCGACGGGCGGTCCGAGCGGATGCCCTCCTTCGAACCGCCGCGCGATGAGATCCCGGTGCTCTCGGGCCCGACCGGGCTGCTCGCGCGCGGGGACGACGTCGTCATCGCCCTGATGGGCGTGCGCGTCTTCTCGGACGGGGTCGAGATCCTGCTCGATCGGCACCTGCGCCGCGGCGGACGCGATCCGCGCGAGTGGCAGCTCGCGCAGATGGATTTCGCGGGTCACTTCGGGGTGGCCGATCGTTCTCCGGGGCGGCTGCGCTGGGGACTGTCGCTGGGTGACGGGCAGCGGCTCTTCCTGGACGACCCGTTCGGGTTCCCCGATCCGCACCGGAACGACGCGGCCTCCGAGCCGCAGCGCCATACCGTCCGCGTGACGGGTCAGGGCGGATCGGGCGGGGGCGACGACTACACGATGCACGACGGTCTGTGGCTGTGGCCGCTGCCGCCCGAGGGTCCGCTCGACGTCGTCGTGCAGTGGACGACGTTCGGGGTCGCCGAGTCGCGGTTCTCGCTCGACGGAGGCCACCTGCGCGCCCTGGCCGCCGAGGTGCGTCCTCTGTGGGACTGAGGGCCGTCGGCTCCGCCGTCGTCGTCGCCACGACGGTCGCGCTCAGCGCCGGGTGCGCGGGCCCGACGACCGACACCGCGGTGTCCGCGTACGTGGACGCGGCGATCGCCGAGATGCGTGACGGCATCCACGCGGATTCCGAAGAGTTCCGCCGGGCGGTCGACGAGCTGGGGCCGACCTTGCGCGCGGCGCCCACGATCGCCGACACGTACGCGGGTCTGCAGCAGCTCGCGGTGGCGGCGGGCGGTGAGCACTCGAGCTTCGCCCCGCCGGTCGACGTCGCCGCCTACGAGGCGGCCGATCAACCCGGGGCGGGTTTTGCGGTGCCGACCGCGTCGACGTTCGAGGGCGTCACGCGGGTGGAACTGCCCTCGTTCAACGGCCAGTCCGCCGAGGCCATGTCGACGTACGTCGACGCCGGACTGACGGCGATGAGGGATGCCGTGCCCGCCACCACCTGCGGATGGATCATCGACCTGCGCACCAACGGCGGGGGCAACGCCTGGCCGATGCTCGCCGTCGCGGCCCCCCTCCTCGACGACGGCGAGATCGTCGGACTGCAGCGCGACGACGAGATCGCCTGGGCGCGAGTCGAGGACGGGGGAGTGGTGTCGACGCCCGGCGGGCCCGACACCACGACGCCCGGGGGCTTCACCATCGACGCGCCCGTCGCGGTGATGACCTCGTCGATGACCGCGAGCGCGGCCGAGATCGTCGCGATCGCCTTCCAGGGGCAGGCCGATGCCGTGCGCGTCGGTAAGCCGACGGCGGGACTGACGACCGGCAACGAGGTGCGCGAGCTCAGCGACGGCTCGTGGCTCATCCTGACCACCACCTACGACGTCGACCGTTCGGGAACGCGGCAGAACGGCCCGCTGGTCCCCGACGTCGAGGTGGCTCCGGGGCCCGACCTCGCGGCGGCGCGGGCCGCGGTCGCCTCGCGCTGCGGGTGAGTCGCGGCATCCGTTCCGCTCAGGCCGGGTCGGCGGGCTTGGCCGGCAGTCGCACCTCGAACGTCGTGTCGCCCGGGGTGCTGCGCACGGTGATCGTTCCGTGGTGGGCGTCGACGATCGCCTTGGCGATCGACAGTCCCAGTCCCGTACCACCGGTCTTGCGGTCACGCGAGCGGTCCGCGCGGGCGAAGCGCTCGAACAGCTGCGAGGCGACCGAGGGGTCGATGCCGGGGCCGTCGTCGTGCACCCGCAGCACCGCCTCGGACCCCTCGTGCGTCAGAGACACGGCGACCACGCTGCCGGCGGGAGTGTGCGTGCGCGCGTTGGCGAGCAGGTTCGCGACCACCTGGTGCAACCGCGACGCGTCGCCCGCGAGTTCCACCGGGGTGTCGGGCACGTCGATCGTCCACGAGTGATCGGGTCCCGCGGGGCGTGCGTCGCCCACGGCCTCGACCGCGAGCCGCGTCAGGTCGACCGATCCGTAGACGAGCTCCTGCCCCTCGTCGAGCCGCGCCAGCAGCAGCAGGTCCTCGACGAGCGTCGTCATCCGCAGGGACTGCGCCTGGATGCGCTCGAGCGACTGCTCGGTCGTCTCCACGGCCATCGCGATCCGCTGGCGGCTCTCGTCGTCCTGTGCCTGGCGCATAGCGCGCAACGACAGCTCGCTGAAACCGCGGATGGATGCCAGCGGCGTCCGCAGTTCGTGGCTGGCGTCCGCGACGAAGCGGCGCATCATCTCCTCGTTGCGCTGGCGTGCCGAGAGCGACGTGTCCACGCGGTCGAGCAGGGTGTTCAGCGCCGCACCGACCTGACCGATCTCGGTATGCGCGTCGACCTGCTCGGCGGGCACGCGCTCGGTGATCGAGACATCGCCCTGATCCATGCGCAGCGAGGCGACGCGCGTGGCGGTCTCGGCGACGGCGCGCAGGGGACGCAGCCCCAGGCGGATGACGATCGCGATCACGACGGCGAGCAGCAGCAGACCGCCGGCGGTGACGAGGGCCACGGTCGTCAGGATCGCGCCAATCGTGCCGGTGACCTGCGACAGCGGCAGTCCGACCAGGAAGAGCGTGTTGCTTCCCGGGGTGGGGAAGGCGCGGACCCGGTATTCGCCGAGGTTCGGCAGTTCGACCGTCTGGGCGTCGGTGTCGGCGGCCTGCAGGCTGTCGGCGATGCCGCCGAGGTCGTCGGAGGTCAGTGCCCGGGCACCGTCGTCGGTGACGACCGCGCCCGTGACCCCCGTGGACCGCGAGTTCATGACCAGAAGGGTGCCCGTGTCGAAATAGCCCGACTGCAGGACCTCTTGGGCGGTGCTCTGGAACGCGGCGCGTGCTTGGATCGAGGACGCGGTGTCGTCGACCTGCGCCCCGAGGTTCACGTACAGCACCTGGCTGAGGATCGCGCTGGTCGAGATGCCGATCATCACGAGGATGAACGCGACCATCCCGATCACGGCTGTCATCAACCGCGCCTGCAGCGTCCACGGGCGTCCGAACCGCGTGGCGCCGCCGCGATCGGGTCCGGTCGCGGCGCGCTCCGCCGGAGCGGCCGCGGGGGGAACCGGGGGAGCCGGTCGCGGGGGCAGACTCACTGGGGGGCTTTGATCATGTAGCCCACCCCGCGCACGGTGTGGATGAGGGGCTCGTTGCCGGCGTCGATCTTCTTGCGCAGGTACGAGATGTACAGCTCGACGACGCTGGAGCGTCCGCCGAAGTCGTAGTTCCACACGCGGTCGAGGATCTGCGCCTTCGACACGACGCGGCGCTGGTTGCGCATGAGGAAGCGCAGCAGCTCGAACTCCGTCGCCGTCAACTCGATCTCGCGGCCGCCGCGCACGACCTCGTGGCTGTCCTCGTTGAGCGACAGGTCGCCCACGCGCAGGATCGGCTCGGAGTCGCGCGTGAGGGCGGTCCCGGCGCGGCGCATGAGTCCGCGCAGGCGCGCGACGACCTCTTCGAGGCTGAACGGCTTGGTGACGTAGTCGTCGCCCCCGGCGGTGAGTCCCGCGACGCGATCGGCGACGGCGTCCTTGGCGGTGAGGAACAGCACGGGCACGTCGTTGCCCGAGTGGCGCAGACGCTGCAGCACCGCCATCCCGTCGAGGTCGGGCATCATGATGTCCAGCACCATGGCATCCGGTTCGAAATCCCGCGCCGACTGCAGGGCGTCGAAGCCCGAACCCGCGGTCTTGACGTCCCAGCCCTCCATCCGCAGGGCCATCGACAGCAGGTCGGTCAGCATCTGCTCGTCGTCGACGACGAGCACGCGCAGCGGGCTCCCATCGGGGCGGGTGAAGGCGGGGGCGGCGGCGGTCGCGGTCATGGAACTCATTGTGCGCTCGTATCTATGAGCTTTCTATGGTGAGCGTTATGGGCTTGCTGTGAGCGCCGACGCCATCGGCGCAGACCCGTCGCCAGGAGCAGGCCGAGTGCCGCGCCCGCGGTGTTGGCGATGACGTCGCCGACGTCCGCGACGCGCGTCGGCAGGAACCACAGCTGGGTCAGCTCGATCGCCGTGCTCAGCGTCGCCGCGAGCACCAGGCCCTGCCACCACCGCCCGCCCCACCACACCACGAGCAGGCCGAGTGGAACGAACATGGCCACGTTGGACCCCGACTCGACGACGTCGAAGGTCACCCAGGCTGTCGCCGGTGACGCCGCGAGCATCTGCAGGACCCGGTCCAGGATGCCGCCGACCTCGGCGTCGTAGATCGAGGGGCGCAGCGTCATCCACCACACCGCGAACGCATACGTGCACGAAGCGGCGACGAGCACTGCCCGCCGCCGCTTCGTCATGATCGACCCCCGGGAATCAGTGGGTGTCTTCGGCTTCGATCTCGGAGCGGTCGCCCGACCAGAGCGTGTGGAAGGTGCCCTCCTTGTCGATGCGACGGTAGGTGTGCGCACCGAAGAAGTCGCGCTGGCCCTGGATCAGGGCGGCGGGCAGGCGCTCGGCGCGCAGACCGTCGTAGTACGCCAGCGACGAGCTGAAGGCGGGGGCGGGGATGCCGCTCGCCGCCGACAGCGAGTCGATGTGGCGCCAGGCGTCCTGGGCGCGGCCGAGGGCCTCGACGAAGTACGGGGCGGTCAGCAGCACGGGCAGCTCGGCCTCGGCGTCGTACGCCTCGGCGATGCGGTTGAGGAACTGCGCGCGGATGATGCAGCCGCCGCGCCAGATCTTCGACACCGCGCCGAGGTCGATGTTCCAGTCGTACTGCGCGGCGCCCGCGCGGATCTCGTCGAAGCCCTGCGAGTAGGCGACGATCTTCGAGGCGTACAGCGCCAGGCGCACCTGCTCGATGAACGCGTCGGCATCCTCGCCCGAGAGCACGTCGGTGCCCGAGGGGCCGGGGAGATCGCGCGAGACCTCGCGCTGCTCGGGGTGGCTCGACAGCGACCGGGCGAAAGTCGCCTCGGCGATGCCCGAGACCGGCACGCCCAGGTCGAGGGCGGTCTGCACGGTCCACGCTCCGGTGCCCTTGGCGCCGGCCTGGTCGAGGATGACGTCGACGAGGGGCTTGCCGGTGTCGGCGTCGGTCTGGCGAAGAACCTCGGCGGTGATCTCGATGAGGTACGACTCCAGCTCGCCGCGGTTCCACTCGGCGAACACGTCGGCGATCTCGGCGGGGGTCTTGCCCGTGGCGCGGCGGATGAGGTCGTAGGCCTCGGCGATGAGCTGCATGTCGGCGTACTCGATGCCGTTGTGGACCATCTTCACGAAGTGGCCCGCGCCGTCGTGGCCGACGTGGGTGACGCAGGGCTCGCCCTCGGCGACGGCGGCGATCGACTTCAGGATCGGGCCGAGGGTGGCCCAGGCCTCGTCGGAGCCGCCCGGCATGATGGAGGGGCCGCGCAGCGCGCCCTCTTCGCCGCCCGACACGCCCATGCCGACGAAGTTGATGCCCGTGTCCCGCACGGCCTTCTCGCGGCGGATGGTGTCGGTGAACAGCGCGTTGCCGCCGTCGACGATGATGTCGCCGGGCTCGAAGACCTTGACGAGCTCGTCGATGACGAAGTCGGTGGGGCGACCGGCCTTGACCATGATGATCGCGGTACGCGGCTTCGACAGCGAGGCGGCGAAGTCCTCGTACGAGAACGACGCGACGAAGTTCGCCTCGGGGTGGTTCTCGAGCACGTGGTCGGTCTTGTCCTTGCTGCGGTTGAAGATCGCGACCGTGTTGCCCTCGCGGCTGGCGAGGTTGCGGGCGAGGTTGGAGCCCATGACGGCCAGGCCGACGACGCCGATGTTGGCGCGGCCGTCGCCCTCGCCGGCGGGACGCGAGCCCGCGTCGGCGGTGGGGCGGTCCACCTCTTCGATGCCGGGGGCGCCTTCGTGCACCTGTGCGGCCTGGTGCGGGGCCTGGTCCTGATCGTTCGAGGGGCCGGTCGGGGGAGTGGTCGACGTCATGCGTTGCTCCGTATTCAGGTGCGAAGGGGGTGGGCGGGCTCACGTGGGCCGCCTCCGTCACTTTATCGGCTCGGCCCGCGTGTGTTTCAGGACGGGGTATGCGTGAGCTGGAGACGGTCGACGACCTCCTGCACCTGCTCACCCGGGGTCAGATCGAGGTCGACGCGGATCGCCTGCTCGTCGGCATCCGGCATCTCCAGCGTCTCGAACTGCGACGTCAGCAGCGACGGCGGCATGTAGTGCCCCTGGCGGCGCAGCAGGCGCTCGAGCACGAGCTTCGGGTCGCCCATGAGCAGGACGAAGGTCACGTCGTCGCGCCGCAGCACGTCGCGGTAGCTCCGCTTGAGCGCGGAGCACGTGACGATCCCGGGTCGCCCGGCGGCGATCTGCCCGTCGATCCATCCCGCGACCCGGTCGAGCCAGGGCCAGCGGTCCTCGTCGTTCAGCGCGTGACCGGAGGCCATCTTCGCGACGTTCTCGGCGGGGTGGAGGTCGTCGCCCTCTTGGAAGTCCCACCCGAGGCGACCGGCGAGCATGCCGGCGACGGTGGACTTGCCGGTGCTGGCGGGGCCCATGAACACGAGGACGGGGACAGGGACGGTCATGGCTTCTCTCTTCGTCGGGGGAAGGGGGTCAGATGCTCAGGCGGACTTCGCTGAGCACGGCCGCGACGTAGCGTCGCGTGTGCTCCTCGGCGGCGTCGGCGTCGGCCCGGGCGATCGCGGCGGCCGTCGCCACGTGGTTGTCGAGCGCGTCGGGGTTCGGGATGCCGGGCGTCAGGCCGTGCATCGCGCGTCCCTCGATCGCGGCGGCGATGGGGGCGCGCGCCGCCGCGAGCATGAGGTTGCCGCTCGATAGCAGGATCAGGTCGTGGAAGGCGATGTCGGCGGCGAGGTACTCGGGGGAGTTCCCGAGGCCCGCGGCTCCGAGGCGGTCGAGCTCCTCGGCGAGGCGGAGGATCTCGCCGCGCTGCAGGTCGGTCGCGCGGCGGGCGCTGAGGCGCGCGGCCACGGGCTCGATCGCGGCGCGCAGCTCGGTCGTGTTGACGATCAGCTGGTCGCGGCGACGCCCGGCCAGCTGCCAGCCGATCAGCCGGGTGTCCAGGGCGCTCCAGTGCGCGGCCGCGCGCACGGTGATCCCGACGCGGCGGCGCTGCTCGAGCATGCCCATGGCCTCGAGGACGCGCACGGCCTCGCGCACCACGGTCCGCGAGACGCCGTATTCCTCTTCGAGGGCGGCGAGGGTCAGCACGTGACCGGCGGGGAGGTCGCCGTCGACGACCCGCATGCCGATGGCATCCACCAGCGATCCGTGCGAAGCGCGGGCCATGACCCCTCCTTAGGTCGGTTGGTACGACCTTATCTTGTCAAAAATATGATCATTGTGTGAAGATGCCGTGACCGCCCCGGCGGACGCACGGCGTTCACAGCATGCCCGACCCCGCGTCCGACCGGCTGAATCAACGGAGATCTCTTGGACGACTGGACCCAGACACTCGGCACGGCGCCCCTGCTCGCCATCGCCGCGGGCGCGATCGCGCTCATCCTCGTGCTCATCATCTGGCTGAAGGTGCACGCCTTCCTCGCGCTCATCATCGTGTCGCTCGTGACGGCGTTCGTCGCCGGCATCCCGGTGTCGACGATCGTGACGACCCTGACCGGAGGATTCGGAGGAACCCTCGGCACGGTGGCCCTGCTCGTCGCCCTCGGCGCGATGCTCGGCCGCCTCATCGAGCACTCCGGCGGTGCGCAATCGCTCGCCGAGACGTTCGTGCGGGTGTTCGGCGAGAAGCGGGCGCCTTTCGCCCTCGGCATCGTGTCGCTCATCCTCGGCTTCCCGATGTTCTTCGACGCCGGCCTGGTGATGATGCTCCCGATCATCTTCGCGATCGCCCGCCGCGTCTCGGGCAACAACGTGCTGCTGTTCGGCCTCCCGGCCGCCGCCGCCTTCTCGGTCATGCACGTCTTCCTGCCGCCGCACCCCGGTCCCGTCACCGCGAGCGGTCTGTACGGCGCCAACCTCGGCCTCGTCCTCATCGTCGGCCTGCTCATCGCCTTCCCGATCTGGTACCTCTCGGGCTACCTCTGGGGCAAGTTCATCGCGAAGCGCATCGTGCTGCCCGTTCCCGCGCTCTTCGGCGACGTCGACGCCGACCAGCCCGCCAACCCGCCCAAGCCGCTCACGGTCATCGCCGTGCTGCTGCTGCCGATGCTGCTCATCTTCCTCAACACGGGTCTCACGACCCTCGGCGCCGGCGGCGTCGTCCCCACCGACAACACGCTCGTGCAGGTGCTCATCCTGCTCGGCAACTCGCCCGTCGCCCTGCTCATCACCGTGCTGGTGGCCACCGTCGTGTTCGGCTTCCGCCGCGGCGAGAACGGCACGGCGCTCGAGAAGGTCGTCGACTCGGCCCTCGGCCCGGTCTGCTCGGTCATCCTCATCACCGGCGCCGGCGGCATGTTCGGTGCCGTGCTGCGCGCGTCGGGGATCGGCGATGCGCTCGCCGACAGCCTGAGCGACCTCGGACTGCCGGTCATCGTCGCCGCGTACATCATCGCCGTGATCCTGCGTCTGGCCCAGGGCTCGGCGACCGTCGCCCTCGTCACCGCCGCGGGCCTCGCCGCCCCGGCCGTCATGGCGGGCGACTTCTCGCCGCTGCAGGTCGTGGCCATCACGCTGGCCACGGCGGCCGGATCCGTCTTCGCCGGTCACGTCAACGACTCGGGCTTCTGGCTCGTGGGCCGCCTGATGGGCATGGACGTCAAGACCACGCTGAAGACGTGGACCGTGCAGCAGGCGATCGAGTCGGTGCTCGGCTTCCTCGCCGCCCTGCTCGTCTTCGGCATCGGAGCCCTCCTGTGACCGGCGCGAACGCCGACCTGTTCGACGTCTCCGACCGCCTCGCCCTGGTCACGGGGTCGTCCCGCGGCCTCGGTCGGGCGCTCGCCCTGACGCTCGCGCGCGGGGGAGCGCGGGTCGTCGTGCACGGACGCGACGCGGCCGCCGTCGAAGACACCCGCGCCGAGGCCGAGGAGCTGTCGGGCCGTCCCGCGCACGCGGTCACGTTCGATGTGACGGATGCCGCGGCGGTCGAGTCCGCGGTGGGCGAGCTGCTCGCGCAGGTGGGCGTCCCCGACATCCTCGTCAACAACGCCGGGGTGCAGCGCCGGGCGCCGATCCACGAGTTCGCCGTCTCCGACTGGGACGACATCGTCGCGGCCAACCTCTCCGGGGTGTTCTACGTCTCGCGTTTCGTCACGCCCGCGATGGTCGCGCGCGGCTCGGGCAAGATCGTCAACGTCGCCTCGGTGCAGTCGCGCCTCGCGCGCCAGACGATCGCGCCCTACTCGGCGACGAAGGGCGGCGTCGCCCAACTGACCGCGGGCATGGCCGCCGACCTCGCGCGCTTCGGCATCCAGGTCAACGCCCTCAGTCCGGGGTACTTCGCGACCGAGATGAATCGCGACCTGGTCGACGACCCCGACTTCACGCGCTGGTTGACCCAGCGCACGCCGGCCGCGCGCTGGGGCGATTTCGACGAGCTGCGGGGAGCCCTGCTGTTCCTCGCCTCCGACGCGTCGAGCTTCGTCTCGGGGCAGAACATCTTCGTCGACGGCGGGATGACGGCGGTCGTCTGACCGCGGAGAGGATGCACCGATGAAATCGCTGCTGATCGAGAAGGCGCTCACCGCCGAGGTGCGCGAGGTGGCCGTGCCCGAGCCCGGTGAGGGGCAGGTGCGCCTGCGCGTGGAGTACGTCGGCATCTGCGGATCCGACCTGCACTACTACTACGAGGGCGCCAACGGGGCGTTCGTCGTGCGCGAGCCGCTGGTCCCCGGTCACGAGCTCTCCGGTCGGGTCGATCTCGACCCCTCCGGGGCCCTGGCTCCGGGGACGCCGGTCACCGTGCACCCCGCGCGCTTCGGGACGCCGCGCGAGGGCATCGAAGACGCGCCGCACCTGTGGCCCGGCGGGTCGTACCTGGGCAGCGCCTCGACCTGGCCGCACACGCAGGGCGCGGCATCCGAGTACCTCGTCGTCGAGGCCGACATGGTGCGCGTGCTGCCCGAGGAGCTGCCCGTGCGCCGCGCGGTACTGGCCGAGCCCCTCGCCGTCGCCCTGCACGCGCTCGGCAAGGCCGGAGACGTGGAGGGGCTCGAGGTGCTGGTCACCGGGTCGGGACCGATCGGCCTGATGGCCGTGGCCGCCGCGGTGGCGGCGGGAGCCCGCGTCACGGCGACCGATGTCCTCGCCGGTCCGCTCGAGCGCGCCGCGGCGCTCGGGGCGGCGTCGACCGTCGATGTCTCGACCGAGGCGGTCGAGGCGAACGCCTACGCCGTCGTCCTGGAGTGCTCGGGTGTGCCCGTCTCGATCTCGACGGCACTGAAGGCGGTGCGTCCCGGCGGCACCGTCGTGCAGGTCGGGATGCTCCCCGACGACCCGCGCCCGGTCAACCTCGCCCCCTTCATCTCGAAAGAGGTGCGGTACCTCGGGGCGTTCCGCTTCCGCGACGAGATCGACCGCGCGGTGGAGCTGCTCGCGACCACCCCGGGCATCGAGAGCGCCCTGACGCACGAGTTCGCGGTGACGGATGCCGCCGAGGCCTTCGCCACGGCCCGTGACTCGCAGCGCTCCGGCAAGGTCGTCTTCGCGCTCTGAACGACGACGAACGCCCCGGTGGCCGCGGCCCCCGGGGCGTTCTCGTTCGCCCGTCAGTCGGCGCTGCGCTCGGCCGTGAAGCGGCGGGTGACGGCGATGTCGCGCTCGCCGAGGCCGCGGTCGACGATCTCGTCGAAGGTCGCGCGCAGGGCGGGCAGCAGCGCGGGTCGCGTGTCGGTCGCCGCGGCCACGTCGGCGGCGAAGCCCAGGTCCTTCACCATGTACTGCGCGATGCCGCTGGGGGAGTCGTCGCCGCGGACGAGCTTGTCGCGGCGGCTGGCCAGCAGGTTCGAGCCCGCGTAGCCGCCGCCGAGCAGGTCCCAGAGGGCCGCCGGGTCGACGCCCGAGCGGGCGGCGAGCTCGGTCGCTTCGCCGAGCGCGATGATGGTCGCCGCGACGACCATCTGATTGCACGCCTTCGCGACCTCGCCGGCGCCGAGCGGTCCCAGGCGCACCGGGGTGCCGCACGGGTCGAGGAGCGACGCGGCGAGGTCGGTGTCGGCCGTGTCGCCGCCGAGCATGATCGACAGGGTCCCCGCCGTCGCGCCGTCCTGCCCGCCCGATACGGGGCAGTCGACGACGCGGATGCCGTCCGGCAGGCGCTCGGCGAGATCGCGCACGCCCACGGGCGACGAGGTGGACCCGATCATGAGGAGGAGCTCGCGCCCCTGGACGCCCGCGAGGAGTCCGTCCGGACCCTCGAGGTGCTCTTCGAGCTGAGGGAGGTCGGGCAGCATCACGAGGATCGCGTCGCACGCGGCGGCGAGGTCGCGGGCGGTGGGAGCCCAGTGCGCCCCGGCGTCGGTGAGCGCGCGCCGTTCGTGCCGGGCGTGCACGGTGAGCGAGCCGCGTGCGTCGAGGAGGTGCCGGGCCATCGGCTCGCCCATCGCCCCCAGTCCCCAGACGCCGACGCGGACGTCGGAGGAAGCGGGGAGCGGGCCGGACTCGTCATCGAGGGTGGTCATGGCGGCATCCTATCGACTGGACAACAGGTTGAACAGAGTTCAGTATGGTGTACAACGACGAGGTGTCCGCGGACCGGGCCCCGACGGAGGGAGACGACGATGTCGACGAGCGAAAGCCTACGCGCGGTGGTGGCGGTGCCGCTGAGCGAAGAGCACTGCCGGCTGATCGAGCGCCTCGAGCCGCGCCTCGAGCTGGTCCGCGACGCGACCCTCGTGCGCCCGATGCGCGGCCCCGCCGACTGGTCCGGCGACCCGGCGCACGAACGCACCCCCGCGCAGCAGCGGGCCTTCGACGACCTGGTCGACTCCGCCGACGCCCTCTTCGGCATCCCCGACGTCGATCCCGCCGCCCTCGCGCGCACGGTCGCCGCCAATCCCCGCCTCCGGTGGGTCATGACCACCGCCGCCGGCGGGGGAGGGCAGGTGAAGGCCGCGGGCCTCGCCCCCGAGTCCCTCGACCGCATCGTCTTCACCACGAGCGCGGGAGTGCACGGCGGCCCGCTGGCCGAGTTCGCCGTGTTCGGCGTGCTCGCGGGCGCCAAAGACCTCCCGCGTCTCGCGCAGCAGCAGGCCGACCGGCGGTGGACCGATCGCTGGGAGATGCGCCAGGTCGACGAGATGACCGTGCTGGTCGTCGGTCTCGGCGGCATCGGCGCGGAGTGCGCGCGCCGGTTCCACGCCCTCGGCGCGCAGGTCTGGGGGACCACCCGCTCCGGCGCCCCCGTCGAGGGGGTCGACCGCCTGATCCCCCTCGACGAGCTCGTCTCCGCGGTGGCGGAGGTGGATGCCATCGTGGTCACCCTCCCGGGAACCGACCAGACCCACCACCTCATCGGCGCCGAGGTCCTCTCGGCGGTGAAGCCCGGCGTCATCCTCGCGAGCGTCGGTCGCGGCACGGTGATCGACGAAGCGGTGCTGCTCGACGCCCTCGACGACGGTCGCGTCGCGTTCGCCGCGCTCGACGTCTTCGAGACCGAACCTCTCCCGACGGACTCGCCGCTCTGGCGGCATCCGCGTGTTCTGGTCAGTCCGCACACCGCGGCGCTGAACCGCAAGGAGGAGGAGCGCATCGCGCGTCGCTTCGCCGAGAACGCCACACGCCTTCTCGATGGCGAGCCGTTGCGCGCCGTTGTCGATACGGTCGAGTTCTACTGAGGCGCCTCGCGAGCGGCGTCCGAGAACGGGAGTCCCGATGAGCGACGACGACGCGACCGCGTTCGCGCGCGATCCCGCCCCCGCGGTGGGCCGCAGCATCCGGTTGCTCGGCCTCCTCGCCGAGGCCGGACGCACGCTCACGCTGACCGAGCTCGCCTCCGGGCTGGGCCTGGCGAAGTCGTCGACCGCGAACCTCTGCCTCTCGCTCGAGGCGGGGCGCATGATCGAGCGCGTCCCGCTGGGGTATCGACTCGGCATCCGCACGGCCGAACTGGGCGGCGCCTTCGCCGCGCAGTTCAACCAGGTGCGCGAGTTCTACGCCGTCTGCGAGAGCTCTCCCGTGCTGCAGAGCGAGCTCGTGCAGGTCGCCGTGCTCGACGACGCCGACGCGCTCTATCTCGCGCGGTACGAGGGGTCGCGCTCGGTGCGTCTGGGAACCCCGCTCTCGGGTCGCGACTGCCCGCGGCGCTGTCGGCGACCGGCCGTGCGCTGCTGATGACGCGTGCCGACGACGACGTCCGCTCCCTCCTGTCGCGCGAGGGCTCCCTGCCGAAGCTCACCGAGCACAGCACGGTCGACGTCGACGCGGTGCTCGCCAAGCTCGCCGCCGCGCGCGAGCGCGGGTGGGCGGTCGACGAAGAGGAGTCCTTCCGCGGCATCGTCGGCGTCGCCGTGCCGCTCGAGGGGTGGGCGCCGGGAGATCCTCAGCTGGCCCTCGGCGTCGGCATCCCCGCCGCGGATGCCGCTGCCGAGCGCGTCGCGCGAGTCGGTGCGGCGCTGCGCGAGGCCGCCGCGGCACTGACGAATCCGTTCAGCGCGTCGCGCTCGGCCTGACCGTCACCCGCGCCGAGGGCCGACGTCCCGCCGCACCCCGCCGCCGCGGCGCCCCCGCGCCCCGCGTGCGCTCCTCGCCGCCCTCGCGCCCCGCGGCCGCCCGTCCCCTCGCGGCCCTCACGATCGGCATCCACCTCAGTTCAACATATTGAACTGTGTCCACTCCGTTGATACAGTCGGCCTGTCGAAAGACCCCAGCCGATCGAAGGAGATGGCCGTGACCACTGCATCCACACCGACGCCGCAGCCGCAGGATGACCCCGAATACGCCGCGAACCTGCGCCGCGCGACACTCGCGTCGAGCATCGGCAGCGCGCTGGAGTACTTCGACTTCGCGCTCTACGGGCTGTCCACGGCGCTGATCTTCAACGTCCTGTTCTTCTCGCAGGACAACCCGGCCCTCGCCACGGTGGCCGCCTTCGCGACCTACGGCGTCGGCTTCCTCGCCCGCCCCTTCGGCGGGCTGTTCTTCGGCGTGCTCGGCGACAAGCTCGGGCGCAAGTGGGTCCTCGTCATCACGATCCTGCTCATGGGCGGGGCGTCCACCGCGATCGGACTGCTGCCGACCTACGAGGCCGTCGGCATCCTCGCGCCGATCCTGCTCGTCATCATGCGCCTTCTCCAGGGCTTCGGCGCGGGAGCCGAGCAGGCGGGAGCGACGGTGCTCATGGCCGAATACGCCCCGGTGAAGCGCCGCGGCTTCTTCTCGGCGCTGCCGTTCATCGGCATCCACCTCAGTTCAACATATTGAACTGTGTCCACTCCGTTGATACAGTCGGCCTGTCGAAAGACCCCAGCCGATCGAAGGAGATGGCCGTGACCACTGCATCCACACCG
>NZ_CAJYPF010000186.1 GCF_913776565.1 uncultured Microbacterium sp. | reverse complement strand
CGCCAAGGTCGTCATCACGCGCGCGGCCGTCGAGGACGGCGCGCAGCCGACGATCGTCTTGGCGCAGAAGCGACGCAGCGCCTAGGGACCGATCCGCGGCGAGCGGCCGCGGTCGCGGCAGGATGAGGGGATGCTCCCCGATCTGCAGCTTCCTGCCGTCCTGTCCAGCCGCGGCGGAGAGGTCGTCCTCCGCCGTGCGACCGTGACCGACCTCTCCGCGCTCATGTCCTTGCTCTCGGACGATGCGATCAGCGCGGCACGCGGCGACCGCGGCGATGATGCAGACGCCGAGACCTACGGCGGCGCTCTGCGCGCCGTGCTTGAGGCGCCGCTGAACGACCTCCTCGCCGTGGAGGCGGCCGACGGCACGATGGTGGGGACCCTCCAGCTCACGGTCATCCCCGGTATGGCGCGTCGGGGCGCTACGCGCATGCTCGTCGAAGCGGTGCGGGTGGCGTCGAGCGCGCGTTCCGGCGGGATCGGCAGCGCGGTGATGCGCTGGGTGATGCACGTCGCGGCCCCGGCGACCGGCGCGACTCTCGTGCAGCTCACCTCCGACGCCGCGCGCGTCGATGCCCACCGGTTCTACACGCGACTCGGCTTCGCCGACTCCCATATCGGCTTCAAATACGCGCTGTGACGCCCGGGGCCCGAGCGCACGACGCACCCGGGCCCGGAATCGCGTCAGCCCACGAGACCTCGGCGCTCCAGGAGCGGCTGGATCTCGGCATCCCGTCCCCGGAAATCGCGGTAGGCCGCGAGGGGGTCGCCCGAACCGCCGACGCCCAGCAGACGGTGACGGAAGCGGTCCCCGTTCTCGCGCGTCAGGCCGCCGTTCTCGCCGAACCATTCCACGGTGTCGGCGTCGAGCACCTCGCTCCAGATGTACGAGTAGTAGCCCGCGCTGTAGCCGCCCGAGAACACGTGCGCGAAGTACGTCGAGGCGTACCGCGTCGGGACGGCGGGGTCGTCGAGTCCGATGTCGGCCAGCGCCGCCGCCTGGAACGCCGCAACGTCGATGTCGGCCGAGGCCTCGTCGAGGGAGAGGGTGTGCCACGCCTGGTCGATCCAGGATGCCGCCAGGTACTCGCTCGTAGCGAAGCCCTGATTGAACGCCTCGGAGGCGTGCAGGCGGTCGACCACATCGGCCGGCAGCTGCTCGTCGGTGTCGATGTGACGCGCGTAGTTCGCGAGGATCTCGGGCCAGAGGATCCACATCTCGTTCACCTGGCTGGGGAACTCGACGAAGTCGCGGTACACCGCGGTGCCCGCGAAGTGGGGGTAGGTGACGGTCGCGAAGAGGCCGTGCAGGGCGTGACCGAACTCGTGGAAGAGGGTCGTGACCTCGTCGAGCGTCAGCAGCGTCGGGGTGCCGGGGGCGGGCTTGTTCACGTTCAGGTTGTTCACGACGACCGGGGCGGTCCCGCGCAGGGCCGACTGCGTGACGATCGCATTCATCCAGGCGCCGCCGCGCTTGGTGTCGCGCGTGTACAGATCGAGCAGGAACAGCCCGAGTTCGCTGCCGTCGGCGTTGTGCACCTCGAACACGCGGACCTCGGGGTGGTAGCCCTGCAGGTCGTGCCTTTCGGTGACACGGATGCCGTAGAGCTGCTCGGCAGCGAAGAACACGCCGTCGCGCAGCACGCGCTCGGCTTCGAACCACGGGCGCAGCGCGGCACGGTCGAGGTCGTACTTCTCGGCGCGCACCTTCTCGGTGTAGAACGCCCAGTCATGGGCCTCGATCCGGATGCCGTCGGCGTCGGCGATCCGCTGCAGGGCGGCCTGCTCGTCGCGGGCGTTCGCGGCGGCCGGTGCGGCCAGTCGACGAAGGAGCGATTCGACGGCGTCGGGGGAGCCGGCGGTCTGGTCGGCGAGCACGGCCGCGGCGTGCGAGGGGTAGCCGAGCAGGGTCGCGCGCTCGGCCCGCAGTCGTACGATCTCGCGCAGCACGGGACGGTTGTCGTTCGCGTTGTCGCGCGCCGCGCGCGAGCGCGACGCCTCGAGCAGCCGTCGGCGGCTCTCGCGGTTCGTCAGCGACGAGAGGTACGGGTGCCCCGTGTACAGCGTGAGGGTCACGACGTACCGACCGTCGAGGCCTCGGCTGGTCGCAGCCTGCGCGGCTGCCGAGAGCTCGCCATCGCTGAGTCCGTCCAGCTCGGCGGCATCGTCGAACACCACGGCGAGGTCGTTCGTGTCGGCGAGCAGGTTCTTCTCGAACGTGGTGGTCAGCACCGACAATCGCTGGTTGAGGTCGGTCAGACGCTGCTTCTGCGCGGCATCCAGACCGGCGCCGGCAAGCGCCATCTCGCGGTGGTGACGTTCCACCAGATAGCGGCTCTCGGCATCCAGGTCCAGATGATCGAGCTGATCGTGCACCGCGGCGATGCGGGCGAACAGAGCGGCATCGAGCTGGATCGCGTCGCGGTGGGCGGACATGAGGGGCGCGAGCTGCTCCTCGATGGCCTGGATCGCGGGAGTGCCGTCGGCTCCCGTCACCGTGTAGAACGTGCGCGAAACGCGACCGAGGAGCTCTCCGCTGCGCTCGAGCGCGACGAGCGTGTTCTCGAACGTCGCGGGCTCGGTCTGAGCGGTGATCGCGTCGACCTCCGCCCGCTGCGTGGCGAACGCCTCGTGGAAGGCGGGGAGGTAGTGCTCCGAACGGATGCTGCCGTACGGCGGCAGGTCGTAGGGCAGCGCGGGGGAGGACAGCAGGGGATTGGGGGCATCCGTCATCGGTCCAGCCTAGGCGGCGGGCCCCTCGCGGTCACGGGGCAGGAAAGAGGCGCGGGCCACGGCGACGCGCCCGGCGCCTGCCGAAGGGACCCGGGGGCTTCGACAGGCTCCGTCCCCGGCCCCGAAAGCGACCGAGCCCGCCGCCCCGAACGGGGACGGCGGGCTCGCTCTTCGTCGAGGCGCGGGTCAGGCGAACTCGGCGTCGTCGTCGTAGCGCACGACGACCTCGCCCGCGGCATCCTGGCTCACGATGACCCCCGTGTCGAGCTCGGCGACGGGGCGGCTCTCGAGGAAGGTCAGTGTCCAGCGCGGGGCGGGAGCGCTCAGACCATCGGGGTTGAGGGCTGCCTCGACCGCGGCGATCTGCGCGTGCAGAACCTCGGGAACAGCCTTCGGCGGCTGCTCACGAGCGGTCCAACGGGTTCCGAGTTGCATCAGGCCTCCTGGGGTGCGAACACGATGTCGGTGACGGTGGTGGAGTCGGCCTCGGCGAACGAGATCTCCTCGATGCGTCCGACCGCGCGCAGGTCGCCCTCGGCGAGGCGCAGCGCCTCGACGTGGGGGCCCGACACGGTGAGCGAGGTCACCGGCGTCTTCTGCGAGGCCTTCGCCTCGGTCTTGGCGCGGCGGATGCCGATGAGCGCGGCGCTGACGGCGGTCAGCACGGCCGGGTCTCCCTCGGTTCCGCTCGGCTCGGGCCACGCGGCGGTGTGCACCGAACCCTCTTCGAACCACGACCACACCTCTTCGGACGCGAACGACAGCACCGGGGCGAACAGTCGCACCAGCGTCGACAGCGCCGTGCGCAGCGCGAGCGCCGCGGAGGCCTGCCCCGCGTCGGACTGGTCGTACGCGCGCTCCTTGACCAGCTCGAGGTAGTCGTCGCAGAACGTCCAGAAGAACGACTCGGTGATCTCGAGCGCGCGCGCGTGGTCGTAGGCCTCGAACGCGGCGGTGGCGTCGCGCACCACGGCATCCAGGGTCGCGAGCATCGACGCGTCGAGCGCGTGGGTGACCTCGGCGCCCTCGGGCACGGGGAACGACAGCACGAACTTCGCCGCGTTCAGCAGCTTGATCGCAAGGCGCCGGCCGATCTTGACCTGCGTCGGGTTCTGCGGGTCGAAGGCCGCGTCGGTGCCCAAGCGGCTCGACGCCGACCAGTAGCGCACCGCGTCGGAACCGTGCTGCTTCAGGATGTCGGCGGGCGTGACCACATTGCCCTTCGACTTCGACATCTTCTTTCGGTCGGGGTCGACGATGAAGCCCGAGATCGCGGCATCCGACCAGGGGCTGCGGTCGTCCTCCAGGGTGCTGCGCAGCATCGTCGAGAAGAGCCAGGTGCGGATGATGTCCTGACCCTGCGGACGCAGGTCGAACGGCGACACGAGGTTCCACAGCTCCTCGTCGCGCTGCCAGCCGCCGGCCAGCTGCGGGGTGAGCGACGACGTCGCCCACGTGTCGAGGATGTCGCGCTCGGCGTCGAAGCCGCCCGGAACACCGCGCTGATCCTCGGTGTAGCCCGGGGGCACGTCGGTGGTGGGGTCGACCGGGAGCGAGGCGAGGTCGGGCGTCAGCACGCGGTCGTAATCGCGCTCCCCGTTCTCGTCGAGGCCGTACCAGACGGGGATCGGCACGCCGAAGAAGCGCTGGCGCGACACGAGCCAGTCGCCAGCTAGGCCGTTGGTCCAGTTCTCGAAGCGCACGCGCATGAAATCGGGATGCCACGACATCTCGCGCCCGAGGGCCACCAGGCGCTCGCGCAGCTCGGCATCCCGCGCTCCGTTGCGGATGTACCACTGGCGCGTCGACACGATCTCGAGCGGGCGGTCGCCCTTCTCGAAGAACTTCACGGGGTGGGTGAAGGGCTTGGGCGCGCCCTCCATGGCCCCGGACTCCTGCAGCAGCTCGACGATGCGCTTCTTGGCGCTGAACACGGTCTTGCCCGCGAGCTCGCCGTACGCCGCCTTCGCGGCATCCGTCACGATCACATCGGGGGCGTCGGCGACGATGCGGCCGTCCTTGCCGATGATCGTGCGGTTGGGCAGGTCGAGCTCGCGCCACCAGATGATGTCGGTCACGTCGCCGAAGGTGCAGATCATGGCGATGCCCGAGCCCTTGTCCTTCTGCGCGAGGGGGTGCGCGAGCACGGGCACCTCGACGTCGAACAGCGGGGTGCGCACGGTCGAGCCGAACAGCGGCTGGTAACGCTCGTCGTCGGGGTTCGCGACGAGGGCCACGCACGCCGGCAGCAGCTCGGGGCGGGTGGTCTCGATGAACACCTCGCCCGAGCCGTCGGTCTTGGCGAAACCCACGCGGTGGTAGGCGGCGGGCTGATCGCGGTCCTCGAGCTCGGCCTGCGCGATCGCGGAGCGGAAGTCCACGTCCCACAGCGTCGGCGCGAGGGCCTGGTACGCCTCGCCGCGCTCGATGTTGCGCAGGAACGCCAGCTGGCTCGTGCGGATGGAGTCGTCGGAGATCGTGCGGTAGGTCTGCGTCCAGTCGACGCTCAGGCCCAGCTCTCGGAAGAGGTCCTCGAACTGCTTCTCGTCCTCGACGGTGAGCCGCTCGCACAGCTCGATGAAGTTGCGGCGGCTGATGGGCACCTGGTCGGCGGCCTTGCTGCTCTTGTTGTCGCCGCCCGCGAACGGCGGGGTGAAGTCGGCGTCATAGGGGAGCGAGGGGTCGCAGCGCACGCCGTAGTAGTTCTGCACGCGGCGCTCGGTGGGAAGGCCGTTGTCATCCCAGCCCATGGGGTAGAACACGGTCTTGCCGCGCATGCGCTCGAAGCGCACCTTCACGTCGGTGTGCGTGAACGAGAACACGTGGCCGATGTGCAGGCTTCCGGATGCCGTCGGCGGCGGAGTGTCGACCGAGTAGACGCCCTGACGGCCGGCCTCAGCGGCGCGGAGGCGATCGAAGACGTAGGTGCCGTGTTCGCGCCACGCGGCGTCCCACTTCTGCTCGAGGCCTTCCAGCGCGGGCTTGTCGGGAATCGTGGCCATAGAAGTACTCCTCGAGCGATATGGGCGGCACTGTGTGAGCGTGCCTGATGGGTGTGGCATCCATCAGGCACGCTCACACAGTGCCGCCCATATCGCTCGAGGAGTACTTCTATGGCCACGATTCCCGACAAGCCCGCGCTGGAAGGCCTCGAGCAGAAGTGGGACGCCGCGTGGCGCGAACAC
>NZ_CAJYPF010000185.1 GCF_913776565.1 uncultured Microbacterium sp. | reverse complement strand
TGGCGACCCGCAAGATCGCCCCCGCGCTCGCCGCCGGCTGCACGGTCGTGATCAAGCCGGCCACGCTCACGCCGCTGACGACGCTGTTCTTCGCCCAGATCCTGCAGGATGCCGGGCTCCCCGCCGGTGTCGTCAACGTCGTCACCACCACGAACACCGGCCCCGTGTCCGAGCGCATCATCTCCGACCCGCGCCTGCGCAAGCTCTCGTTCACCGGCTCCACCCCGGTCGGTGTGAAGCTGCTGCAGCAGGCCGCCCCCGGCGTGCTGCGCACCTCGATGGAGCTGGGCGGAAACGCCCCCTTCGTCGTCTTCGAGGACGCCGACCTGGACAAGGCCGTCGAGGGCGCGATGCTCGCGAAGTTCCGCAACATCGGTCAGGCGTGCACCGCGGCCAACCGGTTCATCGTGCAGCGCGGCGTGGTCGAGGAGTTCACGCGCCGGGTCACCGAGCGGGTCCAGGGCATGAAGATCGGCCGCGGCACCGAGGAGGGCGTGCAGATCGGACCCCTCATCGACGACCGCGCCGTCGACAAGGCAAAGACCCTCGTCGGGGATGCCGTCGAGCGCGGCGCGACCGTCACGACCGGCGGATCGCCCATCGACGGTCCCGGAACGTTCTTCGAGCCCACCGTGGTGTCGGACGTGCAGCCGGGCAGCGACATCCTCCGCGAGGAGATCTTCGGACCCGTGCTGGCGATCATCCCCTTCGACGACGAGGACGACGCCGTGCGCCTCGCCAACGACACCGAGTACGGCCTCGTGTCGTACGTCTTCACCGAGTCGCTCGCGCGCGGTCAGCGCATGATCGACAAGCTCGAGACCGGGATGATGGGCCTGAATGTCGGCGTGGTCTCCAACGCCGCCGCCCCCTTCGGCGGCTGGAAGCAGTCGGGCCTGGGCCGCGAGGGCGGCGACGAGGGCATCCACGAGTACCTGCAGACGAAGTACACGCTGACGGCCAACCCGTACGCCTGATCGGGCCGCAGAAGACACCGGATGCCACGACCCCGGCGCCCCGCGAGGGCCCGGGGTCGTGGCATCCGCCGTTCCGTCCGGCGTCGATTCGACACAACGCAGGAGATTCTGCCCTCCGGCGGCCGATCCGGCACCGTGCGGACCTCAGCGATCGGAACTCCTGCGTTGTGTCTGCCTACGCGGGCGAAGGTCGCGGGCCGGGGGTGCTCGGCCCCTCCGCGGCCGCGCCGTCCCTACGGCCCCGTTCCGCGACACAACGCAGGAAACCGTGGGTCCATCGGGCCCCGGGGGCGCCCTTGTCGGGGAAAACTCCTGCGTCGTGTCGAGGGAGGACGAACGCGCAACGCCCCGGGCCGCGCCTCAGCCGTCCGCGTGACGATCGAGGAACGAGAAGACCTCCGCGTCGTCGACGCCCGGGAACATCCCGCGGGGGAGCGGGGAGAACATGTGCCGGTGCACGCGCGCGCTCGGCCAGGCCTTGCCCTGCCAGCGCTCGGCGGCCTCGGTGTCGGGGCGGCGGCAGCAGGACTCGTCGGGACAGTGCGAGACGCCGCGCTTGGGGGTCTCGCGCCCGCGGAACCATCGCGCGTCGTCGAAGGGCACCCCGACGGTGATCGAGAAGTCGCCGTCGCTCGTCGTCCCGGTCTGCGTCGAGCACCAGAACGTCCCCGCCGGGGTGTCGGTGTACTGGTAGTGCTCGGTCGTGCGGTTGTGCTCAGAGAAGGCGGAACGCGCCGAGAACTTCTTGCACACGATCTGCCCCTCGACACTGCCGGTGACGTCGGTCGGCAGCGGCAGCCCGTCGTTCTCGTAGACGCGCGAGATCGCCCCGTCGCCGTCGACCCGCAGGAAATGAAGACGGATGCCGAGATGCGTCGTCATGAGATTGGTCATGCGCATCGCGGCCGCTTCGTGCGTGACGCCGAACGCGTCGCGGAAGTCCTCGACGGCGAGGTTCTTGTCCTTCTTCGCCTGCGCGAGGAACGACATCGCGCTCGTCTCGGGCATCAGGCAGCACGCCGCGTAGTAGTTGATCTCGAGGCGCTGCTGCAGGAAGTCGGCGTAGTCGGTGGGCGGGCGGTGGCCGAGCAGGCGGTGCGCCATGGCCTGCAGGGCCATCGACCGCAGGCCGTGGCCTCCCGGGATGGATGCCGGGGGGAGGTAGATGCGCCCGTTCTCGAGGTCGGTGACCGAGCGCGCCGAGTGGGGGAGGTCGCTGACGTAGATGAGCTCGAATCCGAGCTGCTCGGCCATGATGCTCACCGTTCGGTGGGTGAGCGCCCCGGTGGAGTGCCCCGCGGCCTTCAGCTGCTTCTCGGCCAGTCGCTCGATGTCGGGCAGGTGGTTGTCGATCTCGCGCATGCGCAGGCGCAGTTCGGTGTTGGCGCGGCGCGCCTCTTCGGGGCTGGCGATCGTCGCGCGCTCGCGGCGCTGCAGTTCGCGGTGCAACCCCAGGACGGCTTCGATGGTGTCATCGCTCGTCCCCTTGCTGACCTTGACCGGGGGGATGCCGAGCTGGCGGAAGAAGGGGCTGGTCTGCGCCTTCTCGAGCTCGATCTCGAGGGCGGCGCGGCGGTTGGGCGGTTCCTGCGAGAGCAGTTCGGCGACCTCGGTCTCGGTCGCGCGGGCGATCTCCTGCAGGAGCGACAGCTTCGGTTCGCGTTTGCCGTTCTCGATGAGGCTCAGCTGGCTGCCTGCGACGCCGACCAGCGCGCCGAGCTCGTCGAGGGTGTAGCCGCGGGCGAGGCGGTGATGCCGGATGCGGTGGCCCAGAGTGGAGAGTTCGAAGGACGACGCCATTCCTTGACCATATCGAAAGATTCGCAGTTCTTGCAGCCATTATTTCTCGAAAGAGACGGTCTGATGCCCGCAACATGGGGGAAGACCACCGAATTGACTCCCCATCGAGGAGAACGACATGGCACTCGCCGACATCTTCACGTCCCGCACCACCGGCCGCACCGCCGCGGCTCCCGCCGCCCCCGTCCGCCCCGGTCACGGCGTGAAGCCGGCCGTCGAGGGCCCGGGGCTCGCCGCCCTCACCGCCTGGGTCGATCGGGTGGCCGCTCTCACGCAGCCCGACCGCATCCACTGGGTCGACGGCTCCGCCGCCGAGAACGACGCGCTGCTGCGCGAGATGGTCGCCGAGGGCAAGCTCATCAAGCTCAACCCCGAGTGGCGTCCCGGTTCCTACCTCGCCCGCTCGCACCCCGGCGACGTCGCCCGCCTCGAGTCGCGCACCTACATCGCCTCGGAGCGCGAAGAGGATGCCGGACCCACGAACAACTGGATCGCTCCTGCCGAGATCCGCGAGACGCTGGACGGCGTTTTCGCGGGATCGATGCGCGGCCGCACGATGTACGTCGTCCCGTTCTCGATGGGTGCCGTGGGCGGACCGCTCAGCCACATCGGGGTTCAGATCACCGACAGCGCCTACGCCGTGGCATCCATCGGCGTGATGACCCGCGTCGGCACCGCCGTCACGCAGCAGATCGCGAACGGTGCGCCGTGGGTCAAGACCGTGCACTCGGTCGGCGCGCCCCTCGCTCCCGGTCAGGACGACGTCGCCTGGCCGTGCAACGACGAGAAGTACATCGTGCACTTCTCCGACACCCTCGAGGTGTGGTCGTTCGGCTCGGGCTACGGCGGCAACGCGATTCTGGCGAAGAAGTGCTTCGCCCTGCGCATCGCCTCGGTCATCGGCCGCGACGAGGGCTGGCTCGCCGAGCACATGCTGCTCATCCGCGTGATCGACCCGAAGGGCACGGCCTACCACGTCGCCGCGGCGTTCCCCTCGGCCTGCGGCAAGACCAACCTGGCGATGCTCCGCCCGACGATCCCCGGCTGGCGCGTCGAGACGCTCGGCGACGACATCACCTGGATCCGCCCCGGCGAAGACGGACGCCTGTGGGCGATCAACCCCGAGGCCGGCTTCTTCGGCGTCGCCCCCGGAACCGGTGAGTCGACCAACGTCACCGCGATCGAGACGCTGTGGGGCAACACGATCTTCACGAACGTCGCCCTGCGCCCCGACGGCGACGTGTGGTGGGAGGGCCTGACCGACGAGGCGCCGCCGCACCTCATCGACTGGGAGGGCAACGACTGGACGCCGGCGTCGGGCCGCCCCGCCGCCCACCCGAACTCGCGCTTCACCGTCGGAGCCGCCCAGTGCCCGCAGATCGCGGAGGACTGGGAGGCCCCCGAGGGCGTGCCGCTCGACGTCATCCTGTTCGGCGGTCGCCGCGCCACGAATGTCCCGCTCGTGCTCGAGGCCACCGACTGGTCGCACGGCGTCTTCCTCGGCTCGACCGTGTCGAGCGAGAAGACCGCGGCGCAGGAGGGCACGGTCGGCGAGCTGCGTCGCGACCCGTTCGCGATGCTGCCGTTCTGCGGCTACAACATGGGCGACTACTTCGGCCACTGGCTCGAGGTGGGTCAGAAGCTGCGCTTCGACCGCGCGCCCCGCATCTTCCAGGTCAATTGGTTCCGCAAGGGCGACGACGGCCGCTTCCTGTGGCCCGGTTTCGGCGACAACGCCCGCGTGATCGACTGGATCATCCGCCGCGTCGACGGACAGGTGGATGCCGTGGACAGCCCGATCGGACGCCTGCCGCGCACCGAGGACCTCGACCTGTCGGGCCTCGACCTGCCCGCCGCCGACCTCGAGGAGCTCTTCGCGATCGACCGCGACTCGTGGCTCGCCGAGGCCGACCTCACGGAGGAGTTCTACGACACCTTCGGCACCCACCTTCCGGCCGCCCTGCGTGCCGAGCTCGCGTCGCTGCGGTACCGCCTCACGCGCGACTGACCGTTCCCGCCCCGCCCGCCGTATCGCGGGTGGGGCGGGCCGTGACTCGACGCCCCTCCCGCCGCCGCCCCCCGCGAGACAGCATCCGGCTGACAAGTCGGTGACATTCTGCAACCGACTTGTCAGCGAGACGCGGTCTCACGGCCCGCCGGCGGCCGCGCTCGCGCTCCGCCGCGCGCTCGCCCGCCGCCGCGAGCGCTCGCGCGGCCGGCCCGCTCAGACCAGCAGCTGGTGCGCGGCGAGGTCGCGATACAGGGGCGTGGATGCCACGAGCTCGCTGTGCGTGCCCTGCCCGACGACCCGCCCCCTGTCGAGGACGACGATGAGGTCGCTGTCCACGACCGTCGACAGCCGGTGAGCGATGACCAGCAGCGTCCGTCCCGCGGCGACCGCGTCGATCGCCTCGCGCATGCGCTGCTCGTTGACGCCGTCGAGCGAGGACGTCGACTCATCGAGCAGCAGGACGGGGGGAGCGGCCAGCAGCGCGCGGGCGATCGCGAGGCGCTGGCGTTCGCCGCCCGAGAGCATCACACCGTCCTCGCCGACGGGGGCGTCGACGCCGAGGGGGTTGCGGGCCAGGACGTCGCCCAGGTTGACCGCCCGCAGCACGCGTTCGCAGTCCGCGTCGGTGGCGTCGGGGGTCGCCAGTCGCAGGTTCTCGGCGATGGTTCCGGCGAGCGTCGGGGCGTCCTGCTCGACGTAGCCGAAGCGCGCCCGCAGGTCGTCGCGGGCGAGGTCCCGTGCGTCGACGCCGTCGACCAGGATCGCGCCCTCGGTGGGGTCGTAGAAGCGCTCGACGAGCGAGAGGATCGTGCTCTTGCCGGCCCCGGACGGCCCGACGAGCGCCACGCGCGCGCCGCGCGGGACCTCGAAAGACACCCCGCGCAGCACCTCGCGGTCATCGTCGACAACCGCGGCGGCGTCGTCGTCCGCCGCGGGTTCGAGGTGCACCTGCGCGAGCACCGAGCGAGCCTCGGCCGCGGCCGCCTCGCGCGCCTTGACGACGTGGTCGGGGTAGCGGAAGTGCACCTCGCGGAACGCCAGGGCCGCGGCATCCGGAACCGACGGGGTCGAGCCGGGCCGGTCGCCGTCCGCCTCGAGCGGAAGATCGAGCACCTCCTGGATGCGACCGAGTGCGCCGAGGGCTTGGTTGACCGAGGTGATCGCCCCGATCGCCGAGGCGAGGGGCTGTACGAGAAGAAACAGGAAGATGACGAACGTCACGAGCGAGGCGACGTCGATGGCCCCGGATGCCACGCGGTACCCGCCCACGCCGAGGACGACGAGCAGCGAGACCTGCAGAGCGACGAAGGCGATCGGCACGATGAACGCCGACACCCGCGCGATGCGCACGCCCGCGGCGTAGGCGGCCGTGGCGTTCTCGGTGACGGCGGCGATCTCGCGCTCGGTGGCGCCCGCGGCGCGGATCGTGCGGATGGATCCGACCGCCCGCTCGACGCCCGACGACAGCTCGCCGACCTTCTGCTGCTGGTCGGCGGAGGCCGCCCGGATCCGCGTGCTCAGCAGGACGACCACCGCGAGGGAGGCGCCCACGACCACGACGATGAGCGCGAGCAGCAGGGGGTCGATGAAGGCCATCGCGATGACAGCGCCGACGAGGATGAGGGCGTTGCCCACGGCATCCGCGAATCCCTGGGTGAGCACCGCGTACAGCAATGTCGTGTCTGTCCCGACGCGCGAGACGAGGTCGCCGGTGCGGCGGGCGTCGAACTCGCCGATCGGCAGACGCAGGATGCGCGCGATGAGCCGGCGTCGGCTCGAGAACACCACGGCGGTTCCGGTGCGCTGCAGCAGATAGTGCTGCCACCCCGAGATGAGCGACGAGAGCACGACGAAGCCGACCAGCAGCCACACCAGTGCGCCCAGCGGCACGTCGTCCTGCACGCGGGCGATGACCTGCCCGACGACGAGGGGCTGGGCCAGGGTGGCGCCCGCGCCGAGCACGCTGAGCACGGCGACGACGACCAGCGTGCGCTTGTGCTCGAGAAGGAACGGCAGCAGCTGACGGAACGATGCGCGAGGGCCTTCGGGCGCGCGGCGACCGCGCCGACCGCGCGCGGGAGCGGGAACGGACATGCTCATCCTCGGGAAGGTGATCGGGGTACTTCGACCGTACCTCCCGCCGCCGACACCGTCGGCCGCATCGAGGAGCGGGGACGACGGATGCCACGAGGCCGAGGCCCCGTGGCATCCGATTCCGAGAAGCGCTGCGCTTACGGTGCGGTGGCCCCGGCGGCGATGTTGTCGTCGTAGTCGACGTCCTTGGTCTCGGGCGAGAGCACCAGGGCGATCAGCGTCAGCACGCCCATCGCCGACAGGTACACGCCGACCAGCCACGGGTTGCCGTCGCCCGCGGCCCACAGGGCGACTGCGACGATGGGCGCGAGCGCCGCACCGAGGATCGACGACACGTTGTACGAAATCGCCGATCCGGTGTAGCGGGTGTTGGTGGGGAACAGCTCGGGCAGCACGGCGCCCATCGGCCCGAAGGTCGCCCCCATTAGCAGGAAGCCGAACACGAGGAATGCCTGGACCAGCGCGCCGGTGAACTTCGGGTCGGCCGCGGGCAGCAGGAACACCGAGAACAGCAGGCCGAAGACGATGATGCCGACGGTTACGCCGATGAGCAGGCGCTTGCGGCCGATCGCGTCGGCGACGGGGCCAGAGAGCATCGTGAAGACGCCGAAGAAGACCACGCCGATGATCTGCATGATGACGAAGTCGGTGTAGCCGAATCCGAGGCCGGGGACGTAGGCGGCGGCGTCGAACGCGGTGCCCGCCTTCTCGGCCGCGGCGGCGGCACCCTCGACCGTGGGCTTGGTGCCGTACGACAGCGTGAAGCTCGTCATGAGGTAGAAGAGCACGTAGGTCGCCAGCATGATGAACGTGCCGAGGATCAGCTGCCGCCAGTTGCGGCGGATGACCTCGCCGAGCGGGAACTTGCGGATCGCGCCGCTCTTCTCGGCCTTGGCGAAGGACTCGCTCTCGACGAGCTTCAGACGCACGTAGAGGCCGACGATCACCATGATCGCCGAGAACAGGAACGGCACGCGCCAGCCCCACGAGAGGAATTCGGCCGACCGCTGGGCGGTGCCGTCGGGGTGCGGCAGGGCGAAATTGATCACCAGGAAGACCGTGTTGGCGATGATGAAGCCGATCGGCGCACCCAGCTGCGGGAACGTGCCGAACAGGGCGCGCTTGCCCTGGGGGGCGTTCTCGGTGGCAACCAGCGCCGCGCCCGACCATTCGCCGCCGAGCGCGAAGCCCTGCGCGAGACGCATGATCAGCAGCAGGACCGCGGCCCACACCCCGATCTCGTTGAACGTCGGCAGGCATCCGATGAGGAACGTCGCCACACCCATGGTGAGCAGGGATGCCACCAGCGTGGCCTTGCGTCCGAAGCGGTCGCCGAAGTGGCCGAAGACGACGGCGCCCAGGGGGCGCGCGACCATGGCGGCGCCGAACACGCTGAACGACAGCAGCAGCGAGGTCGTCTCGTTGCCGGTCGGGAAGAAGAGGATCGGAAAGACCAGCACGGCCGCGGTGGCGTACGCGTAGAAGTCGTAGAACTCGATCGTGGTGCCGATGAGGCTCGCCGTGATGACGCGCGAGCGCGGGTTCGCCGGCGCGGCGGAGGTCGAGCGGGTGGAGGGGGATGAGGTGGTCATGACTGCCTGACGAGAGGAGTGTGCAATCGCGTCCGGGATGGGGCGCAGCGGTGGTGCACTGCAGTCACGAGGGTGGTGGTGAGGGAGCGCACGGGCGGAAGCACCGGCGACGTCCCCGAGTGGGGGACGTTCAGACCGCCCAGTCTATGCGCCGGCTGAGCGCGGCCCACGACTGCGCGTTCGTCGGTCCGCGGGCGATGACACGCCCACGGACGGTGTCGGAGCGCGTCAGTGCCAGATGACGGCGAGACCGGCGTTGAGAAGCGCGAGGATGCCGATGGGCCAGAAGATCGCGGGGGAGAGGGAGCCGTTGCGCTTCTGTCGGGCCGAGCCGATCCCCAGCAGCGCGCCGATCACGAGGAGCACGACGAGCTTGATGCCGATCTTGGCGTAGTTCAAATCGTGGTCGAGACCCCACGGCGCCGACAGGGCGAGACCGGTGACGAGCGAGATGACCAGGGCGTAGTTCATCAGGGGCGTCACCCGCCGACGTCGAGCCACCGCCTCGACGACCCACGCTCCGAAGAGGACGGCGAAGCCGACGAGGTGCACGAGGATGACGACGCTGCGCAGGATCTCCATACGGTCAGGGTAGGGATGCCGCCCACCCCGCGCCAGCAAGGTGCGCCTCACCCTCATGAGCCCGGGGCCGTCCGTGGGCGGTGGGTGAAATCGGCGGGTACGCGGGCGAAATACGGGGTCAGCGGGGTGGGGACCGCTCGGCGGATGTCACGGTGGAGCGGGAGCCAGGGTCGAGTGACGCACGTCGCCGTCGTCCGTCGCGCGTCCCGCGAGCTGGGAGGTACGAGTGGTCACCGTCGTCTTCATCGCGGACGACGCCGTCCACCCGACCACGAGCGGTGGGCGCGTCGAGCTGCGCGGTGAGCTCCGGGCGCTCGCGGCGGCGGGAGCGGACGTCCACCTCGTCGCCTTCCACCGCGAGAGCGTCGATGCCGCCGATCGCGAGCTCACGGCGGCGCTGGTCGCTTCGGCCACTTTCGTCCCGCGTGCGTCGTTCGGCGCGGCGACGGTTCGGCATCCGCTCCTTCCCTTTCAGATCTCGTCGCGGCGGCTCCCGAACTCGACGGCCCGTACCGTGGCGGGCCGTCTGCGCGGCGCTCGGCCGGACGCCATCCTGGCCAGCCACGAATGGACACTGCCCGCCGCGCGTGAGCTGGCGCGCCGATCGGGCAGCCCGCCGATCGTCCTGCGAAGCCACAACGACGAGTCCGCTTACTATCGATCACTCGCCCGCCACGCGTCGGGGAGGAAGCGGCTGTACCTCGGCGCCGAGAGCCGGCGCATCGACGCCGCGCTGCGCCGGTCCTCGATGTGGCGGGGAGTGCGGGCCATCGCGCCGATCTCGGCCGATGACGCGCCGGGCTACGCCGCCCTCGGCGTCCCGGTCGTCGTCGTGCCGCCCGTCTTCGAGACGAGCCCGGTACCGCCTCGTCGACGCCCTCTCGATCGGCGCACGATCGGCTTCGTCGGCGCGCTCGACTCCGCGCATACGGCGGAGGGGCTCAAGTGGTTCGTGACGTCGGTGTTCGCGCCGATGCGCGGGCGGCACGACGCGTGGGAACTGATCGTCGCCGGGCGTCGCGCCGATGCCGATCTGCGACGCTTCCTCCAGACCCGGCCGGGCGTGCGCTTCCTCGGCGAGGTCGATGATCCGGTCCGGGTGTACGACGAGGCGCGGGTGTTCGTCAATCCGATCTTCTCGGGCAGCGGAGTGAACATGAAGGTCGGCGCTCCGCTGGCCCGTGGCATCCCCGTGGTCACGACGACCTGGGGCGCGAGGGGGTTGTCCTCCCTCGGCGCGGCCCTGTGGTGCGCCGACGACGCCGACGACATGATCGCGGCGCTGACGCGGTTGCTCGTCGACGATGCGGAGTGCAGCCGTCGCGGTGCCGCCGGAGCGGCGGCGGTGAGCGCTCACCGGCCCGAGGCCGTCGGCGCCGCGCTTCTCGACCTCGTGCGTTCGGTGTGGACCCCCGCATGACGACATCCCTCACCGCATCCCGGCACGCGGCCCGCTCCCGCTCGCGAGCCCGGACGCGCGCGGACGACCGTGTCGAGACGCGACGGCGGCGGCTTCAGCTGGCGACGGTTCTCGTCCTCGGGGCGTGGTGGGGCACGGGCGGATCGCTCGTGAACCTGGTGATCGCGGGTCGACTCCCCGCCGATCGCATGTCGACCGGTCGCATCGCCGACACCGTCCTGGGTTCGCAAGTGCAGAACCTGGGGATGATCGCGTGCATCGTCGGATGCCTGGCAATCGCCGGGTGGAACCTGCTGACCCGGTCGGAACTCGTCCGACCGGCGGCGCCGTTGCTCGCCACGTTCGCCCTGTTCGCCAGCGTGTCATTCGCGAATCTGGTCGCCTCGGGCCAGGAGGTGCGATCGGGCTCGCGGATCGCCCTCCTGCTGGCGCTGACCATCTGGGTCCTGCAACCGCGTGTCGGCGACCTGCGACTGATCGGCGTCGCCGGTCTCGTCATCGTGGCGGTCTCGCTGGCGCTCCTGCCCTCGGGGAAGACCTGGATGCCGGCGGCCGACATCGTCCTGCAGGAGAAGGCGCTGATCGGCACCCAGCTGATGGCGGGTCCGTTCGGACAGAGCAACGTCCTGGGGCTCGCTCTGGCGGTGTGCGCACCGTTCGTCTTCCTCTTCCGACGCGTCGTCGTGCGCCTCGCCTCGTTCGGGGTCATCGGATGGTTCCTGATCCTGTCGGGCAGTCGCAGCGCGCTCATCGGCCTCGCCATGGCCGTGACGGTCGCGTTGGTGATCCTCGTCGTCCGCAACCGTCTCTTCTCCGGCGTCGTCGCCGCGGTCGCCGTGGTCGTCTTCGTCTGCGCGAGTCTGTGGCTGCCCTTGACGACCAACGACCCTCAGGCGTTCACGCAGCGCGGGTCGATCTGGATGATCTCGAGAGCCACCTGGGCCTCCGACAGCGCGCTGCTCTTCGGCAACGGCCTGTCCTACTACGGCATCGGGGGGCGGTTCGCGGTCTTCGAGCACGGCTCGCCGACCTATCACGGGCACAACGAGCTGCTCAGCGTGATGACGACCTCCGGGGTCGTGGCCACGACCGCTCTGCTCGCGATCTTCGCGACGGCCCTGGTGGGCGCGCTCCGGATGAGTGGCCGAGGACGACGCACGATGTTCCTCGTGGTGCTGGTCCTGCTCGGCAGCGGCATCGCCGAGACGCCCTTGCGCATCGACACCGTCGACTCCCTCGGCTGGTTGACCTGGTTCGCCCTCTTCGCCGTGACCGTGGCGACCACCCGAGAGGCCCGCGAGACCGGTCAGTCGGAGGGGGCGCCCCTGACGAGATCGAGATCGCGCGCGCGGTAGGTACGGCGGATCTGCTCGTCGTTGCCACGGGGGATGTTCGTCGCCATCAGGGCGGATCGCTGGGTGCCCGGGACAGCCGGATGATGCGTCGGGGTTGCGAACACCTGGCGGGGGACGTAGCCGCTGCGCAGCGTGGCGCGGTGCAGCCAGAGGTCATCGCCGCGGGGGCATTCGTCCAGGAAGGCCGTCCCGTACCGAACGGCCTCGGCGAGGACCGATGGCGGATACAGCACTCCTCCCACTCCGTTGAGGACGAGGCGCCGGTCGGGTTCCGACGTGTGCCCCATCCGCCACGTCCGGTAGGGCGCTACGGAGCCGTCCGCCAGGAAGCCCATGATCTCGCCCCGGTAGCCGACCGTGGTCGACGGGTTCTCCCGATGACGCTCCAGGAGGGTCTCCAGCCAGCGGAAGGGGTACAGCACGTCGTCGTCCGCCGTCACGAGCGGGACCTGTGCGTGGGGATGGGCGTGGGCGTAGGGGTAGTACTTCTTGTGGGCGCCCAGGTCGGGGCATCCCCGGATCTCGAGCCCGCGACGTGCGAGCGAGGTCAGGGTGGCGGGGAGGGGGCGGGCCAGGTCGCCCTCCGAGAGCCACAGGAGCAGTCGCGAGGGTCGCACCGATCCCGCCGCGATCGACTCGATCGTGGCGAAGACGGTGTCGATGCGGTGCCCGTACGACGTCAGGCTGACGACTACCGCTGCGTCGCCGACGACGGGTCGCCGTCGCCGCGGCGCCGTGAAGCGCCAGGAGGCGATACGCGCCCGTTTGCCGACGGCGGTGGTGATCTTTCGCACGAGCACGGGTGGGAACGTAGCAGCATGGCGCAGGGCGGCCCGATGCCGCTGCTTGACTGACGGGATCGTGAGGCGCGCGCCCGCTCGCCCCTGTTCTTCGTCGGAGGTCGTGTGAGGACGTCTCGTGCCGCGACGGCGACGACGTGGTCCGCCGTCTCCGTCGCCGTCACCTCGGTCGGACAGTTGGCCATGATGCTCGTCCTGGCGCGGGTGCTGGCGCCGGAGCAGATGGGTCTGGTGTCCACGGTGCTGGTCTTCTCGTCCTTCCTCGAGATCTTCGTGGGACTGGGGCTGACGGCCGCGCTCATCCAGCGTCGCGGCGTGACCTCGTGGGAGCGGGCGAGCGTCCACGCGGCCAACGTCCTGTTGGCGCTCCTGGGCTTCGCCGCGGTCGCCGCGCTGTGCGGACCGATCGCGAGCCTGTTCGGTGCGCCCGCAGCGGCACCCCTGATCGTGGTGTGCGCCGCGGCATTCGTGCTGACGTCGGCGGGACAGGCCTCGCGAGCGGCTCTGGAGAAGCGCCTGGACTTCCGGCCCCTGGGCATCGCCGACGCCGTCTTCGCCCTCACCTCGTTCTCGACGTCGGTCGCGCTCGCCGTGGCCGGCGCGGGGGCGATGAGCGCGGCGATCGGGCTGGTCCTGGCCGCGGGGGCGCGCACGACGGTCTTCATCGTGGCGGCGCGACGGATCGCGCCTCTGCGACTCCACCTTCGTCTCGCCGAGACGCGCCGGTTCTTCGGGTACGGCGTCTGGCAGTCCGCGGACGGCGTGCTCAACTACATCGGCAACACGCTCGCGACCATCGCCACGGGCTTCTTCGTCAGCACTGTGGCCCTCGGCGGATTCAACCTCGCCTTCACCATCGGGGTGAGTCTGGCGGGGCGGATCAGCCCGGTGCTGACGCGGGTGCTCTTCCCCTACTTCGCCATCATCCAGGACGAGAAGGATCGCGTGCGTACCGCGTACCTGCGTCTGCTCACGCTCGTCGGGCTCCTGAACATCCCTGTCCTCGCGTGTCTCAGCCTCATCGCGAACGATGTGATGACGCTCGTCTACGGAGAACGGTGGGCGTCCTTCGGCGGTGTCCTGGCCGTCCTGGCCCTCGCCGGTGCCATCCGCTCGCTGGGATACCCCGTCGGCTCCCTCCTGGCGGGGACCGACAGGTTGCGCCTCGGCGTCGCACTGAACGCCGCGCGCACCGTCGTCAACATCCCGCTCATCCTGGTCATGACATCCGTCTGGGGGATCGACGGCGCCGCGTGGTCGCTCGTCGTCATGGCGCTCGTCAGCTACGTGCTCGGCTACGTGTGCCTCACCCGGGTCGTGCCCACGTCGCTGCGCGCGTACCTGTCGGCCACCGTGGCTCCCCTCGTCGTCGCCGCTCCCCCCGTCGTCGCCGTGGCGCTCACCGGCTGGGCGCTCGAGACGGCCCCGGTCCCCCTCCGGTTGCCGGCGCAGGTCCTCGCGGGACTGCTGAGCTTCGTCGTGGCCGTTCTCTGCTCTCGTGACGGAACGGTCTCGCTGCTCGTCCACGAGACGAGGGCACGGCTCGCTCGCCCGCGGCGACTCGACATCGCCGTCGTCCTGCCCGCCGATGAGCGCTTCGACGGCACCGGCGGAGCCGTCGCGTCGTGGGTGCGCAACGCTTACGCGCGCGTCGGCGATCGAGCCGCCGTGGGCGTCTTCTGCCCGCGCGGGGGAGCGCCGTTCAGCCACGCCGTGTCGCGCGTGGGTCTCGCCGTCTTCGACCCGCTGGATGCCATCGTCCGCTCTCTCGCGCGCGCGGCCGGAACGCTGCTGCGGCGCAATCCCGATGGGATCGTGCGAGTGCTCACGCGCTCCGGCCGGCTGTGGATCTGGTGGATCGCCCCGTTGCTGCGCGACGCGGCGGTGGCCCACGTGCACAACGAGCCGGCCTACGCGGTGGCACTGCGCCGAGCGGGCTACCGCGGCCGGATCGTTCTGCACCTGCACAATGACCCGGTCGACGGCGTGCGTCGAGCCACCTCCGGTTCCTGGCGCGGGGTGTCCGCCGCGCAGATCCGCGAGGCGGTCGACGTGTGGGTCTTCTGCAGCGAGCATCTGGCTCGTCTCGCGCGGCAGCGTCTGGGGATCGCCGAGACGGTCGTCATCCCGAACGGTGCGACGGTACCCGATGCCCGACCCTCGTGGCATCCCGTGGGCGACCCGTTGCGCGTGGCGTTCGCCGGGCGTCTCGTTCCCGAGAAGGGGGCGGTCGAGGCTGCCGAAGCCGTCCGCGTCCTCGCGGGACGCCGCCCCGTCGTCTTCGACGTCTACGGGGGCAAGGCCCCGGGCGCGGCCGTCGGGGAGTCGCCCTATACGCACCGTCTGCGGGCGGTCGCCGCCGAGGTCGAGGCGGCCGCACCGCACGCGCGGGTGCGCATCCGCGGCTTCGTGCCCCCCGACGTCATGACGTCGGAACTGGCCGATGCGGACGTCTTCCTCTACCCCTGCCGCTGGGAGGAACCGTTCGGCATGGTCCTGCTGGACGCGATGGTCGTGGGCACGCCGGTGGTCTCGGTACGCCGGGGCGGCATTCCCGAGATCGTCGGGCCCGAGGGCGGGGGCGAGCTCCTCGACGCCGCCCCCACCGCCGAGGAGCTCGCCGATGCGGTCGAGCGGGTGGCCGACGATCCGCGGTACCGGCAGCGACGCCGGGCGGCGCACGCCGTCGCCCGGGATCGATTCGGGTGGGATGCGATCGCCGAGAGACTGCTGCAGACGACCGTCCCCCGACGATCGGAGGGGGAGCGGTCTTCAGTGGGCGGCTGACGACAGGACCTGCGCGAGCGATCGGGCGGCACGGCGTGACGTGCCGAGCACCGGGACAGGCCCGGTGACGGTGTCCTCGCGCAGGGCGGCGACGGCATCGTCCATCGCGTACGCCAGTTCCGCCCAGTCCGCGGTATCCGCCAGCATGTCGTGTTCGCAGTGAGTGGCCTGGATGGGTGTGCGCAGGCCGATGGAGCGGGGATCCCGCCGGGCGAGCGCCAGGCACAGCAGACGGAAGGCCGCGTGGCGGAGGGGACGCAGGCCCCACGGGCGGGGCCAGCGCTCCGTCCGGGTCAACGCGGCCCTCACGTAGCCGAGACCCGGCGGAGTGACGTGGGAGCCGAGGATCCGCCACGACAGTTCGTCCCAGGCGCCGCCGCCGTACGACATGAGCACGTGGCGCCACGCGTCGGCGCGGAACGCGTCACCGCGGACCGCGAATGTCGACGTGCCGCCGGGGACGTGCGCCCACCCGTCCCCGCGGTCGACGATGGCGCCGTGCTCGGAGGCGAGGGCGTAGAGCAGGCGGTAGTCGTCGCCGCCGTCGACGAGGTGGGTCAGGGCGTCCGGTCGGTGCAGGTGATCGTCCTCCACCAGATAGATCAGATCGTCTCCGGCGGGGGCGAGGTGCCTCCGCACGGCCCGGAGCGCGGGACGCCAGGACCGTGCGGCCGTCCCGCCGCGCACGGCGACGATTGCGTCGACGTGGTCGAGGAGCGCGGTCACCGCCGCCGGCATACGGCGCCCCGATGAGATGTCGACGATCGCCGTGACCCGCACGTCGATCCCCTGGGCTCGGGCGCGCTGAACCGCGATCAGCACCGAGGCGATGCAGCGGTCCTTCGTGTACCACGCCGGGCGGTTCTTGCGGTTCTCGCCCGGCGTCGTGCGCAGCACCACGTGAAGCAGAGGTCGATGACGGTCGGGTGGCAGGGGAGCCGCGGGCATACGTCCGAGTGTGTGCTGTCGCCACCACCCCCGCTTCGCACCCGGGCGCCGCCGAATCGGGTGAAGCGATCCGTGCCCGCGGGTGAAGGGGGTCGTCGGGGGCCCACGGCCCGCAGCGTCAGCCGCGCAGCTCCCGCAGCACGAGGGCGGTGCGGATCGCGGCATCCGCGGCCTCCTCGCCCTTGTCCTCCTTCGAACCCTCGAGGCCCGCGCGGTCCAGGCCCTGCTGCTCGTCGTCGAGGGTCAGCACGCCGAACCCGACGGGCTTGCCCGTGTCGAGCGCGACGCGGGTCAGACCGTCGGTGGCTGCCGACGAGACGAACTCGAAGTGCGGCGTCCCGCCCCGGATGATCACGCCGAGCGCGACCACGGCATCCGCTCCGCCGTCGAGAGCGGCCTTCGCCGCGACGGGCAGCTCGAACGACCCCGGTACGCGAACGACGCGGTAGGTCGCGCCGGTCGCGTCGAGCACGCGCTTCGCCCCGGCGATGAGGCCGTCGGTGATGACCTCGTGCCAGGTGCCGGCGATGACGACGACGTTCAGGCCCGAGGCGTCGACGCCGCCGGTCTCGGGTGCTCCACTGCCGGCCATCAGGCGCTCTCTTCCTTCATGTGCGCGAGGGCGTCGCGCAGGTCGTCCTCGGCGATGATGTGGCCCATGCGGTCGCGCTTCGTCTCGAGGTACTGGTGGTTGTTCGGACCGACGCCCACGAGCAGCGGTACCTGCTCGACGACGTCGAGGCCGAAGCCGCGCAGCTGGTTCACCTTGTCGGTGTTGTTGGTGAGCAGACGCACCTGTTCGACACCGAGGTCGGTGAGGATGCCGGCGGCCGCGGCGTAGTCGCGCGCGTCGGCGGGCAGACCCAGGGCGAGGTTGGCATCCACCGTGTCCATACCGCGCTCCTGCAGGTTGTACGCGCGCAGTTTGTTGATGAGGCCGATGCCGCGTCCCTCGTGTCCGCGCATGTAGATGACGATGCCGCCGTCGCGGTCGATCGTGTCGAGGGCGGCCTCGAGCTGGGGTCCGCACTCGCACTTCAGTGAGCCGAACGCCTCGCCGGTCAGGCACTCCGAGTGCACGCGCACGAGCGGCGCCGGCTCGGTCAGGTCGCCCGAGACCACGGCCAGGTGGTCGGTGCCGGTGACGCGGTCCTTGTAAGCCAGGAAGCGGAAGGTGCCGTGCGAGGTGGGTACGTTCGACTCGGCGCGCAGGCTCACGCGGCGCTTGGGCGCGGCGGTCGCCGGCAGCGGATCGGTCTCGTTCAGGTGAGCGATGAGCTGCTCGATCGTGATGACCGGGATGCCGTCGCGCTCGCCGAGCTCGAAGAGCCCGGGCAGGCGCATCATGCTGCCGTCCTCGGCCACCACCTCGGCGATCGCGCCGACGGGCTCGAGCCCCGCGAGACGCATGAGGTCGACCGCGGCCTCGGTGTGCCCGGCCCGTTCGCGCACGCCGCCGTCGACCGCGCGCAGCGGAAGCACGTGCCCGGGACGGATGAGGCTGTTCGGAACCGAGGCGGGATCGGCCAGCACGGTCAGGGTGTGCGCGCGGTCGGCGGCGCTGATGCCGGTCGTCACGCCCGACGCGGCGTCGACGCTCACGGTGTACGCGGTGCCGCGGGCATCCTGGTTGACCTCGACCATCGGGGGCAGATCGAGGCGATCCGCCCACTCGGCCGGCATGGGCGCGCAGACGTAACCGCTCGACCAGCGCACGGTCCACGCGAGCCACTCGGGGGTCGCGAGCTGCGCCGAGATGATGACGTCGCCCTCGTTCTCGCGGTTCTCATCGTCGGCGACCAGGATCGGCCGGCCCTGACGCAGGGCCTCCAGGGCCTCGGGGATGGTGGACAGGCTCATGCGGAGCCCCTCTCGGTCTGCGCGGCCGCGGCCGCGGGATTCTCTGTCGTGCGGAAGGCGAGCATGCGCTGGACATGACGCGCCAGGATGTCGGTCTCGAGGTTCACGGGCGTGCCGGCCTCGGCGCGGCCGAGGGTCGTCGCCTCGAGCGTTTCGGGGATCAGCGAGACCTCGAGCCACGGCTCGGGGTCGGAGGCCGCGCTGACGGCGCTGACGGTGAGCGAGACGCCGTCGATCGCGATCGAGCCCTTGTCGACCACGAGCGGGGCGAGGGCGGACGGGATGCCGACGCGCACGACGCTCCACTGCGCGCCCGGGCGCACCTCGCGAACGATGCCGGTGCCGTCGATGTGGCCCTGCACGATGTGGCCGCCGAGGCGACCGTGCGCGGCGGTGGCGCGCTCGAGGTTGACCGCGCGCCCCGGCGCGACGTCGGCGAGCGTCGACATGTCGAGGGTCTGCTTCATGACATCGGCGGTGAACCAGTCCTCGCCCTGGTCGACCACGGTCAAGCACACCCCGCTGACCGAGATCGAGTCGCCGTGGCCGGCGTCCGACACCGACAGCGGTGCGCGCAGCGTCAGACGCACGCCGTCTCCCGACGGCTCGACGGCGGTGACCGCGCCGATCTCTTCGACGATTCCGGTGAACATCAGGCTTCTCCTCTGTTCTCGTGGGTGCCGGCGGCTTCCGAGCCGGTCGGGTGGGGCACGGCGACGATCAGCAGGTCGTCGCCGAGGGTCTGCAGGGATGCCACGTCGAGGCGTCGCGCGTCGGCGATGGTCGGCACGCCCAGGTCGCCGAGCGCCAGGCGCGAGCCGCCGAGCAGGACCGGCGCGACGTAGACGAGCACCTCGTCGGCGAGGTCCTCGCGCACGAACGCGCTCGCCAGGGTCGGCCCGCCCTCGACGAAGACGCGCTGCACGCCCCGGCCGGCCAGATCGGCGAGCACGGCGTGCAGGTCGTGCGTCGCGTAGAACAGGGGCTCGCGCGGGTGGCGGCGCACGGCGGCATCCGCACCCGTCTCGCTCGCGCCGATGATGACGGGCAGCGGCTGCGCGTCGAGGAGCGAACCGTCGGCCGCGCGCGCCGTGAGGGCGGGGTCGTCGGCGCGAACCGTGCCGGTGCCGGCGACGATCGCATCGGCCTCGGCACGACGGGCGTGCACGTCGCGACGCGCGGCGGGGCCCGTGATCCACTGGCTCGACCCGTCGTCGGCCGCGGCGCGCCCGTCGAGGCTCTGCGCCCACTTGACGCTCACGTGGGGGCGGCCGGTGCGCTGCAGGTGCACCCAGTCGTGGACCAGCTCGGCGGCGGCGGTGGCCTCGGTTCCGGACTCGACGTCGACCCCGGCGGCGCGCAGGCGAGCGGCCCCGCCGGTCGCGGCGTCGGTGGGATCATCCAGGGCGTAGACCACGCGTGCGACACCGGCGTCGATCAGGGCGAGGGCGCACGGGCCCGTGCGGCCGGTGTGGTTGCAGGGCTCCAGCGTCACGATCGCGGTCGCGCCGCGGGCGGCGCCCGGGGCGAGCTGCGAGAGGGCGTCGACCTCGGCGTGCGCGGTTCCCGCCCCGCGGTGATAGCCCTCGGCCAGGATCCGGCCGTCGGGCGAGACGATGACGGCACCCACCTGCGGGTTGAGCCCGCGCGGGCCGCGCCGGGCGAGCTGAAGTGCTCGCCGCATGGCGTCGATCTCGACGGCGGATGCCATTTCCCTGTCCTTCCCGCGAAGTCGGGGCAGGGTCAGCGGGAGGGCGCGACGCGCCGTCCGTGCTGCCTCCTATCCGGACTAGCGCGGGCGGACCCTCGCATCACCGTCGGTTCCGGAATTCCACCGGATCGGCCCCACCGCTTCGCGGCGGGGTTCGCGGACTGTCACCGCCGGTTCGGATTCTCACCGACCCCGGAGCACGTTGTTTGCACTTCGAAGTGTAGTCAACGCGCGGTTTGCGGTTTCATTCCCCGACTTCTGGCGACGTTTTGTGGTAGCCGGACCGCGTGCCGGGAACCGGAGGGACTGCGTGCCGCGGGGTGCTGTTCACTGTCATCCGTCGCTCGGACGGCGGGCCGCACCACCGTGCGCCCGAAGGGAGAGACGAGCGTCGCATCCCTCGACCCCGCCACGCTGGAGTTCACTTCAGCAGACGCGACAGTCGACGGTCCGCGAGCAGCTTGCCGCCCGTCTGACAGGTGGGGCAGTACTCGAGGGAGTTGTCGGCGAAGAACACGCTGCGTACCTCGTCGCCGCACACGGGGCACGCCTCGCCCCGCCGCCCGTGCACGCGCATGCCCCGCCGCTTGGCATCCTTCAGCTCGGCCGGTGGCTTTCCGCGCGCCTCGTCGACCGCTTCGGCCAGCGTCGTGGTCATCGCCGTGAACAGACGGTCGACCTCGTCGTCGGACAGGGTGGCGGCCAGCGCGTACGGCGTCATCTTCGCCGCGTGCAGGATCTCGTCGGAGTAGGCGTTGCCGACCCCGGCGATGATGGATTGGTCGCGGAGCACCCCTTTGATCTGCGTGCGACGGTCCGCGAGGAGGGACCCGAAGGCGACCCGGTCGAAACCCGCGCTCAGCGGGTCGGGCCCCAGACGTGCGATGCCCGGCACCTCGGCGGGGGAGTGCACCGCGTACACGGCCAGCGACTTCTTCGTCCCCGCCTCGGTGAGATCGAACCCCGAGCCGTCGTCGAAACAGACGCGCAGCGCGATCGGTGTCTTGCCCGGCTTGACGATCGTGGTGGGCAGGGCGTCGTACCACCGCAGCCACCCGGCCTTGGCGAGATGGAAGACCAGATGCACGCCAGCGTCGGTCGCGATGTCGAGGAACTTGCCGTGGCGATCGACGCCCGTGACGTGCGCGCCGACCAGCGCGGTCAGCGGTGGGTCGTAGGTCTTGAGTGCGTTGATCGCCGACACGGTGGCCTTGTCGACGCGCAGCCCCGTGACGCGACCCCGCAGGAACTCGACGAGCCCCTCGACCTCAGGCATCTCCGGCATGCGGCCATGCTGCCACGCCCCTCCGACATCGGGGGCGGGCCTTGCGCCCTAGCCGAGCACCGGCCACGAGACCGGCACGCGGTCGTCGCCGCGCAGCAGTCCGCCGATCCACAGGTCGGACCGGCCGAGCGCGTTGACGTGCGCCCCTCGCAGCAGACCCTCGTAGCGGAACCCCAGTGACCGCGCGACCCGCGCCGAGCCGGTGTTGCCCACCACGGCCCGCCATTCGATCCGCTCGACCGCAGGACGCTCGGGCGCGAAGCCCCAGTCGACGACGGCGCGCGCCGCCTCGGTCGCGACGCCCCGGCCACGCACGCGGGACGACACCCAGTACCCGATCTCGGGTCCGCCGCCCGGCAGGTTCGCCAGTCCCACCATCCCGACGAGGCGGCCGTCGAGGCGGATCCCCCAGGTCGCCTCCGACCCGTCGGCCCACCATCGGCGTGTCAGCTCGACGAACGTCTCGGCATCGGCCGGGAGGTAGGGGGAGGGAACCGTCGTGAACCGCTGGATCGCGGCATCCTGGCACTCGGCGTGGATCGCGGCGACGTCGCCGTCGCCCGGCGCCGACAGCTCGAGGCGAGCGGTGTGCAGGACC
>NZ_CAJYPF010000184.1 GCF_913776565.1 uncultured Microbacterium sp. | reverse complement strand
CCGGCCACGCGACGAGCGCCGGATGCACAGGCGACCGCGTCGCGGCGACACCGAACGTGCCCGGACTCCGCGCGGGCATGGCCCGCGGAGGGATCTCAGGATGCCGGCGCGGCCAGACCGAGAGCCGACGCGAGCGCCGGGATGGCCCACGCGAGGCTCGCGTCGAGCGTCTCGCCGGTGTGGCCGCCACCCTCCACGATATGAGTCAGTGTCGTGAAACCAGCCGCTTGGGCGGCCTGCGAATTCGCGAGCTGGCCCGGACCGTAAGTGGTGTCGGCGCTCCCCCAGGTGAAGACGGCGGTATGACCGGCGAAGGTGCCGGGTGGGGCCGCGGCCATCAGCACCGAAGGCTTGTTCGCCTGGAACGCGGCCGCATCGCCCTTGTAGACGTCGGTGACGGTCTGCGCCACGTGCTCGGACCCGGGGAACTCATTCCCCATGACATCGAGCATCTGTCCCCACACGTCGGGGTGCTTCGCCCCGTACATCGCGGCGCACGAGCCACCGTTGGAGAACCCGCCGATCGTCCAGTAGCGGTGGTCGGTCACGATGTTGAGGTTCTTCAGCGCCCACTGCGGGACCAGGTCGTTGATGTACGTCGAGACGGCGCCGAAGGTCGCGGAGTCCACGCAGGCGGGGTCGCGGTCGGGTGCGGTGAGCTGGTCGACGACGATCGCGATCGGCGCGAGCCCCCGGTTCTGAGCGGCGAACGCATCGAGGGCCTTGGCGAGCGACGTCGGATCGGGTGAGCCCGGCTGACCCATCATGAAGACCATGAGGGGCAGAGCAGGAGGGTTGGGAACCAATGCTGCGGGCGGCAGGTACAGCGATGCATCACGTGCGGCATACTGGCCGGTCGGAATCCGAGTCGATCCGGTGAGCGCGCTCACCGTGCCCTTGGCTGCCATATCCGCGGGCGGCTGCCAGCGTTGGTACAGCGTCGCGGGATCCCCGGTCGTGGCCTCTTGCGAGGGGAGGGATGCCGGATCCAGCGCTTGCACGCCGAGGATCGCCGCGAGGTTGTGCGTCACACCGTAGGAGGCGTTGACGCCGAGCGCACCGGCGAGAAGCGACGCGAGGATGGCGATGGCACCCGCCACCCGACGAGGCCACGGGGCGCGGAAAAGACCGACGACACCGACGGCGACCGCGGCCGTCGCTCCCGAGGCCCACCAGATCGCGGCTCCGGGGAGGGGGCCTTCGAAGGTGTTCGCTGCCTCAAGGATCTTGGCAGCGACGAACATCGCGACCCCCGAGGCGATGCCGATCGCTCCCATGAGGACGAGGCGGCGGCGGGGCCAGAGCAGGACGGCCAGGACCGCGAGCGTCGCGACGGCGCACGAGATGATCAGGAGGGGGCTGTCGATCAGTTCGAAGGAGAGCAAGAATCTGTTCATCTCGATACTCCCCCGTGTGCTGTCGTCTGATCATGCCGATACGCGTCCCCGGTCCTCTCGTTCATGACGGGGCGAGCCCCAGGACGCGTGCGAGCTCGGGGATGGCGAAGGCGAGCGCTCCGTCCAGCGCCGGTCCGTCGTGGCCTGCGCCCGTCACGACGTGGGTCATGGCGGTGAAACCGGCTGCGTGGGCCGCGAGGGCGTTGCGCTGCTGGCCCGGACCGAACACGCTGTCGGACTGCCCCCAGGTGAAGATGGCCACGTGGCCCGCGTAGTCGCGAGAGGGCGTTCGGCCCATGATGGCGGCCGGAGTCGCCGCCTCGAACGCGGCCGCATCTCCTCCGAACACCTCATCGATGGTCGCGTCGGGATGTTCCGAGCCGGGATACTCGTTGCCCGACACATCGAGCAGGTGACCCCACACCTCGGGATACTCGGCCGCCCACTTCGCCGCGCATGAACCGCCGTTGGAGAACCCCCCGAGCACCCACAGTCGATGATCCGTCGAGACGTTGAGATGCGACGCCGCCCACTGCGGCACGAGCGTGTTGAGATACGTGGCGACCGGACCGTACTTCGCCGAGTCCGCGCAGGACGGATCGAGGTCGCCGGACGCCGTCTGATCGGCGACGATGGCGATCGGTGCCAATCCGTCGTGGGCGCGCGCGAAGTCCGCAAGGGCCTTGGCGAGACTCGTCGGATCCGGCGAACCGGGTTGTCCCATCATGAAGACGATGAGGGGCAGGGTCGGCGGATCTTTCACGAGTGCCGCGGGCGGCAGATACAGGGACGCGTCTCTGGCGGGAAAATCCCCCGACGGGATGCGGGAATCGCCGCTCAGCGCACTGACGGTGCCCGAGGACGGCATGTCGGCCGGCGGCTTCCAGTTCTCCCATGTCGCCGTCCCCGCGGCGTCCCGCCCGGTGTCCGGCAGGTCGGCGCGATCGAGGGTCTGCACACCCATGATCGCGGCGAGAGTGTGGGTGATGCCGTAGGAGCTGTTGACGCCGAGGAAACCCGTGATGACGGATGCCAGGATCACCACGACTCCGACGATCCGGCGCACCCGCGGCGCGGCGACGACACCCATCACGCCCGCCGCGATCCCGGCGATGGCGAGCGCCGACCATCGAGCGGCCCCCGCGGGCAGCGGACCGTCGAAGACCTGGGCAGCGCTGGCCGCCCGCGCGACCAGATACATGACACCCCCCGCGGCCACTGCGACACCGATCGTCCGCCCGACGCGACGGGGGGCCCAGGCCATGACGACGATGACGCCGATCGCGACCACGATCGAGCAGATCACAAGGAGGGGAGAGTCGATGAGCTCGAACGACAGGACGAACTTCTTCACCGTCGCCCCTCCCAGGCCGTGCGCGCGAGCGCGACCATCTCGCGGCGCGACGCGTCCGGCAGGTACGCGCGCCCGACGGCCGCGCCGATGCCGGGCAACTGCAGGGGATCGC
>NZ_CAJYPF010000183.1 GCF_913776565.1 uncultured Microbacterium sp. | reverse complement strand
GGAGCTGTGCGAGGGCGAGAAGGCCCAGGATGCCGCCGCCCACGACGATCCGCGCAGCCCCGACCGCGACGGGTGAGGCGTCGACGCCGGCGAGGGCCTGCGCGGTGCCGGTGGTCGAGAAGCACAGTGCCGCGGCGAGGATCGCGAGGGCGGGAAGCATGGATGGATTGTTACACAATCCTGCGCATGGGAAGTCAGTTCTGGGGCGAGACGCGGAGGTCGCTTCACAGAGCTGCCGCGGATCAGGTGCGCAGGGCGTGAACCATCGAGCGCAGCGCGCGCAGGGCGGCGGTCTGCTCGGCATCCGTCATCCCGCTCAGCATGCGGCGCTCCACCTGGCGCACCGCCGCGCTCGCGACGTCGAGCGATCGGCGGCCCTTCGCGGTCAACCGCGTGGGGAGCGCCTTGCCCACGGGGGCCGTCTCAGCGCGTTCGACGATCCCCTCGGCCTCGAGTGTCTGGAGCAGGACGTTCATCGACTGGCGGGTGACGAACGCGCCCCGGGCCAGATCGGAGTTCGACAGGCCCGGGCGCTGGGCGAGCAGCTCGAGGCACGAGTAGTGCGTGATGGTCATCCCGAGAGGGCGGAGGACCTCTTCCATCGCCGAGCGGAGAGCGCTCGCCGCCTCCTTGAGGAGGTAGCCGAGAGAGGTGTCGAGGGTGATGCGGTCTTGCGTCATGTCAGTATTCTGACATACCCTCTATGTCAGACAACTGACACAAGGAGTTCTCATGACCGTCACCGGACCCGACTTCATCTCGCTTCAGGTGCGCGACCTCGCGGCCTCGCACGCGTTCTACGCGCAGTACCTGGGCCTCGAGCGATCGCCCGCGGGGCCGCCCCACGCCGTGGTGTTCTCGACGGCGCCCATCTCCTTCGCCCTGCGCGACCTCGCGCCCGGCACCGATCTGGGCGGCGTCGCCCAGCCCGGCGTCGGGGTCGCGCTCTGGCTGCATGCGACCGAGGTGCAGGCGATCCACGACGCGCTCGCCGCCGACGGTCACCGGATCGTGTCGGCGCCGATCGACGGCCCGTTCGGTCGCACCTTCACCTTCGCCGACCCCGACGGCTACCACGTCACGCTGCACGACCGCGCCTGAGCCGGCCTCCCGCCGAGCACCGGCGGACCCTCAGCTTGCGGCCGGTAACGTAGGCGCATGGCGACCACGGCGGGGCGAGGCATGGTGGCGCTCGGCATCAGCGGCATCCTGCTGGCCTTCGGCGCCGTCATCGCGGTGCTGGTGGATCCCTTCACGCGCGTGCCCATGATGGTCGACGCCACCACGGAGTGGCTCTCGCGATTGCTGCTGCTCCTCGGCGCGACGTGGCTCGTCATCGGCATGCTCGCCGCCCGCACGAGCCTGGTCCGCCGGCCCGGTGCCGCCGCGGCCCGCGCCACCTGGATCGCCTCGACCCGTCCGTGGCGTGCGCGCGAATCCACGCTCGGCGTGCTGCCGCTGGATCGCTGGCTGATGATCCTCGTTCCCGGCGGTCTGCTCGTGACCACGCGCATCGTGCAGACGCCCCGCGACGGCCTGTGGGGCGTCGCGGTGGCGATCGCGGGATGGCTGCTGTTCGCGTTCGCCGTGCGCCTGCTGCTGGGCAGGCGCTCGCCGTGGCCGATCATCGCCGCCGTCGGCGGCGCGCTGGTGCTGCGCTGCGTCGTCGCCCTGATCGCCGTCGCCCTCTCGGGGCCTGAAGGTATCTGGCCCGACCTCTGGGCGCTGCCGGTCGTGCGCATCCTGTATCTGATGGTCGCCTTCGCCCTGGTGGCCTGGGTTTTCGTCGCCGCCGGGTGGGCGCTCTCGGCACAGCTCGGTCGCCGTCGCGCGGGCGGTATCGCCCTGGCCGGCATGGGGATCGGCTACGCGCTGCCCGCCGCCACGATCGCGCTGATGGGTGCGCGCGACGCGCTGCGGTCGTGGAACGAGCAGATCGGCATCCTGCCGTGGGACCTCGCCCGTCTCACCGGTATGCGCGACGGCGCGTTCCCCGTCGAGGTCGTCGCGGTCACGGCGGTGATCGGCGCCGTGGTGACCATCGTGGGGGTGGCGCTCGCGCTGCCCGATCGCGTCTGGGCCCGCCGGGTGCGCTGACACCGGCCTCCCCCCGTCCGAGTAGCCGCGCATCCGGCGGTGCGCAAGCGCCCGGTCCGTTCCGCTCGGCTGTCCTAGCGTGAGGAGCCCGAGGGAAGGAACCCCCATGACCGACGTCACCCGCGCCACGCCGGAACGCCGCGTGCTGTCCAGCTTCACCGACTACACCGGGGCGCAGGCCGCCGTCGACCGCCTCTCGGACGCGGGCTTCCCCGTCGAGCACACCGCCATCGTGGGCCATGACGTCCGCATCGTCGAGCAGGTGACCGGTCGCCTCACCAAGGGACGCGCCGCCGGTCTCGGCGCCGCGTCGGGCGCGTGGTTCGGTCTGATGATCGGCGTGATCGTGGGCCTGCTGAGCCCGGGCGGGTTCCTCGGTCTGCTGCTGCTGGGCCTCGTGCTCGGCGCGGTGTGGGGCGCGATCTTCGGCTTCGCCGGGCACGCGTTCACCGGCGGGCGTCGTGACTTCTCGTCGGTGCAGGGTTTCGAGGCCGAGCGCTGGGACGTGACGGTGGATGCCGATGGTCGCCGCGCCCGTGGCCTGCTGCTCCAGCAGCTGCCGCCGTCACGTATCAAGGATGCCCAGGCCCGCCAGGACAGCTGGGAG
>NZ_CAJYPF010000182.1 GCF_913776565.1 uncultured Microbacterium sp. | reverse complement strand
GACGAGGTGCCCGAGGCCACCTGGCCCACGCCGTCGGCGAGCTGCGCCGCGCCGTCCTCGGACAGGGAGGCTCCGGATGCCAGCTGCGCGGCGCCCGAGCTGAGCGCCTGGGCGCCGGTGCCGAACTGTCGCGCCCCGTCGGCGAGCTGCGTCCCGCCGCCGGCGACGCCGTCGATGCCGCCGGCGATGGTGCCGAGTCCGCTCGCCGCCTCGCGCGCTCCGCCGGCGAGGCCGGTGGCGCCGTCGGCGAGCTGCTGGTTGGCCGCGGCGATCGCGCGGACGCCGGCGGGCAGCTGCGCGGCCTGGCCGGCGAGAGATCCGATCTGCGTCACCGTCTGCGTCGCCTGCGGCAGCGCGCGGTTCGCGGCGGCCGAGGCGTCGCGCAGCGCCTGGCACTGCTCGGGGGTGCCGGTGCACTCGTCGGCGGCCTTCTGCAGGGCGGCGGCGGCGTCGACGAGCGCGGTGTTGACCTGCGGGGCGGCGTCGGCGAGCTTCTGCGCGTCGGTGGCGAAGGTCGGCGGGATCTGGTCGGCGAGCCCGTTGATCTGCGTCGCCAGCTGCTGGTTGCCGGCGGCGATGCCGTCGGCGCCGGTCGCGAGCTTGTCGACGCCGGCCGCGGCATCGCGCGTTCCCGTCGCCAGCGCGCTCGCGCCCGAGGCGAGCTTGGTCGCTCCGTCTGTCAGCGGTGCGGCGCCGGCCGCGAGCTGCGCGGCTCCGTCGGCGAGGCCCGACGCGCCGGTCGACAGCTGGCCCAGACCGTCCTTCAGGGCGGTCGCTCCGTCGGCGGCCTGCGTGGCGCCGTCGGCGAGCTGATGAGCGCCACTGGCCGCGGTGCCGAGCTGATCGCTCAGGGTGGTGAAACCGAGGAACACATTCGTGAGGTACTGCGAGGACAGCTCGGTTCCGAACACGCTGGAGGCGGTGGATGCCAGCTGCGCGGTGATCGCGCCGTCGACCACGCGGGCGTCGGGGGCCGTCTGGACGTCGATGGTCGCCTTCTCGGGCGTCTCGCCCGGGCGGGTCGACAGCGAGGCGGCCGTGAAGTTCTCGGGGATCGTGACGACGGCGGTGTAGGTGCCGTCCTTGAGCCCCGCGGCGGCATCGTCGTCGTTCGAGATCACCCAGTCGATGTTGCTGGGTTGATCGTCCGCACCCTTGACCAGGCCGCCGGTGAGCTGGCGACCGAGGGGGACGAGTTGTCCGTTCAGCTCGACGGCCCTGTCGTCGTTGACGATCGCGGCGGTGATGTTGTCGAGCCGGTCGGTGGGGTTGTACAGCGCGCCGACTAGGATCCCCCCGATCACGGCGGGCAGCAGCAGCACGCCGATCAGGGTGAGCCAGGTGACGGGGCGACGTGAGCGGGAGCGCTCGACGGGGAGAGTCATACGAACACCTCGGAGAGATCGGCGAAGGTTTCGGGCGGCGCGGGCGGCGTACCGCGTCGCGGGGTCGCGAGGGGGAGGGATGCCACGTCGGGGCGCTGCGCCTCGGCGAGCAGGGCGAGGGCGCGGCGTTCGTCCCGCGCCGAGACGACGAGGGTGAACGGGGACGTCGCATCGTCCTGGCGTTCGCGCAGGTCGCTCGCCGCGCGGCGGAGCACCTGGGCGACGTCGGCCGCGGCGTCGGCCTCGAGGCGGTCGATGTCGGAGATCACGACGATCCGCGAGCCGCCCGCGACCGCGTCCGACACCTCGGCGGCGGCGGTGCGAGGGTCCTCCAGCAGCGCGACGCCGACCCGCGCGCGCACGGCGCCGGCGCGTTCGGGCACGAGCTGCCCGTCGACCCGCAGCTTGCCCTCGATCTTCGACAGGCGCCCGGACAGGGCCAGCAGCAACGTCCGCGTGGTCGACGACTCACCGGTGACCAGCAGCGTGCCGCCGTAGCCGAGTCGCAGGGAGACGTCGCGGAACACCGGCTGCTCGGCATCCGTCGCCGTCAGGGTGCCCAGGTCGTCGGCGGCGATCGCCATCGCGGGCTCGGCGGGCCAGTCGGTCAGGTGGACCTCGCGCTCGACGGCCTCGCCCTCGACATCGAGTTTGGGCAGGATGCGGTCGAGCCAGCGCGGCATCCACCACGCTTTCGCCCCCAGCAGCGCGAGGATCGCGGGCACGAGGGTCATGCGCACGAGGAACGCGTCGACGGCGACGCCGACCGCCAGCCCCAGCGCGATCGGTTTGAGACTCGAGTCGCCCTCCGGGACGAACGCGACGAAGACGGCGAACATGATGACCGCTGCCGCGACTACCACGCGAGCGGATGCCGCGAACCCGCTGCGTACCGCGCCCAGCGCCACCTCGCGGGGGGAGCGGCCCGTGCGGTCGGCGTGCACGAAGTCCTCGCGCATGCGCGAGACGAGGAACACCTGGTAGTCCATCGCGAGGCCGAACAGCACGCCCATCACCACGATCGGCATGAAGCTGATGATCGGTCCGACCTTGGCGACGTGCAGGGCGTCGGCGAACCATCCCCACTCGAACACCGCGGCGACGACGCCGAACGAGGCCGCGACCGACAGCAGGTAGCCGCCCGCAGCCGTCAACGGCACCCAGATCGAGCGGAACACGATCATCAGCAGCACGAGAGACAGGCCCACCACGAACAGACCGAAGGGGAGCAGGGCGGCGCCCAGCTGGTCGGAGATGTCGATCGTGACCGCGGTGTAGCCGGTGACGAGCAGGCGGACGCCGAACTCGTCGAACAGGCGGTCCTCCTGCGCACGCAGCTCGCGCACCAGATCGGCGGTGCGGGGGTCGTCGGGGGCCGTCTCGGGGACGATCTGCACGATGCCGGTGTCGGCGGTCTCGTTGGGGGTGGCCAACGCCACCTCGGCGACGCCGGGCACCTTGGCGATCTCGTCGCCGATGTCCTGCATCAGCGTCAACGGGTCGTTGCTGGTGACGATGGTGCCGGTCATGATGAGCGGGCCGTTGGCGCCGGGGCCGAAGTACTCGTCGGTCAGCTCGTAGGCGACGCGCGCCTCATCGCCTTCGGGCAGCTGGCCGGCGTTCGGCAGCGTCAGGGCGAGCGAGGCGGCGGGGATCGCCATCGTGCCCAGAACCGCGATGACGGCGACGGTGGTGACCACCGGATGCCGGGTGACCAGGCCCACCCAGCGCTTGGCGGGGCCGTTGCGCTCTGCGCGAGCGGTGGCAGCGGCGGCGCGCTCCTCGCGTTCGGCGGCGGCCTCGGCGAGGGCGTCCGCATCCTCCTGGGCGGACATGCCGCGGCGACGGCGTCGCGTCGCGCCCTTCTTCTTGTAGCCCCACCCGACCACGCGGTGACCGGCGAAGCCGAGGAAGGCCGGGGTGAGCGTCAGCCCGACGCACACGGCGATCGCGACCGCGACCGAGGCGGCGATCCCCATGGTCGTCAGGAACGGGATGCCGGCGAAGCCGAGACCGATGAGGGCGATGAGCACCGTGATCCCGGCGAAGACCACGGCCGAACCGGCCGTGCCGACGGCGCGCGCGGTGGACTCCTCGGGGTCCATGCCCGCCCGCGTCTGATCCTGATGTCGCGAGACGATGAACAGGGCGTAGTCGATGCCGACCGCCAGGCCCAGCATCACCGCCAGCAGCGGCGTGGTCGAGGACACCGTCGCGAAGCCCGTCGCGATGAAGATCAGGGCGATCGACAGGGCGACGCCGAGGATCGCGGTGGCCAGCGGCATCCCGGCCACCAGGAACGATCGGAACGTCACCATCAGCACGAGGGCGGCGATCAGGACGCCGAGCGCCTCGGTGAGGGTGGCGCCCGGGATCTCGGTCGCGAACAGCTGACCGCCCAGCACTGCCTGCGACCCGCTGGGCAGGGCCGAGCCCAGGGCGCTCGCCGCCTCACGCAGGCCGTCCTCGGTCGCCTGGGGGACGGCGGTGGCCTCGCCGTCGAACTGGATGCGCACGATGGCGGCGCGGTCGTCGTCCGAGATCCCGCCCGAGATCCGGTCGTCGTAGGGATCGGTGACGGCGGCGACGAAGTCGAGGGCCGTGATGTCGGCGTTCGTCTTCTGAATGGCCTGCTGGTAGTCCTGGTCGCGGACGCTCCGACCGTCGGCGGCGACCACGACGATCTCGGCGCTCGCTCCGCTGACCTGGGGGAAGGTGCGGTCGAGCATCTCGAGCCCGGCCTGCGACTCGGTGCCGGGGATCGTGAAGGTGTTGTCGGTGCCCTTGGCCAGCAGTGCGACCCCGCCGCCGGCCAGGACGAGCACCAGCAGCCACGCGGTCAGCACGCGCCACGGGTGGCGGAACGACCAGCGACCCAGGGTGTACAGGAATGTCGACACGGTGACTCCCACGTTCGGCGGACGGGTCGATACATCACCGTATCGAATACATCAATGTATCGTAGTGGCCGACGGGGCGTTCGAAGCTGAATCTCCCCCGGGAACAGGAGGACGCGGATGACCGACACCGCACCCGCGCCGTCGCGCCGACGCGAGAACACGCGCACGCGTCTGATGGACGCCGCCGCCGAGATGTTCGCCGAGATCGGCATCGACGCGGCCTCGGTCGAAGCGGTCTGCGAACGCGCCGGATTCACTCGGGGCGCGTTCTACTCCAACTTCGCCTCCAAAGAGGAGCTGTTCCTCGCGCTGTGCGCCCGGTCCGCCGAGACGACCATCGCCGCGGTCCGCGAGCGCGTGACCTCGATCGAGGATCGTGGCCTCGACGTCACCGGCGAGGTGCTGCACCTCGTGCAGGAGGTGCTCGAGATCGCCGGCGACGACCGCCTCGACATCCTGCTCGGGGCCGAGATCCGGGTGCAGGCGCTGCGCAACCCCGAGTTCGCCGCCGCCTACCTGTCGTCCAACGCGGCCCTCGCCGAGAGCGTCACCCAGCTCGTCTCGGACATCGCCCGCGCGCGGGGTCTGTCCCTGCGGGTGCCCGCGACGGTGGCCACCGAGGTGCTGCTGTCGGCGTGGATCTCGACCGCCGAGACCGCGATCATGACGCGTCAGACGGCCGCCGAGACGCGCGCGCACCTGGGCGAGCGGCTCGAGCAGCTCGTGCGGCTCATCGTGGCGTGAGCTCGAGCAGCGCGTGACAGCGCCGCAGGCGATCGAGCCACCACGTCGTCCTCTCGTCGTCCGCGGCGACCCGGTCGAGCTCGGCCGCCGTCGGACGCGGACGCTCCACCCTCAGCAGTCCGTCCCGGGCGCGGAGCGGGGATGCCACGACATCGGCCGTGAAGAGCGACGCGGTGCCGAGACCGCAGTCGTACTCGAGCTCGGGCAGCGCGGCGGCGAGGGCCACCCCCATTGACAGTCCGATCGAGGTGTCCAACGCACTCGACACGACGGCGGGCAGCCCCGCCAGTGCGACGATCTCCCGCGCGGCGTGCACACCGCCGAGGGGCTGCGCCTTGATCACGAGCAGGTCGGCGGCTCCGGCGCGGGCGACGCGCAGCGGGTCGGCGGCCTTGCGCACGCTCTCGTCGGCGGCGACGGGGATGTCGAGGTAGGAGATGCGCTCGCGCAGCTGCGCGAGCTCGTCGACCTCGGCGCAGGGCTGCTCGACGTACTCCAGGTCGAACTCGGCCAGGGCGTGCACCGCGCGCTCGGCCTCGTCGACGTTCCACGCGGCGTTGGCGTCGATGCGCACACGCCCCTCTGCACCCACCGCCTCGCGCACCGCGCGCACACGCGCGACGTCGTCCGCGAGGGGCTGACCGGCCTCGGCGACCTTGACCTTGACGGTGCGGCATCCGTCGTACCGCGCCAGGATCCGGGGGACCTCGGATGCCGGGACCGCGGGCATCGTAGCGTTGACCCCGACCGCGTCGCGGACCGGGGCGGGCGAGGGGCTCCACCCGTAGTCGAGGGCACCGGCGAGCCAGGTCGAGGCCTCGGCATCCGCGTACTCGACGAAGGGTGAGAACTCGGTCCACCCCTCGGGCCCCTCGAAGACGACCGCCTCGCGGACCCGGATGCCGCGGAACTGCGCCGCAAGGGGCAACGAGACCACCCGCGCGGTGGCGAGGACGTCGGCGAGCGGGGGGAGGGCGGCGCTGCTCATGCCCTCATCCTGCCGCTCAGCGCGGTCCGCCGCCGCCGAACCCGCCGAACCAGAACGTCTGTCGTTCGACGGTGTAGTCGGACAGGTCCTTCTGACCGTCGAGGGACTTCCGAGCGGCCTCGGACTGCTCGTGCGTGCGGCGCGGGCCGAACAGGTAGTCGCGCAGTCGCGACAGCTTCGACATCTTCTTCGTCATGATGACTCCGATCGTCTGGCCTCTCCACGCTACGTGTCATCGATCGAGCCGTCCACCCGTCCCGGTGTCGGAGGGCGGGCATAGGCTGACCGCATGCTCTTCGACACCCCGGTGCGTCTCGGCGTCCAGATCCAGCCGCAGCACGTGCAGTACTCCGACATCCGCGACGCCGTCCTCCGTCTCGAAGAGATGGGCGTCGACGTCCTCTTCAACTGGGACCACTTCTTCCCCCTCTACGGCGACCCCGACGGCGAGCACTTCGAGTCGTGGACGATGCTGTCGGCGTGGGCCGAGCAGACCGAGCGCGTCGAGTTCGGCGCCCTGGTCAACTGCAACAGCTACCGCAACGCCGACCTGCAGGCCGACATGGCCCGCACGGTCGACCACATCAGCAAGAAGGGCGGCGACACGGGCCGCTTCATCTTCGGCACCGGCTCGGGCTGGTTCCAGCGCGATTACGACGAGTACGGCTATGAGTTCGGCACCGCGGGCTCTCGGTTGAACGCCCTCGCGTCCGACCTCGACCGCATCGCCGCGCGCTGGTCGAAGCTCAACCCCGCCCCCACTCGCGAGATCCCCGTCATGATCGGCGGCAAGGGCGAGCAGAAGACGCTGCGCATGGTCGCCCGTCACGCCCGTATCTGGCACAGCTTCGTGACGCCCGACGAACTCCCGCACAAGTTCGACGTCATCCAGAAGTGGGCCGAGACCGAGCAGCGCGACCTGTCCGACCTCGTCGTGTCGAACGAGCTCAAGGACCGCGACGAGGACGTGGCCGATGCGCTGTTCGACGCGGGCACGCGCCTGTTCACGCTCGGCTTCTCGGGCCCGGACTGGGACTATTCGATCGTCGAGCGCTGGCTCCGCTGGCGCGACGCCAAGAACGCATGAGCGAGCGGCGCCCCGGGAAACCGGGGCGCCTGACGGTCACGGTTTGAACTGCGCTCCGCCCGACGTACCCGTCCAGTTCTTGACGGCCTCTCCCTGGTAGTACGCGGTCTCGCTCTGGTGGTTCAGTGAGCGACGCGCGTCCTCGGACTGATCGTGGCTGGGGGCTCCGAAGAAGTACTCGCGGATGCGACCCAGGATCGACACTTTCTTCGTCATGCGGACTCCGATCGTCGGGGTCGTCCAGGCTACGTGTTCTGCTCGGATGCGTCCACAGGTCGAGCCGGTCCACAGCAGGCCCCCGCGCGTAGGCTGAGGACGTGACCGTCTCCGAGCTGTTCGACCCCGCGGAGTGGACGCCGGCGCCCGGCGCCGCCGACTACACCGACATCACCGCCCATGTCACCCACGACGGGCGCGTCGCCCGCATCGCCTTCGACCGCCCCGAGGTGCGCAACGCCTTCCGGCCCCACACGGTCGACGAGCTGTACCGCGCCCTCGACATCGCCCGCCAGGACCACCGCATCGGTGTGGTCCTGCTCACGGGAAACGGGCCGAGCGCGAAGGACGGCGGCTGGGCGTTCTGCTCGGGCGGCGACCAGCGCATCCGCGGACGCGACGGGTACAAGTACTCGACCGACGAGGCGACGGTGCACGACCCGGGTCGCGCGGGACGCCTGCACATCCTCGAGGTCCAGCGCCTCATCCGTTTCATGCCGAAGGTCGTCATCGCGGTCGTCCCCGGCTGGGCGGCCGGCGGCGGCCACTCGTTGAACGTGGTGTGCGACCTGTCGATCGCCAGCCGCGAGCACGGTCGTTTCAAGCAGACGGATGCCGATGTCGGCTCCTTCGACGCCGGCTACGGCTCCGCCTACTTCGCGCGGCAGATCGGGCAGAAGTTCGCGCGCGAGATCTTCTTCCTCGCCGAGGAGTACTCCGCCGATCGCGCGTACGAGATGGGCGCGGTCAATCGCGTCGTCCCGCACGCCGAGCTGGAGACCGAAGCCCTCGCGATGGCCCGGACCATCCTGACGAAGTCGCCGACCGCGATCCGCATGCTCAAGTACGCCTTCAACGCCGTCGACGACGGCCTGGTCGGTCAGCAGCTGTTCGCCGGCGAGGCGACGCGTCTGGCGTACGGCACGGACGAGGCCGCCGAGGGGCGTGACTCCTTCCTCGAGAAGCGCGACCCCGACTGGTCGGGCGTGCCGTGGCACTACTGAGCGCCGGGTCCACCGCGTGAGGCTGGAGCCGCCGGCATCCACTGATCCGCGCGACGTCCTGCGGGCGTTGCGCGGCGCGGTCCTGGGTGCGGGACCCGCCGTCGCCCTGGGCGGGGAGGATCCGTCGGGCGAGGTCCCCGCCGGGACGGCCGTGGTCGTGACCACCTCGGGCTCGACCGGGGTGCCGAAGTCGGTCGCGATCTCGCGCAACGCCCTCATCGCGAGCGCCTATGCCACGGCCGCCCGCCTCGGCGAGGGTTCCTGGCTGCTGGCGGTCCCCGCGACCTACGTCGCGGGGGTGCAGGTGATGGTGCGCGCGCTCCTGGCCGACCGCGAGCCGGCCGTCGTCGCCGGTCCTTTCCGTCCCGAACCGTTCGCCGCCGCGGCACTGGGCATGGCGTCGCACGACAACGGCGAACGCGTTCCGACCTTCACCTCACTCGTCCCCGCGCAGCTGCAGAGACTGCTGGATGCCGCCGACACCGACCCCGCGGTCGCCCAGGCGCTCCGCTCGTTCGAGGCGATCCTCATCGGCGGCCAGGCCCTCGCTCCGGCGGTCCGCGAGCGCGCGCTCGCCGCCGGGGCCCGCGTGGTCCGCACCTACGGGTCGAGCGAGACGAGCGGGGGGTGCGTCTACGACGGCGTACCGCTGGACGGCGTGGGGATGCGGATCGTCGAGGGTGAGGTGCACCTGTCGGGTCCGACGCTCGCCGACGGCTATCTCGGCGACCCCGGGCGCACGGCATCCGTCTTCCCGGTCGATTCCGACGGCCGACGCTGGTACCGCACGGGCGACGGCGGCGAGATCGTCGACGGCGTGCTGCGGGTGACCGGACGGCTCGACAACGTCATCGTCTCGGGCGGGGTGAACGTCTCGCTCGACCGGGTGGAGGCGGCGGTGCGCGGCATCCCGGGCCTCGAGGGGGCGGTGGTGGTGCCGATCCCCGACGAGACGTGGGGTCAGGGATCGGCCGTGGTGGTGCCCGGGGTCGCGGCGTCGCGCGAGGCGGAGCTGCTCGCGACGATCCGTCCGGTGGTCGCCGCCGCGATCGGAGCCCCCGCCCGGCCCGCCCGTGTCGTGGCGGTCGGCGAGATGCCCGCGCTCGACTCGGGCAAGCCCGACCGGGCCCTGCTCCGGCGCCTGCTCGACGCGGGCGGCGACCTCGCGCGGGCTTAGGATGAGCCTCCGTGGCAGCTCCCTCTCGTAAGCGTCCCCAGACCGCCAAGAAGCGTCGTCCCGGCGGCAACCCGCAGAAGAACCGCGGCGCCGCTTCGCCGGCGGTGGCGCCTGCGACCGCCCGCGACTGGATCGCCGCCGCACGCCTGCGCACCCTCCCTCTCGCGATCACGCCGGTGCTGATCGGCACCGGGGCCGCGACCCTCGTCGACGATCGACTCCATTGGGTGATCGCGCTGGCCTGCCTGGCCGTCGCCTTCGCGCTGCAGATCGGCGTCAACTACGCCAACGACTACTCCGACGGCATCCGCGGGACCGACGACGTGCGCGTGGGGCCGGGGCGTCTGACCGGCGGACGCAAGGCGAAGCCGCGGACCGTCCTCATCGTGGCCCTGGCGTTCTTCGCTCTCGCCGGTCTGATCGGGCTCGCCCTCGTCATCCGCACGGGTCAGTGGTGGGTGCTGCTGGTGGGTGCCGTGTGCATCGCGGCCGCGTGGTTCTACACCGGCGGCAAGCGTCCCTACGGGTACAACGCGATGGGCGAGCTGTTCGTCTTCGTGTTCTTCGGCCTCGTCGCCACCCTCGGCACGACCTGGCTGCAGGTGCTCTCGCTGCCGCAGGAGGCCTGGTTCGGCGCGGTCGCCGCGGGGCTGCTCGCGTGCGCGGTGCTGCTGGCCAACAACCTGCGCGACATCGATCAGGACCGCCTCGCCGGAAAGCGCACCCTCTCGGTGCTCATCGGTCGACGCGCCACGAAGGTGCTGTTCACGCTGTTCGTGCTGATCCCGTTCGCGATCGCGGTGTTCCTGGCGCTCGTCTACCCGATCGCGTGGCTCACCCTGGTCGCGTTGCTCGGAGGCCTGGCGGCGATCCTCATCGTGTGGACCTCCCGGACGCCCCGCGAACTCATCACGGCGCTGCAGGTGACGAGCTTCACCTCGGTCGCGTACGGTGCGCTGCTGTTCTGGGCGTTCGCCGGCTGAGCGCGGGTCAGCGGGCGGTCGGGGTGTCGCCGTCGGGGCGGGTCGCGTCGACCACCGCGTCCTCGGCGTCGGCGTCGGTCTCGGCTCCGGTTCGTCGGCCGGACGCCTGCCGCTGGGCCCGACGCTCGGCGAGACCACCGGTGACGTCGTCGAGCGGGCGGCGAAGGAACAGCAGCGACAGGCTCAGCCCGATGAGAGCCGCGAAGATCGCTGCGAGCCACGGAAGCTCCTGGAACACCGGGAACAGCAGCAGGATCACCAGCGGCACGACGAAGGCGAGGAGTCGCAGCACCGTGTAGACGAGGGCCGAGCGTGCGCGCATCGTCCCATTCTAGGGCGGCGGCCTCTCGCGCGACGGCGGGTCGTTCGACGGTGGGCCAGGTCGCCGGGGTCAGGGCCGTCGCACCGTCAACGCACGTAGAATCGGTCCATGGCACGGCTGCTTCTCATCCTGGCGCTCGTGGCGACCGTCTTCTGGGTCTACACGATCGTCGACTGCGCCGTGCAATCCCCCTCGCGGCACCGCGGGGTCAGCAAGCCCGCGTGGATGGCCATCGTCATCCTGCTGCCGGTGCTCGGCGGCATCCTGTGGTTCCTCATCGGTCGGGGTCGCGCCGGCAAGCCGGTCGTGCGCCGCGCGCCCGACGACGATCCCGAGTTCCTCGGTCGCATGACCCCCTCGGCGCGCGCCGAGCAGGACGAGCGCATCCGCCGCCTCGAAGAGGAGCTCGCGCAGCTGGACTCCGAGGCCGACGACCCGACACCGCCGAAGAAGTCGACCGGCCCGGGCGACGACCCCCGCAAGCCCGGCGACGACGACACCCGCGGTCAGCGCGGCGCCGTCGGCTGACGCCGTGACCTCGCCGAACGGTCGCTCCGCCGCGCCCGCGACCGACGCCGCCGCGGCCCTGCTCGCCGGACTCGTCTCGCGGGGCGTGCGTCACGTCGTGGTGAGTCCCGGATCGCGTTCGCAGGCCCTCGCGCTCGTCGCCGCCGACCTCGAGCGGGCCGGTCTGATCCACCTGCACGTGCGGATCGACGAGCGCGTCGCGGGTTTCACCGCCCTGGGCATCGGACGCGAGAGCGGGATGCCGGCCGTCGTCGTCTGCACCTCGGGCACGGCCGTCGCCAACCTGCTGCCGGCCGCCCTCGAAGCCCATCACGCGGGTGTTCCGCTGCTGCTGCTGACGGCGGACCGCCCGCCGGAGCTGCGCGGCGTCGGCGCCAATCAGACGACCCGCCAGCCGGGGCTCTTCCGCTCCGCCGCGCGTCTCGAAGCCGACCTGGCCGTCCCCGAGCAGACCGACGACGCCGGCGATGCGGGGCAGACCGCCGACCTCGACGCGGTGGCGGCCGAGGCGCTCGCCGCGGCGCTGGGCGAGGGCGCGCGCGTCCCGGGGCCCGTGCACCTGAACGTGCCCCTGCGCGAACCGCTCGCGGGTGCCGCGCCCTCGTGGCTCGCCGCGCGGGCGGCATCCCCGGCACTCCCCGACGAGACGAGGGACGACGCCGACGACGTCTCGGGCGCGCTCTACCAGGGCGGGGGCGGGATCGGACGCGCCGACGTCGCCCCTGACGCCGAGGCGGCCTATCGTCTCGAGACGGGGCCGCGCACGATCGTCGTCGCGGGAGCGGATGCCGGGGCCGCGGCCGAGCAGCTCGCGCACGACGGCGGGTTCCCCCTCGTCGCCGAGATCGTCAGCGGTGCGCGCTTCGGTCGCCAGGTCGTGCACGGCTATCGGGCTCTGCTGAGCGATCCGCACCTCGGCGGGCGCATCGAGCGGGTCGTCGTCTTCGGTCGTCCGACGCTCAGCCGCGAGGTGACGCGGCTGCTCATGCGGACCGACGTCGAGGTGCTGGCCGTCCGCGGTCCGGGTGAGCCGGTCAACCTGAACGGCGCGACGTGCGCCGTCGACGCCGTGCGGGTGGACGGCGCCGGCGATCGCGAGTGGCTGGGGGAGTGGATGCGCGCCTCGCGCGCCGCGGCGGTCGACCTCTCGCCGCCCGCCCCCGACGCGGACGGACTCGCCTCGGCCGTTCCGCACGAGCGGCTCGGCGCGATCAACGCCGAGGTGCGGGTCCTGCGCGCCCCGATCGATCGCGCCGCCCTCGTCGACGCGCTGTGGCGGGCGAGCTGGCCGCACGACCGACTGGTGTTCGGCTCGTCCCGGATCGTGCGCGTCGCCGACGAGCTCCTCGGCGGCAAGAAGGTCGCCGTGCACTCCAACCGCGGTCTCGCCGGCATCGACGGGACCATCGCCACGGCCACGGGCATCGCGCTCGCGAGCCAGGGCGACGAGCGGCCGGGCGTCACGCGCCTGCTGCTGGGCGACCTGGCGTTCCTGCACGACATGGGCGCGCTGCTGCTGCCTCCGGGCGAAACCGAGCCGCGCCTGCAGG
>NZ_CAJYPF010000181.1 GCF_913776565.1 uncultured Microbacterium sp. | reverse complement strand
CCGAACTGGGTGGCGAGCTCCTCGGCCAACGTCTCGTGCGCGTCGTCGGGAACGAGACCGGATGCCGTCCGCCACGCCGCGCGCGCCACCTCGGGGTGCCGGTCGCGCAGCACCGCCCGCGTGATCGCGCCGAACGCGGCGGGGTCGCCGATCTTCGACAGCGTGTGCAGCGCCTGGCTGCGCGCCTGCGGCACCTCGGACGTCACCTCGGGCAGCAGCCCCGGCACCACGCGCGCGGGGTCGTGCCGCGTCAGCGCCCACGTGAGCATGTCGCGCACGAAGAAGTCGGGCTCGACCGCGCACCGGGCGACGAGCTCGGCGACGAAGCTGTCGTCGGGCCGGGTCCCCGCGGCGAGCGCGGCCTGCAGGCGGACCGAGGCGTCGGAGTTCTCGAGGGCGGCGCGAAGGCGGTCGGAGGCGGTGGTTTCGGTCATGGTGCTTCCACCGTCGCACGCGGCGGGGCGCCGAGGGCCGTGCGAGGGCGCCTCTCAGCGATCACCCGGTGAGCGCCCCTGCTCGGATGGCGATCCGTCCCGCACCCGTGTCGGGTCGACACCGTCGCGCGAGGAGCGCGCGGGCGCTACGCGCGCGCGGCGATCCGCAGGGCCGAGCGGGCGGCCTCGGGCCCGAAGGCCGCGTCGAGGAACAGGCGCGCGGCGCCCAGGATGCCGCCCACCCGGGGATGGCGCGGCGCGGCCACCTCGAGGTTCTCGGTCGCCATGGGCAGGCAATCGGCCCACAGCTTGGATCGGATGGCGGCGATGAAGACGTCGGAGGCGCTCAACGAGCCGCCGACGACGAGTCGGTCGGGGGTGAAGAAGTTGACGATGGTGGCCAGGACTCCACCGGTCATGCTGCCCGCTTCGCGAAGCAGGCCCGTGGCGAGGGCGTCTCCGTTGCGCGCGAGGTCGATCACCGTTTCGACGTCGGTCACATCGCGGCCGGCCTCTTGGGCCGCGCGGGTGAGGGCCGATCCGCTCGCGACCGCGTCGAGGCAGCCGACGCGCCCGCACGAGCAGGGCACGGGGGCGGCGCCGGGGACGGTGACGTGGCTGATGTCACCGGCGGCTCCGCTGCGGCCCGTGTAGAGCTGTCCGCCCGCGACGACACCCGAGCCGATGCCGGATCCGGCCTTGATGAACACCTGGTTGAGGGCCTCGGCGTCGCCCCCGACGAGTTCGCCGACGGCCATGCAGTTGGCGTCGTTGCTGGCGAGCGCGGGCACCTCGAGGGCGGTGCTGAGAAGGGCGGCGACGTCGACGTCGTGCCATCCGGGCATGCGCGAGGGCGCGACCAAGCGGCCGGTCTGCGCCGAGACCGGCCCGGGCAGCGCGATCGCCGCGCCGGTCAGGGCGAGGCCGCCGGTCGCCGTCGCGAGCGCGTCGAGTTCTCGGGCGACGCGGCGCAGGACGGCATCCGGGCCCTCGGTCAGGTCCAGCGCGAGATGCCGGTGGCCGAGCGCGGTGCCGGCGTAGTCGACCAGGCCGATGGTGCTGCGCTCGACGCCGAGGTCGATGCTGGCGACCGTGCCGAGATCGCCGCGGATGGCGAGGCGGCGCGGACGACGCCCGCCGCGCGAATCGTCGGTGCCGTCTTCGACGATGACCCCGGCTGCGATCAGCGGATCCACGCGCGCCGTCACGGTCGAGGGCGAGAGGCCGGTGTGGGCGGCGAGTTCGGCCCGCGATCGCGCGGCGCCCGTGCGCAGCGGGGTCAGGACCGCGAGGGTCTGGGGGCTGAACACCGGCAGGGCGGCGGAGAGGGGCTGCACACCACTAGCTTAATCCAAACTTGGAGTATCTGTCTCGAATTATCTCTGTAACATGGCCTCGTTAGTTTGATTTCACCGAAGACGCGGAAATCACCTGCCGCGTCGGCCATCCCGATATCGCGGCGAGTCCGCGGGAAGGATCCACCCCCGTGTCGACGCCCGCGTCCCCCTCCGCACCCCTGGTCGCGGTCCGTGAGGTGCAGAAGCACTTCGGCGACCACCATGTTCTGAAAGACATCGACCTCGACGTGGCTCGCGGCGAGGTCGTCGTCATCGTCGGCCCCTCGGGCTCGGGCAAGTCGACCCTCTGCCGCTGCCTCAACCGCCTCGAGACCATCACCTCGGGCACCATCACGATCGATGGCGTGCCGCTGCCGAGCGAGGGGCGGGGGCTCGCCGACCTGCGCGCCGAGGTGGGCATGGTCTTCCAGTCCTTCAACCTGTTCGCGCACCGCACGGTGCTCGACAACGTCGCCCTCGCCCCGCGGATCGTGTCGAAGGTGCCCCTGAAGAAGGCCCGCGAAGAGGGTCTCGCCCTGCTCGATCGCGTCGGCATCGCCGACAAGGCCGACCGTTTCCCCGGCGAGCTCAGCGGAGGTCAGCAGCAGCGCGCCGCAATCGCCCGCGCGCTGGCGATGAAGCCCAAGCTCATGCTCTTCGACGAGCCGACCTCGGCCCTCGACCCCGAGATGGTCAGCGAGGTCCTCGACGTCATCACCTCGCTCGCCGAAGAGGGAATGACGATGGTCGTCGTCACGCACGAGATGGGCTTCGCCCGGCGCGCCGCCGACCGCATCGTCTTCATGGACGACGGCCGCATCGTCGAAGACACCACCCCCGAGCGGTTCTTCACCCGCGCAGAGAGCGACCGCGCGCGGGCGTTCCTGTCGAAGATCCTCGCCCACTGACATCCCCCGTCCCGATGCGGCTCGGTCCGCACGCACCCGCAAACGAAAGGCAGTACCCGTGATCTCCTCTCGCTCGATCCTTCGCCGAGGCCTCGTCCTCTTGGCGTCCGCGGCCACGGTCGCGGCGCTGTCCGCGTGCTCGTCCGGCACCGCGGCCGTCCCCGGATCCGACCCCAGCGCCTCGGCACAGGCGAGCAGCCTCGACGAGGTCTACGCGAACGCGCCCGTCGCCGACGCCGCCGCGCTCATCTCGGACTCGACGATGGCCAAGATCAAGGCCCGCGGAAAGCTGATCGTCGCCGAGGCCCTGGATGCTCCCCTGCTCTCGCAGCAGGACCCCACCAACCCCGAGGACGTGCAGGGCTTCGACGCCGACCTCGCCAAGATGCTGGCGATCTACATCCTCGGCGAGCCGAACGTCGAGATCGTCCCGCCCGCTTCCGAGACCCGCGAGGCCCTTCTCGCCAACGGCACCGTCGACGTCGTGTTCAACACGTACACGATCACCGAGAAGCGCGCCGAGCAGGTCGACTTCGCGGGCCCCTACCTCGAGTCGGGTCTGGCCGTGGCCGTGCGCAGCGACAACACCGACATCAACGGCATCGACGACCTCGGCGGCAAGACCGTCATCGTCGGGGCGAACACCCCGGCCGTCACCGCCGTGCCCGAGAAGCAGCCCACGGCGGACGTCGTCAGCTTCGGCACCGACCCGCAGGCCCTCCAGGCCCTCCAGCAGGGTCGCGGCGACGCGTATGTGCAGGACTTCACGCTGCTGGCGAGCCACGCGATCGACGACAAGAGCATCAAGGTCGTGGGTCAGCCCTTCACCAGCGAGGCCTACGGCATCGGCCTGAAGAAGGACGACGCGCAGTTCAAGTCGTTCATCAACGACTGGCTCGAGAAGATCCAGAAGGACGGCTCCTGGGCGAAGATCTGGGATGCCACGCTCGGTGAGGCGGTCGAGTCGAGCGCTCCGACTCCTCCCGCGATCGGCAGCGTCCCCGGCTCCTGAGCCCCCGACCGGCCGGCGCCCGTCCCGCACATCGCGGGCGCCGGCCTTCCGTTCCCCTTCCGCTCCCCTGAGGACCCCATGGACTTCTTCGTCTCGAGCGCCGGGCCGATCGCGCAAGCGCTCGGCACGACGATCCTGCTGGCCGTCTCGGCCGGTATCGGCTCGATCCTGCTGGGCACGCTCGTCACCGCCGCGCGCATCAGCCCGGTGCCGGTGCTGCGCTGGGCGGCCTTCGCGTACGTGCAGTTCTTCGTCAACGTCCCGCTTCTGGTGCTCCTCGTGCTGGCGGTGTTCGCCCTGCCGGATGCCGGGTTCCTGCTGCCCCTGACGCCGACGGCGATCATCGTGCTCACGCTGTACGAAGCCGCGTACGTGGCCGAGGCCGTGCGCAGCGGCGTCAATACGGTGAGCCGGGGCGAGATCGAGGCCAGCCGCGCGCTGGGCTTCTCGCTCGGTCAGACCCTGCGCGTGCTCGTCATCCCCCAGTCGCTGCGGGCCGCGGTCCAGCCGATCGGCAACGTCATGATCGCCCTGACGATGAACACCGCCCTGGCCGCCGCGGTGGGCGTCGTCGAGCTGACGAGCGCGGCCAACAAGCTCAATCTGGTCGAGGCTCAGCCCATCCTGATCTTCACCGCGGCGGGGCTCGTCTACATGGTGCTCGCGCTGGCGATCGGCCTCACGGCCGGTCGTCTCGAGAAGAAGTTGAGGATCCGCCGATGACCTCCCCCTTTTCGCTCTACGACGAGCCCGGTCCCCGCACCCGTCGCCGGATCCTCATCTGGTCGATCGTCAGCGCCCTCGTCATCCTGGGCCTGATCACCCTCGCCCTCGTGCAATTCGCGTCGAAGGGTCAGCTCGACAGCGACCGGTGGCTGCCCTTCCTCGACATCGCGATCTGGGAGTACCTCGGCGTCGGGCTGCTCGGCACCCTGCAGGCCGCTGCTCTCACCGCCGTCTTCGGTTTCGTTCTCGGCCTCGTCCTCGCTCTCGGACGACTGAGCCGGGTCCGGTGGATTAGCGGGATCTGCACCGCGTACATCGAGATCGCCCGCACGGTTCCCGTGCTGCTGCTGATCTACCTGATGCTGTTCGGCCTTCCCCAGCTCGGCCTGAATTTCCCGGTGCTCTGGAAGCTCGTCATCCCCCTGACGATCGCCAACGCCGCGGCTTTCGCCGAGATCATCCGCGCGGGTGTGCTCGCCCTGCCCCGCGGGCAGACCGAGGCGGGCCTGAGCCTGGGGATGACCCGCTGGCAGGTCGACCGCAAGGTGGTCCTGCCGCAGGCGCTGCGCTTCGTCGCCCCCTCGCTCGTGGTGCAGCTGGTCAGCCTGCTCAAGGACACCTCGCTCGGCTACATCGTCGCGTTCACCGAGCTGCTGTACCGCGGACAGGTGCTGTCGAGCTTCAACGGCCTGCTCATCCAGACCTTCGTCGTCGTGACCGTGATCTTCCTCGCTCTCAACGGCAGCCTGTCGGGGCTGGCCGCCCGCTTGCAGAAGCGCCCCGGTCGCCGCAGTCTCGCGGCGCCCGCCGCGGTGGCCCCCGCGGGCCTGCCGACGCCGAACGCCCCCGTCGACCGCTGAACCCGCCCGCTCACCCCGGCATCGAAAGAGTCACCCATGACGTCCCTTCCCCCTGTCCCGTCGCCGTTGGCCGACCTCGCCGTCGTCATCCGCTCGGGTGTCGTCGAGAGTCGCCACCTCGGGTCGATCGCCGCTCTGGCCGCCGACGGCTCCGTCGCATGGCAGTCGGGAAGCGGTCAGCAGATCCTGCCCCGCTCGACGGTCAAGCCGGTGCAGGCCCTCGCGTGCCTTCTCGCGGGCGCCGACCTCGACGGAGCCGACCTCGCCATCGCGGCGGGCAGTCACACCGGTGAGGACGTCCACGTCGACGTCGTGCGCGACCTGCTGGCCCGCGCGGGTCTCGACGAGGGTGCTCTCGCGTGTCCGGTCGACTGGCCCGAGGACGAGCCCACGCGCGAACGCCTGATCCGCGACGGCGAGCAGCGCACCCGCGTGCGCATGAACTGTTCGGGCAAGCACGCGGCGATGCTGCTGGCCTGTGCGGTCAACGGGTGGGACATCGCGTCCTATCTCGACCCCGCGCACCCCCTGCAGCGACTCGTGCGATCGACTCTCGAGCGCCTGTCGGGCGACGAGGTGGCGTACGACGCCGTCGACGGCTGCGGTGCTCCCCTGTTCAGCGTCTCTCCCCTCGGCATCGCCCGGATCTTCCGCGCCCTCGTGACGGCGGACCCCGGGACGCCGGAGCGGAGGGTGGCGGATGCCATGCGCTCCTTCCCCCGTTTCGTCGGCGGGGATCACCACGCCAACACCGACGCCATGCTGCGGGTGCCGGGGCTGCTGTCGAAGGGCGGCGCCGAGGGCGTGATCGGCATGGCCACGGCGGACGGCGCCGCGGTGTCGATGAAGATCCTCGACGGCAACCCCCGTGCGACCACGCTCGTCGCCCTTCGCGTTCTCGAGGCCCTCGGGGCGGACGTCTCCGCGGCCGGCGACCTCGTCGACCTGCCGATCCTGGGCGGCGGTGTGCCCGTCGGCTCGATCGAGGTCGGCCGCGACGTGCGCGCGTGGGTCGACGCCTCGGCAGCGAGCGCCGCACCGTGACGACCGCCGCAGACCCGGCATCCCTCGCCGTGACCTCCCCCGCGACCACGCATGCGCTCGTCGAGATCTGCGTCGATGACCTCGCGGGCGTGCTCGCCGCCGAGCGCGCGGGGGCCGATCGCGTCGAGCTCTGCGCCGACCTCGTCGAGGGCGGCACGACGCCCAGCGTCGGGATGATCGAGTCGGTCCTGGCCGCAGTCGAGCGCGTGGGCGTGCAGGTCATGGTCCGCGCGCGCGGCGGCGACTTCGTCTATTCCGACGACGAGGTGCGCGTCATGAGCGCCGATGCCCGCGCGATCGCCGCGCTGGCGCGGTCCAGCCGCGTGCCGGTGGGGATCGTCTTCGGCGCTCTCACCGCCGACGGCCGTGTCGACGAGTCGGCGCTCGAGGCGATCCGCGCCGCCGCCGGCACGGTGCCGGTGACGTTCCACAAGGCGTTCGATGACGCCGCCGACCTGTTCGCGGCGTACGAGACGCTCGCGCATCACGGGGTCGTCCGTGTGCTGACCTCGGGTGGGGCGGCCACCGCCCACGAGGGGGCCGAGGTGCTCACCGCCCTCGTCGCGCGGTCGAGTGGACGACGGATGCCGGCGGTCCTGGTCGGCGGGTCGGTCCGGGCGCACAATGTCTCGGCGCTGGTCGCGCGGACGGGCGCGCTCGAGGTGCACCTGCGCGCGCAGGTCGCATCGGGTCGGGGGCATCTCGTGACCGACGAGTCACTGGTTCGCGAGACGGTCCTGGCCGTGGCCGAGAGTCCGCGCGCGTCGCGGCCGGCCGTGGTCGCCGTCGACATCGGCGGCACCTCGGCCAAGGGCGCGCTCGTCGACACCGACGGCCATGTGCTGCGCAGTGCGCGGGTCGCGACGGGCGGGTCGGGGGCCGAGACGGTCACGCGAATCGCCGGTCTGCTGACCGATCTGATCGCGGGGGCGAGGGAGTCGGGTCGCTCGGTGGTGGGGGCGGGCGTGGTCAGCCCCGGCCTGATCGACAGCGCCACGGGTACCGTTCGCTACGCGTCGACGCTCGGGTGGACGGATCTTCCGCTCGCGCAGCTTCTTTCGGAGGCCATCGGCCTGCCGGTCGCGGTCGATCACGACGTGCGCGCGGCGGGGGCGGCCGAGCTCGCGTACGGTGCCGCCGCCGGTTCGCGCAACGTGGTGTTCGCCGCGATCGGCACGGGCGTCGCCGCGGCGATCTCGTCCGACGGGCGGGCGCTCGAGGGCGCTATCGCGGGCGCGGGCGAGCTGGGTCACATCCCGGTCGTCCCGGGCGGCGAGCTGTGCGCGTGCGGTCAGCGCGGCTGCCTCGAGGTGTACTTCTCGGGTGCGGGTCTGGCGCGGCGGTATGCGGCGGCGACCGGCGGGGGGCGCGGAGAGAGTCCGGATGCCGCGGGCGTCATCGCCCGGGTCGGCGTCGACCCGATCGCGGCCCGCGTGTGGTCCGAGGGGCTCGACGCCCTGGCTGCGGGTCTGACGACGCTGACGCTGCTCGTGGATCCCGAGGTGATCGTGCTGGGCGGGGGTGTGGCGCAGGCGGGCGAGGCGTTGCTCGGACCGTTGCGCGAGCGCGTGTCGGCGGGTCTGACGTGGCGCGAGGCCCCGCGTCTCGAGACCGCTGCGTTGGGCACGCACGCGGGCCGGATCGGTGCGGCGATGCTGGCCTTCGCGGCAGCGGGTCGATCCGAGGTGACACGGTCGTGGTCGGTTCCCGTGATCCTGACCGACCCCGCGTCCGCGGTGGCCGACGCGCACGGGTAGTCCGCTCGCGCGGCCGGGCGGCGATGATCTCCGTCAGCCCCGCCGCACCCGCCGCGCGACGAGCTTCAGCCAGCTCTCGCCCGTCGCGGCGGTCAGCGCCGCCGCCACCGCGGCGTTCACGACGACGCCGGCGCCGGGGATGAGCTTGAGAAAGCTGGTCGCCAACGCACGGCCCGCGACCTGCACACCGAACTGCGCGAGAGCGCCCGCCGACAGCATGGTCTTGACCTCGAGGTCGTAGATCGCGGCGATGCGCCCCATCATCGTCAGCTGGATCGGCGCCAGCGTGACAGCATCCGACACAGGAAGCGGAACGGATGCCGCGCCCGCTGCCGCCGCGGACGCTG
>NZ_CAJYPF010000180.1 GCF_913776565.1 uncultured Microbacterium sp. | reverse complement strand
GGTCGGGCGGTGCGACGCGGGATCGATCCGCGCGTGCGTTCGCGGACTGTCACGAGCCCCAGGCGAAATGCGCGACCGTGAAGATCACGAGTCCCGCCAGCGCCCCCACGATGGTGCCGTTCAGGCGGATGTACTGCAGGTCGCGGCCGACCATGAGCTCGATCTTCTCGGTGGTCTCTTCGGCATCCCATCGTTCGACGGTGTCGGTGATGATCGAGGCGATGTCGTGGCGGTAGCGCCCGACCACGAAGACCGCGGCGTCGGTGACCCAGCCGTCCACGCGTTTCTGCAGGGTCGGATCGTGCTGCAGGCGCTCGCCCACCTCGGCGAGGGCCGCGGAGGCGCGCCGCCGCAGGGCGCTGTCGGGGTCGGCGAGAGAGCGCAGCAGTCCCGCCTTGGCGGTGTTCCACGCGTCGGCGGCCAGCTGGCGCACCCGGGGGCTGTCGAACACCGCGGCCTTGGCCTCTTCGAGGCGCACCATCGTGGCCGGGTCGTGCTGCAGGTTGTCGGCGAGGCGAGCGAGATAGCCGTCGATCGCGCCGCGGGCCTGATGGCCGGGGTCGGCGCGGACCGCGTCGACGAACTGCACCGCCTCGCGGTAGACGGTGTCGTCGACGAGACGCGCGGCCATGCTGGGCACCCATGACGGCAGGCGACGCGAGACGAGACCCTGGAAGGTGTCGCGGTTGTTGCCGAGCCAGACGGCGATGTTGTCCAGGGCGAGGTCGACGGCGCCGTGGTGCGCGCCCGAGCCGACGACCCGCTGCAGCCACCCGCCGATCGAGGGGCCCCAGTCGGGGGAGAGCAGGTGCTCGCGCGCGAGGTCTTCGATCAGACCCTGCACGTCGTCGTCGTCGAGCGCGGTCAGGATGCTCGTGGCGAGAGTCGCGCCCTCGGCGGCGACGCGGTCGGCGTGCGCCGGGTCGGCGAGCCACGCTCCGGCGCGGGCCGACAGGGGCGTCGACTCGAGCTTGGTGCGCACCACGTCGCCCTCGAGGAAGTTGGTCTCGACGAACTCGCCCAGCTGTCGGCCGATCTCGTCCTTGCGCCGCGGGATGATCGCGGTGTGCGGGATCGGCAGACCCAGCGGATGCCGGAACAGCGCCGTCACCGCGAACCAGTCGGCGAGCGCACCGACCATGCCGCCCTCGGCCGCGGCGCGGACGTACTGCAGCCACTCCACCTCGCGCTGCAGGGGGAAGGACACCGCGAAGATCAGGGCCATGCCCAGCAGCGCGCCCAGGGCGACGCCCTTCATGACGCGCAGGGCGCGACGGCGTTCCTGGTCGGCGTGGCTCAGCGCCGCGGTGGGCGTGCGCGCCATCAGTCGGTCACCGGGCCGAGCCAGGCGGCCGCCGCGGTGGAGTGCGCCGACTCGGCGTCGGAGGGATGGAACATGCCGGCGAGGACATCGCGGTACAGCCGGCTCAGCTCGCTGCGGGCGAAGTACGCCGACCCCCCGCCGACCAGGATGGCGTCGTCCACGACCGCCTTCGCCATCGAGACGGCGCGGTACTTCACCCCGGCGAGCAGCGAGAACCACTGCGCGCCGTGGTCCGCCCGGGAGTCGACGTCGTGCGCGAGGGCCGCGAGCTGCGGGGGCAGCGCGTCGTAGGCGAGCGCCATGTCGGCGACGCGCCAGCGGATGTCGGGGTCGTTGGCGTACACCGTGCCCGTCTTCTTCGACCGCCGCGTCGACGCCGCCTCGACGGCGAGCTCGAGGGCCCGGCGCGCGATGCCGGTGTACACCGAGGCGAGCAGGATCTCGAACACCGAGAAGATACCGAAGATCAACGGATCGGGCTGCGGTCCGGGGGCCAGGCGCCGGATGATCCGTTCGGCCGGGGCGTGCGCGCCGCGCAGCTCGGTCGTGCGGCTCTGCGTCCCCCGCATGCCCAGGGTGTCCCAGTCGTCGCGGGCCACGACGGCGTCGCCGCGGTCGAGGAACGCGAACACCATCTGCGGGGCGTCGGCCGAGGTGCTGTCGAGACCGTGCACGCCCAGGTACGTCCACACCGGCGACAGCGAGGTGAAGATCTTGGTGCCCGTGAAGGTGTACCCACCCGCGCCGTCGGGCTCGGCGGCGGTGTCGCTGCCGAAGAGCACGAGGTCGTTGCCGGCCTCGCTGATGCCGAAGGCGAACACCTCGCCCGCTCCCGCGCGCTGCTCGACGAACGCCAGGTCGTCGATGCCGCGGTCGCGCAGCACCTTCGCCACCCCCGTCCACACCAGGTGCATGTTGATGGCGAGCGCCGTCGCGGGCGCGGCCCCCGCCAGTCGCTGCTGCAGCACCGACGCCTCGGCCAGGCTCAGCCCCGCACCGCCCTGCGCGGTGGGGACCAGGATGCCGAGGTACCCCGCCGCGCGCAGATCGTCGAGGTCGTCGTGGGGGAAGGTGTTGTCGCGGTCGTGCACGGCGGCCCGTTCGCGGATGCGCGCGAGCAGGTCGTCGGGCAGGAACCGAGCCGGGTCGAACGAGGTCATGGCATCCATTCTGGCCGTGACCGCCGACATCGCGGGTGGGGGTGGCGCGTACCGTCGACGGGTGCGCGGCTCGGCCGGCCCGCCCGGGCCGCGCCGGTGGGTCGGGCCGGGGCGCGTCAGGCCAACGCGTCCAGCAGCGCGGCGACGGTCGCCTCGGGCCGGTCGCGGTGGGGGGAGTGCCCGGCATCGGCGATCACGCTCATCGTCACCGCGGGGTTCCGCAGCACCTCGGCCGCCAGTTCGCCGGTGAAGATCGAGTGCACCTCCGGGTCGGCGCCGATCACGTGCGTCGGGAGGGTCAGCGCGGCGGCCCGGGCGCGGACGTCCCACGGCTCGTTCTGCGCCGACGTCTGCTCGATCGCCCACCGGCTGGCCCGCTGCGTCGCACGGGCCTTGAGCTCGACATCGAGCGGATGCCACGCGGGATGCTCCGCGCGGACGGCTTCGACCGTCGGGTCGGCGAAGGACTGCACCTGGCTCACCCGCACGATGTCGCGGTCTTCGGACGACAGCGCGATCGCAGGATCGATCAGCACCAGGCGGCGGGCCCACCCGGGGTGCTCGGCCGCGGCGACCGTGGCCGCCGCGCCCCCGAGGGAGTGGCCGACGACCGCGTCCCAGGGGCCCCCGCCATCGGGGGAGGCGGCGGCGAGATCGGCCGCGTAGGCCGCGATCGAGTAGTCCAGGGCTCGGGGCGCATCGCCGTGACCGCGCAGGTCCACGGCCACGGCGTGCCACCCCGCGTCGGCGAGGGCGGTGCCGAATCGCCACATGAGCGCGCCGTCGGAGCCGAGGCCGTGGACGAGGAGTACGCGGGGCGCGTCGGCGGCGCCCCACGACAGGCGGGGGAGGGTCACGGGTGCGGGCATGGCATCCATTGTGCTGTCCCGGGTGGGCGCGGCCTCGGCCCCGCCGTCACGGAACGACACCAGAATGGATGCCATGATCTCGACCGAGATGGCCCTGGCCCTGCGCGAGGCGGGGCTGGTGTGGCATCCGCGCTCCGGCGACCGGTTCCAGCTCGACGAGCCCGAGTTCGAGGCCGACGTGTTCACCGTCAGCGACATGACGATCGAGCCGCGCGATTACCCGACGGGACGCATCCTCGCCTTCAACGGCACGACCGAGTGGGCGCTGGACTCGGTCGCGACCGAGGACGCGCTGTGGCTGCCGTCGGAGTCCCAGCTGCGCGAGCTGCTGCGCTCGACCTTCCGCTCGCTGCGGCGTCTGTCGGACACCTACGAGGTGGAGATCTCGGTCGGGGGTTCCACGCTGGTGTTCGATCACCCCGCGCCCGCCGACGCGTACGCGCTCGCCGTGCTGGAGCTGCTGCGCCGCACGCACTGAGCCGTTCCCGATCCGGGGATGCCGCCGCCTCCCGGGGCGGCGCGCTCAGGTGACGGTGGGGACGGGCTCGGTGTCGGGGAGGGGACTGGCGTCGCGGTGACGCAGGTCGGGGAAGCCGCGGACGAACACGGCCGACACGATCAAGCCGGCGACGGCGAAACCGGCCGCGGCGACGTACGCGCCCGTCGGACCGACGCCGTCGACGAGGAACCCGGCCACCGCCGACCCCGCCGCGGCGCCGATGAGCTGGCCGGTGCCGATCCATCCGTAGGCCTCGGCCGTCTCGCTGAAGCGCACGCTCGCGCTGGTCATCGCGAACATCACCGCGAGGGCCGGAGCGATGCCCGCGCCCGCCACGAGCAGGGTGGCCCCGAGCCACCAGGCGTTGAGCGAGACGATGGTCAGCGAGAGACCGAGGGCCACGATCGCGAAGCGTCGGGCCATGGCCCACGGGCCGATCGGGATGTGTCCGAACGACAGACCGCCCGCGAGGCTGCCCACGGCGAAGACGGCCAGGACGAGTCCGGCCTCGAGGCCGCCGTGATCGAAGGTCGCCACGACACCCGCCTCGACCGCGGCGCACGCCCCGATCAGCAGGAAGCCGGTCGCGGTGGCGAGGATCACGGGCGGTTTGGTGAGGACCCGTCCCAGGCCCCGACGACTGCGGGGGATGCGTACGCGACCGACCTCGGGGCTGAGGATGAACCACGCGCCGCCGCCGATGAGGATCACGACGACCAGGAGCAGGCCGGGCACGGTGCCGATCTGCGTCGCCACGAGGGTGATGAGCACCGGGGCGAGCACCCAGATGATCTCCTGGAGCGAGGCGTCGAGCGAATACAGCGGCGTCAGCTGCTTCGAGGGCACCATCTTCGGGTAGATGGTGCGCACGGCCGACTGCACCGGCGGGGTCGACAGGCCCGCGATGAGACCCAGCGCCATGTAGAGGGGCAGGGGCAGCTCCACCAGCGCGAGAGCGGTGATCGCCGCGGCGCACACGAGGAGGGTGACCGTGAGCACGCGGCGCATGCCCCAGCGGCCCATCCAGCGGCTCGTCACGGGGCCCGCGACGGCCTGGCCGATGCTCGTGGCCGCGAGCACCAAGCCGGCGGCGCCGTAGGAGCCGGTGACGTGCTCGATGTGGAGCAGGATGGCCAGGCTCGTCATCCCGTTGGGGAAGCGCGCGGTCAACTGCGCGGCGATGATGCGCCCCACGCCGGGGGTTCGAAGGAGTTCGCGGTAGGCGGCCACCGGACAACGCTACAGCCGCCCCCGGACATCCGCCGAGGAGCGGAGCGGGGAGCCGGTGCGGCGACACGCCGCGACACGCCGGAGCGCTCTTTCCACCGCCTGTGCGATGTCGGAACCCCCGTCTAGCGTCCGATCTGTGGACAGACGGGGGCGCGACGCGTCAGAACCGCGGAATCGCGGCTGTTAACAGCGCTCGTGAAGGGGCTGGATCTGTGGATGAAATCGTGGACAACCTGTGTTGTACATGGGGAGAGACGGTGGAAAATCACACGGATGTAACTACTACCCCTTGTGGTGCCCCCCGATGTCGGCACCCATATGTAGTATTGAGGTCCCGGCGAGCCCTGCCCGCCCGGACGAAGATTTTTCAGGGGAAAGAGAGAACGACATGGCGATCACGGTCTACACCAACCCGTCCTGCGTCCAGTGCACCGCGACCTACCGCGCACTCGACTCGAAGGGCATCGAGTACAACGTGCTCGACCTGTCCGAAGACCCGTCGGCCCTCGAGCAGGTCAAGTCGCTCGGGTACCTGCAGGCTCCCGTCGTCATCACCGACGAAGACCACTGGTCGGGCTTCCGCCCCGACAAGATCGACGAGCTCGCGTCGCGCCTCGCCTGATCCGGCGACGGGCTCACCGACCTCCGTCATGAGCACTGTCGTGTCGGCGACCGAGGCTCCGCTGCTGGTCTACTTCTCGAGCGTGTCCGGTAACACCGCGCGTTTCATCGAGAAGCTCGGCAAACGGGCCGTGCGCATTCCGCTGCGGCCGACCGATCCGCCCCTGCACGTCGACGAACCCTTCGTCCTGGTCACCCCCACCTACGGCGGGGGTGCCGGGCGGGGCGTCGAGAAGGGCGCGGTCCCCAAGCAGGTCATCCGCTTCCTCAACGAGGAGCGGAATCGACGCAACATCCGCGGGGTCATCTCCGCGGGAAACACGAATTTCGGCGATGCCTTCTGCCTCGCCGGCGACATCGTCGCGCGCAAATGCGCGGTGCCGCATCTTTATCGACTCGAAGTCTTCGGTACGCCCGACGACGTCGAGCGGGTCACCGAGGGATTGGAACGATGGTGGAAGTTGAGCTGACCGACGTGGACTTCAAGACGGAGGCGCGTTTCGAGGGCCTGGATTACCACGCTCTGAACGCGATGCTGAACCTGTACGACGCCGACGGCAAGATCCAGTTCGACGCCGACAAGCGTGCCGCCCGCGAGTACTTCCTGCAGCACGTCAACCAGAACACGGTGTTCTTCCACTCCCTCAAGGAGCGCCTGGACTACCTCGTCGAGAAGGAGTACTACGAGCCCACCGTCCTCGCGAAGTACTCGATGGAGTTCATCCAGGAGCTGAACGACCGCGCGTACGGCGCCAAGTTCCGCTTCGAGACGTTCCTCGGTGCGTTCAAGTACTACACGAGCTACACGCTCAAGACCTTCGACGGGAAGCGCTACCTCGAGCGCTTCGAGGACCGCGTCGTCATGACCGCCCTCGCCCTGGCCGACGGCGACCAGCGCCTCGCGGTCCAGCTCGTCGACGAGATCATCTCGGGTCGTTTCCAGCCCGCCACCCCCACCTTCCTCAACGCCGGCAAGGCGCAGCGCGGCGAGCTCGTGTCGTGCTTCCTGCTGCGCATCGAGGACAACATGGAGTCGATCGCCCGCGGCATCAACTCCGCGCTGCAGCTGTCCAAGCGCGGCGGCGGGGTGGCCCTGCTGCTGTCGAACATCCGCGAGTCCGGTGCTCCCATCAAGCAGATCGAGAACCAGTCGTCGGGCATCATCCCCGTCATGAAGCTGCTCGAAGACAGCTTCAGCTACGCCAACCAGCTCGGTGCGCGCCAGGGCGCGGGTGCGGTGTACCTCAACGCCCACCACCCCGACATCCTGCGCTTCCTCGACACCAAGCGCGAGAACGCCGACGAGAAGATCCGCATCAAGACGCTCTCGCTGGGTGTCGTGATCCCCGACATCACGTTCGAGCTCGCCAAGAACGGCGAGGACATGTACCTCTTCTCGCCGTACGACGTCGAGAAGGTCTACAAGAAGCCCTTCGGCGACATCTCGGTGACCGAGAAGTACCGCGAGATGGTCGACGACCCGCGCATCAAGAAGACGAAGATCAACGCGCGCGAGTTCTTCCAGACCCTCGCCGAGATCCAGTTCGAGTCGGGCTACCCGTACATCATGTTCGAGGACACGGTGAACAAGGCGAACCCCATCGCCGGACGGATCAACATGTCCAACCTGTGCTCCGAGATCCTGCAGGTCAACACCCCGACCACGTACAACGAGGACCTCTCGTACGACACCATCGGCAAGGACATCAGCTGCAACCTCGGCTCGATGAACATCGCCCTGGCGATGGACGGTCGTGACCTCGGCCTGACGGTCGAGACCGCGATCCGCGCCCTCACCGCGGTCAGCGACCAGAGCCACATCGCCTCGGTCCGCTCGATCGAGGACGGCAACGACCGCTCGCACGCCATCGGCCTCGGCCAGATGAACCTGCACGGCTACCTCGCCCGCGAGCACGTCTACTACGGCTCCGACGAGGGCATCGACTTCACGAACATCTACTTCTACACGGTGCTGTTCCACGCGCTGCGGGCCTCGAACCGCCTCGCGATCGAGCGCGGTACCGCGTTCGACGGCTTCGAGAACTCCACCTACGCCTCGGGTGCGTTCTTCGACAAGTACACCGACCAGGTGTGGGAGCCGCAGACCGCCAAGACGAAGGAGCTGTTCGCCGGCATCCAGATCCCGACGCAGGACGACTGGCGCGAGCTCAAGTCCTCGATCCAGGCGCACGGCATCTACAACCAGAACCTGCAGGCTGTGCCCCCGACCGGTTCGATCTCGTACATCAACAACTCGACGAGCTCGATCCACCCGATCGCGTCGAAGATCGAGATCCGTAAAGAGGGCAAGCTCGGTCGCGTCTACTACCCGGCTCCGTTCATGACGAACGAGAACCTGGAGTACTACCAGGACGCGTACGAGATCGGCTACGAGAAGGTCATCGACACGTACGCCGCCGCGACGCAGCACGTCGACCAGGGTCTGTCGCTGACGCTGTTCTTCAAGGACACCGTCACCACGCGCGACATCAACAAGGCTCAGATCTACGCCTGGCGCAAGGGCATCAAGACCATCTACTACATCCGTCTGCGTCAGCTGGCGCTCGAGGGCACCGACATGACCGAGTGCGTCTCGTGCATGCTCTGACCCGCTGACCACCCATCGATCAAGGACACAGGAACGACATGGCTGAGAAGCTGCAGTTGCTGAACCACGTGCAGGCCATCAACTGGAACCGCATCCAGGACGACAAGGACCTCGAGGTCTGGAACCGTCTCGTCAACAACTTCTGGCTGCCCGAGAAGGTGCCGCTGTCCAACGACATCCAGTCGTGGAACACGCTCACCCCCGAGGAGCAGACCCTCACGATGCGCGTGTTCACCGGGCTCACGCTCCTGGACACCATCCAGGGCACGGTCGGCGCCGTCTCGCTCATCCCCGACGCGATCACCCCGCACGAAGAGGCCGTCTACACGAACATCGCGTTCATGGAGTCGGTGCACGCCAAGAGCTACTCGTCGATCTTCTCGACGCTGTGCTCGACCAAGGAGATCGACGAGGCGTTCCGCTGGTCGACCGAGAACGAGTTCCTTCAGAAGAAGGCGCGCATCGTCATGGACTACTACCGTGGCGACGACCCGCTCAAGCGCAAGGTCGCCTCGACCCTGCTGGAGTCGTTCCTGTTCTACTCGGGCTTCTACCTGCCGATGCACTGGTCGAGCCGCGCCAAGCTCACCAACACCGCCGACCTCGTGCGCCTCATCATCCGCGACGAGGCCGTGCACGGGTACTACATCGGCTACAAGTTCCAGCGCGGTCTCGAGACCGTCGACGAGGCGCGTCGTCAGGACATCAAGGACTACACGTTCTCGCTGATGTACGAGCTCTACGACAACGAGGTGGGGTACACCCAGAGCCTCTACGACTCGGTGGGCCTGAGCGAGGACGTCAAGAAGTTCCTGCACTACAACGCCAACAAGGCGCTGATGAACCTCGGCTACGAGGCGATGTTCCCCGCGTCGGTCACGAACGTGAACCCGGCGATCCTCTCGGCCCTGTCGCCGAACGCCGATGAGAACCACGACTTCTTCAGCGGGTCGGGCTCGTCGTACGTCATCGGCAAGGCCGAGGCGACCGAGGACGACGACTGGGACTTCTGAGTCCCCGAAGACGACGGCGGCCCCGCACGAGCGATCGTGGCGGGGCCGTCGTCGTGTAGGCGAACGTGAGCTTAGGGTCTAAGGCTTTTGCCTAATGCCTGTAGGCTAGGGACATGGTCCGTCCCCCGCTCACTCCGCGAACGGTCATCCGCACCGCCGCCGACCTCGCCGACGCCCAAGGCCTCGACGAGGTGACCCTCTCGGCGGTCGCGCGCGAGCTCGATGTCCGCACGCCCAGCCTGTACGCACACGTCCGCGACCTCGCGGCGCTCCGCGACGGCGTCACGATCCTCGCCCTCGGAGAACTCGCCGACCGCGACGGCGACGCGATCGCCGGGCGGGCCGGGCGTGACGCTCTGCGTGCCCTGTGCGACGCCCACCGCGACTACGCGCGCGCCCACCCCGGCCGCTGGCAGAGCCTGCAGCGCCGGGCCGGCGACGCCGTCGTGCGCAGCGACGAGGCAGCCCGATCCAGCCGGGCGCTCGCCGCCGTCCTGCGCGGCTACGGCGTCGACGAAAGCGACCAGGTCCACGCGACGCGGCTGGTCGGGGCGTTCCTGAACGGCTTCCTGCATCTCGAGCACGTCGGCAGCTTCGCGCACAGCGCCCCACCGGCCGACGACTCCTGGCTGCTGCTCATCGACCGCCTCGACGCCCTGCTGGACCACTGGCACACGAAAGGCGAGAAATGATCACCACCCCTCTGACCCTCGATCTCGTCCGCGGGGGAGCCGCACTCGAACCGGTCGAGCGCGGCCTGCGTCCGCACCGCCTGCCCCTGCCGTATCGGGAGCGCGAAGCCGACGCGCAGTTCACGATGGTGGAGCGGCAGCCGTCCGGCATCCATCTGCGGTTCCGGACGGCGGCGACCACCGTCGCGCTGCGCGTCGGCTTCGCGCTCCCGATACGGCAGGGGCAGGCGGTGCGGACGCAGGCCGCGCTC
>NZ_CAJYPF010000179.1 GCF_913776565.1 uncultured Microbacterium sp. | reverse complement strand
CTGAACGCGGGTCGATCGACGGACCCCGGTGGCACGCGGGCGCGGCGCACGTGCTGTCGAGGTCAGGCCGGTGCTTCGTCCGCGCGACGAGCGGGCAGGGCGGCGGGGGCGAGACCCGCCTCGTCGCGCCGTTCCTCGGCGAGCACGAACGACGCGGCGAGCTGTTCGGCCGCCAGGCTGGCGTACAGGCCGCCCTGGGCGAGCAGCTCGGTGTGCGTACCCGATTCGACGATGCGACCGGCATCCACCACGTGGATACGGTCGGCGCCGATCACGGTCGACAGCCGGTGGGCGATCGACAGCGTGGTGCGCCCGTGCGAGGCGGTCTCGAGGGCCTCCTGCACGATGCGTTCCGACACGGTGTCGAGCGCGCTGGTGGCCTCGTCGAGAAGGAGGACCGGAGGATCCTTCAGCAGCACCCGGGCGATTGCGACCCGCTGCTTCTCGCCACCCGACAGGCGGTAGCCGCGTTCGCCGACCACCGTGTCGTAGCCGTCCTCGAAACCGGCGATGACGTGGTGGATGTTCGCCGCCCGGCAGGCCTCTTCGATCTCGGCGTCGGTGGCGTCGGGACGGGCGTAGCGCAGGTTCTCGCGGACGGTGGCGTGGAACAGATACGTCTCCTGCGAGACGATGCCGATCTCGTCGATGATCGACGCCTGCTCGAGAGATCGCACGTCTGCACCCGAGAACATCACCGCCCCGCCGCTCGTCTCGTACATGCGCGGCGTCAGGTAGAGGATGGTCGTCTTGCCCGCGCCGGACGGCCCCACGAAGGCCACGTGCTGGCCGGGCTCGACGGTGAAGCTCACCCCGTCGAGCGTCGGCCGCGCCTGTTCGGGGGCGTCCGGATAGCGGAACCGCACGTCGCGGAACTCGATGCGCCCCACGGGCCCGGGCGCCGCCGCGACCGGGATCGCGTCGGGCGCGTCCACGATCGCGGGACGCAGGTCGACGTACTCGAAGATGCGCGCGAACAGCGCCGACGACGTCTGCACGTCGAGGGCGACGCGCATGAGACCCATGAGGGGCATGAGCAGGCGCGCCTGGACGGTCGTGAAGGCGACGATCGTGCCCGCCGTGATCGCTCCCGCACCCCCGCCGATCAGGTAGCCCGAGACGAGGTAGATGACCGCCGGCACGCTCGACATGATGACCTGGACCACGGCGAAGAAGCCCTGACCGCTCATCGCGCGCCGCACCTGCAGCCGAACCTGGTTGTCGTTCTCGGCATCGAAGCGGGCGGACTCGGTGCGCTGGCGGTTGAAGGACTTGGACAGGAGGATGCCGGACACGCTCAACGTCTCTTGCGTGATCGCCGAGAGCTCCGACAGCGACTCCTGCGTCTCTCCGGCGATGCGTGCCCGCACCTGGCCCACGCGCCGCTGCACGAAGATGAGGAACGGCATCAGCGCGACCGCGATCAGGGTCAATCGCCAGTCGATCAGGATCATCGCCACGAGCGACGCGAGCACCGTCACGGCGTTGCCCAGGATGCTGGTGACGGTGTTGGTGAGCACCCCCGAGACCCCTCCGACGTCGTTCTGCAGGCGGGACTGGATGACGCCGGTCTTGGTGCGGGTGAAGAACCCGAGCTCCATCGCCTGCAGGTGCTCGAAGAGGCGGGTGCGCAGGTCGCCGGTCACACGGTTTCCGACCGTCGCCGTGAGCCACGTCTGCCCCACATTCAGTCCGGCCGACAGCAGGAACAGCCCGATCATCACGCTCACCAGCACGGCGAGCAGCCGCAGGTCGGGACTCGAGCCGTCGATCGGGAAGAGCGCGTCGTCGAAGATGCGCTGCACCAGGAGAGGGGGGATGACGGCGACCGCCGCCCCCACCACGACCAGCAGCGCCGTGAACACGATCCGCCACCGGTAGGGCCGGAACAGTTCGACGACCCGCTGCCACAGGTGGGGCACGCGCGGCGCCTGCGCGTTGCGCCGACGCTGCATGTCGGCATCCACTCCGCGGAACATGCTTCCGCCGCCTCCGTGCATGCTCATGCGGGCCAGCCTACGTCCGGCCACCGACACCGGCTCGGGCCTGGGCGGTGTCGGAGGTGCCCGCTAGGCTCGCAGCGCCCGCCGAGGTCTTCTCCTCGACGGTGGAATATCGCGGGAGCACCGGCCGTTGACTTCCTCGCAGTCGCTCTCGCGGCACCACCGAAGCCCCCCGCACGAACAGGACCTCGTCATGGCCGCCACCGGCACCATTCCCGTCTCCCGAACGCGTCCCGACGCGGGCCCCGCGGCGGCGTCGCCCCGTCCGGGACCCGTCATCGCCCTGCTCGTGGTCGCCGCGTTCGTCGTGATCCTGAACGAGACGACCATGTCGGTCGCGCTTCCGGCGATCATGGCCGACTTCGGGGTGAGCGCCGCCACCGGCCAGTGGCTCACCTCGGCTTTCCTGCTGACCATGGCGGTCGTCATCCCTCTCACCGGCTTCCTGCTCGAGCGCTTCCCGATCCGCGTGGTGTTCTTCGCCGCGATGGGCGTCTTCGCCCTGGGTACCCTGATCGCCGCGGTCGCCCCCGCGTTCGGCGTCCTGCTGGCCGGCCGCATCATCCAGGCGATGGGCACCGGCGTGATGATGCCGCTGCTGTTCACCACGGTGCTCAACCTCGTGCCGGCGAACAAACGCGGGCGCGTGATGGGCGTCGTCACCATCGTGATCGCCGTCGCACCCGCCGTGGGGCCGACGGTCTCGGGGCTGATCCTGTCGGCCCTCACGTGGCACGCCATCTTCTGGCTGATCCTGCCCATCGCCCTGGTCGCGATCGCCCTCGGTGCGCGGTGGGTGCGCAACGTCACCGAGACCCGGCCGGACGCGCGGTTCGACAAGCTGTCGGTCGTCCTCTCGGCCCTCGGCTTCGGCGGTCTCGTCTTCGGCCTGAGCGCGATCGGCGAGTCGGCCTCGGGCCACGCCTCGATTCCGGTCTGGATCCCCCTCGCCGTCGGTGTCGTCTTCGTCACCGTGTTCGTGATCCGGCAGCTGCGTCTGCAGCGCGCGGACGCCGCGCTGCTCGACCTCCGGGTGTTCCGGAGCCCGTCGTTCCGTCTGGCCGTCCCGCTGGTCGCCATCGTGATGGCGGCGCTCTTCGGCTCGCTGATCCTGCTGCCGATCTTCCTGCAGCAGGCGCTCGGGCTCAGCAGCCTCACCGTGGGGCTCATGCTGCTGCCGGGTGGCGTGCTGATGGGTGTCATGGCACCGATCGTGGGACGCCTGTTCGATCGCTTCGGCCCGACTCCCCTGGTCATCCCGGGCATGCTCATCGCCGCCGCCGTCCTCTGGACGATGGCGCTGACCTTCGGTCAGACCACGCCCGTCTGGTGGATCGTGACGGTGTACCTGGCTCTCAACCTCGGACTGGGTCTCGTCTTCACCCCGCTGATGACGTCGGCCCTGGGTTCACTCCCCCGCCGCCTGTACTCGCACGGCAGCGCGGTCGTCGGCACCGCTCAGCAGGTCGCCGGCGCGGCCGGGACAGCCGGATTCGTGGCGATCATGACGGTGTTCTCGAGCTCCGCCCTCGCCGAGGGCGCGGATCAGGCGAGCGCCATCGCCTCGGGCGTGCACGTCTCGTTCCTCGTCGGAGCCATCATCGCGACCGCGGCGGTCGTGCTCTCGTGCTTCGTCCGCAAGCCGGCCGAGAGCGAAGAGAGCGACGCTCCCGTCGTCGCGCACTGACGCGGCGCCGGGGCGGTGCAGCCATCTCGGCTCCGCCGCCGGTGGAGCGTCGAGAGTCGACCGGTCAGAGAGAGCAGGAACCGCCGCCGCAGCACTGCGAGGCGGGGCGCGTGTCGTCGTCGGTGTCGACGGCGGGAGCGTTCAGCAGGGTGATGAGAGGCCGGGCCGCGCTCGCGGTGTCGGTCGTGGGTTCTCCGGACATGCGCTCCATGCTACGCCTGCGCGCGCGGGTGGGCTCCGGAGCACTGCCGGGTCCGTGGCCACACCCCCGCGCTAACCCCGGCGCCCGGCATCCGCAACCCCCGGACACCCGGCGCGGCGGGTTCCTACCGTGGGAGCACCCCACCCACAACGAAGAGAGGCGTACTCATGACCGATCTCAGCGGCAAGCGCATCGCGTTCCTGGCCACCGATGGTTTCGAAGACAGCGAGCTGACCAGCCCGTGGGAGGCCGTGACCTCCGCCGGAGCCGAGGCCGTCCTGGTCTCTCCGACCGAGGGCAGCATCAGCGGCGAGAAGGGCCACGAGCAGAAGGTCGACCTGGCGGTCTCCGGTGCCTCCGCGGGCGACTTCGACGCGCTCGTCCTGCCCGGTGGTGTGCAGAACGCCGACGACATCCGCATCGTGAAGGATGCCGTGTCGTTCGCCCGCGACTTCTTCGACCAGCACAAGCCGGTCGCCGTCATCTGCCACGGCGGATGGATCCTGACCGAGGCCGACGTGCTGAAGGGCCGCACGCTGACGAGCTACCCCACCCTGCAGACCGACCTGCGCAACGCGGGTGCCACGTGGGTGGACGAAGAGGTGCACGTCGACCAGGGCCTGGTCTCGAGCCGCAACCCCGACGACCTGCCCGCGTTCAACGCGAAGCTCGTCGAAGAGGTCGCCGAGGGGAAGCACTCCGGCCAGAGCGCCTGAGCTTGTGCCCACACGGGCCTCGGACCGCGGTCCGAGGCCCTTCGTCGTGCGGCCGGTCATTCCGCGCACCCGCAGGGCTTCCGGGTCGGGGCCTCAGCCGCGCTGGCACGACGGGCACCACTGCCCGCCGCCCTTCGTCCCCGGGATGTCCTCGACCAGCCCGCCGCAGCCCGGACACGGCTCGCCCGTCCGGCCGTGCACCTTCATCGCGGCGACCTTCGCCGCCTTCTGCTCGGCGATGGGCACGTCGCGGCGGTCGCGCGCGGCCCCACCGAGCACGTCGCGCAGCGCCGTCCAGAGCCGGGTGATCTCGGCATCCGTCAGACCCGCCGCGTGCGAGACGGGGTCGAGCCCCGCCGCGAACAGGATCTCGTCCGAGTAGGCGTTGCCGATCCCGGCGAGGCTCTCCTGCTCCTGCAGCAGCGCCTTGAGCTGCTTGCGCCGACCGCCCAGCGCCGTCACCAGCGTCTCGCGCGAGAACGCCGGGTCGAGCGCTTCGGGACCGAGTTTGGTCACCGCCGGCACCTCGTCGGGGGCGTCGACCACGTGCAGCTGCACCGACAGCCAGTCGCCGGCATCCGTGATGCCCAGGATGCCGTGATCGAAGACGACACGCGCGATCACCGCCGCGCCGTCCGGCGCTGCCACCGCGGCCTCGGTCGTCTCGGCCCAGGTGGCCCAGCCCGCCCGACCGAAGCCGAGCGCGAGGTGAGTGTCCTCCAGATCGACGTCGATGTGCTTGCCGAAGCGTTGCACCGCGGTGACGCTCCGGCCGACCAGCTCGTCGAGGGGCCGGGAGCGCGTCTTGAGCGCCCGGCCCTCCACGAGGTCGATGCCGGCGACCGCGTGCCCGGTCAGGCGCTCGCGCAGGAACAACGCGAGCGCCTCGACCTCGGGTGCCTCGGGCATGGGGCGTGGCTCAGGCGCCGGTGTCGGCCGACGAGGACGGATCGGCCGACGACGGCGCCGGTTCGGCGACGGGCTCGCGGCGGGCCGTCTCGGCGAACGCCTCGGCCACGGCGCGGCCCTGGATGATCTGCGTCAGGTCGATGCCCGTCGCCGCCTTGACCGCCTCGAACGACGAGCGCAGCCCCGTCGCGGACTCGGTGGCGAGGTGGCCGCTGGCCCCCTGGCCGCCCAGCACCGTGACGTTGCCGACGCGGTCGTATCCCTTGGCGAACTCGGCCATCATCGGCACGAGCGCTTCGAGCGCGCGCTGCGCGAGCAGGGCCTCCTGGTTCTGCGACAACGCCTCGGCCTCTGCGCGGATGGCCTCGGCGCGGGCCTGACCGGCCAGGCGCACCGACTCGGCATCGGCTTCGGCGCGTACGCGCACGGCGGACGCCTCCTGCTCGGCGATCTGCGCACGGGCCTGGGCGGCCTTGATCTGCGCGTAGGAGTCGGCGTCGGCGTTCTTCTGACGCTGGTACAGGTCGGCGTCGGCCACGCGGTTGACCTCGGACTCGAGGCGTGCCTGCGTGTTCTGCGCCTCCTGCTCGAGCACCGCCTGGCGGCGCTCGGCGCGGGCCAGTGCCTCGGCCTGCTCGGCCTCCGCGTTGGCGCGACCGACCTCGGCCTTGGCCGCGGCGCTGTTCTTGTCGAGCTTGGTCTGCTCGATGAGGTTCGCCTCGTCGGTCGCGATCTGGCGTGCGCGGATCTCGCGCACCGCGTTGATGCGGGCGACCTCGGCCTCGCGCTTGACGCGCTCGACCTCAGTGGCGCCGAGGGCGGCGATATAGCCGTTGCCGTCGGTGACGCCCTGGATCTGGAACGAGTCGAGGATCAGGCCCTGCGACGACAGGTCGGCCTTGATGCCCTCGGCGATCTGGTCGGACAGGCGCTGCCGGTCGCGCATGAGCTCTTCGACGGTCAGGGTGGCCACGACCCCGCGCAGCGCTCCCTCGAGCTGCTCGGTGGTGAACTGCTCGATCGCCTTGTCCTGCGAGGCGAAGCGCTCGGCCGCACGGCGCACGGACTCGGGGTCCGAGCCGATCTTGACCAGGGCCACGCCGCTGACGTTGACCGTGACGCCGTTGGAGGACTGCGCGGTGGGCTCCATCTTGATCTGGCGCGCGCGCAGCGAGATCATCTCGCCGCGCTGCGTCAGCGGATTGACGATCGCGCCGCCGCCCGTGATGACGGTGATGCGCGACGATTCGCCGTCGGCGCTCTTCTGCCGCTTGCCGACGATCACCAGCGCCTCGTCGGCCTTGGCCACGCGGTACCAACCGCGCACCACCAGCGCGAGGACCAGGATGACGACGACCGCGACGACCACGACGATGACGGCGATGAGGCCGACTGCTCCGAGAGCGGCGAGTTCCATGCTTCTCCTTCGACGGGTGCCGCTCGCGCGGCACGGGGAATTCTTTCCAACCTATCCGGGGCCCCGCGGGCGCTGTCCAGCCTTTCCACGCACGAACCACGGTCCCGCCGGGGTGGCCGGGAGCGTACCGTTGAGGGTGAGGCGGCCCGAACCGCCGAAGAAGGGTCCCCCATGAAGATCGTCTCGTCGCAGGATTGGCGCGACGCCATCCGCTTCGATGCCCCCGTCCTCGTCGCCGACGTCGTGCCCGGTGAGGCCACGCGCTGCGTGGCCTGCGGAGCCGACGGACCGCTGTACGAGCGCACCGAGCTGTGGGCGGTGAAGCACCGTCACCCGAAGCACCACGGCGGTTTCGTCCGGTTCTACTGCGAGCTGCACAAGCCGGCCGCGCCCCCGCCGCCCCCGGCCCCGACCATCGAGCAGCGCCGCGCTCGTGCCGCTACCCCCAAGGCGGAACGCCGCGTGACCAGCCCCAAGCCCACTCCGATCACCGATCGCCCCACGCGGGCGATGTGCCCCGACTGCTTCGTCGAGGTCTCGGCCGGTGGCGACTGCGGCATGTGCGGCGCGCAGGTCGTCTGAGCCCGAGCGGAACGAACCGCCCCGGATCTCTCCGGGGCGGTTCGTCGTTCTCGCGGGTCAGCGCGCCGAGATGGTCCACCCGGCCTCGTGCGAGGCACCCGGGTCCAGCGACACCACTCCGGTGTCGAAGTCGTAGGCGTCGTCGTTGAACGCGTCGGGGGCGCAGGTCATCGGCTCGACGGCCAGACCCGCGCGGTGTCCCGGGGTTCCGGGACCGGTGGGCAGGTCGGCGGTGTGGATCTGCACCCAGGGGCAGTCCGCGCCCCAGCTCATGGCCACCCCCGTGCCCGAGGGGTCGGTGACGGTCACGGTGGCGCGGGCGTCGGCATCCCGGATCAATCCGGTGTACGCGTGGTCGATCTCGACCGCACCCAGCACGCGCTCGGCGCGGAAGTCGAACCGCTCGGCGTCGACGGTCACCGGGGCGAGGGCCACGGGCGCCAGGCGGTCGGGGGTCACCTCGAGCACGGTGTCGGCGGGGAGCGTCAGGCTCCACGCGTCGAGGGCACTCGGGCCGGCCACCAGGTAGGGGTGCGGACCGGTGCCCCAGGGGGCGGGAGTGTCCGAGAGGTTGGTGGCGCGCACCGTCTGCGTGAGGCCCTCGGCATTCAGCCGGAACGTGGTCGACACCACGAGCCACCACGGGTAGCCAGCCTGCGCGGTGACGGTCGCCGAGAGGGTGACGGCGTCGTCCGAGACCTCCGCGATACTCCAATCGACCCACGACAGCAGGCCGTGCAGCGCGTGTCCGCGGTTCGGCTCGGTGAGGGGGAGCTGGTGCTCGTTGCCGTCGAAGCGATGGATACCGTCCACCACCCGGTTGGGCCAGGGGGCGAGCGTGGTTCCGCGGTAGGCGGGACGCAGCTCGTCGGCGGCGAAGGCGACGACGAGGTCGCGTCCGTCGTACGTGAGCGAGCGCAGGGACGCGCCGACGCTGGCGATCGCGGCTTCGTAGCCGTGGGCGCGCAGGACGACGGGGGTGCCCGAGACCAACGTGGGGGTCTCGGTGGGAACGGCAGCGGTCATCCCGTCATTATCGCGGGTGTGCGCGCACCCCCCGAACACGACGAATGCCCCGACCCAGAGGGCCGGGGCATTCGGGGAGGGCGGCTTACTTGAAGGCGTCCTTGACGTTCTCGCCGGCCTGCTTGGCGTGGGCCTTGGTCTGGTCGGCCTGTCCCTCTGCTTCGAGGCGCTCGTTGTTCGTCGCCTTGCCCGCAGCTTCCTTCGCCTTGCCAGCGATGTTCTCAGCGGCGTTCTTGATCTTGTCGTCGAGTCCCATGGTCGGCTCCTCCCGTGTGGTCTTCGGGTATCTCCCGATTGCCTTCACGCTAGGTCGGGGGCTTCGGGATGCCGGGGGGCTTGAAATTCCGCTCGTCGTGAGGCACGCCCCCGGGTTAGGTTCGAAGCATGCGCGGGGGGAACGCTTTCATTCGGCACGCCGGGACGACGTCATGACGACGCCGGACACACTCGACGATTTCGCCGGCCTGCTCGACGACGCTCCGGGGCCGACGCGATCGGACGGTCGGGCGGGACGCATCGCCCTGCTCGTCTTCCTCGCCGTGGTGCTGGCCGTGCTCGGCAGCGGCGGCGGCTACGTGTGGTGGGCGTCGGCGGCGGCGTTGCCCGCTCCGACCGTGACGTCGCGGGCCCCCGCCGTCGCGCCGGGGCCGGCCGCGGCGGTCTCGATGCCCGGGACCGGTCAGGCGATGCTGGCCGTATCGGGGGGCGACGGGTTCCTGACCACGGACGCCGACGGCGTGCTGGCGGCATCCGGAGACGGCTCGCCCCTGCCGATGGCGAGCGTGACGAAGCTCATCACGGCGCTGGTGGTCCTCGACGCGCATCCGCTCGAGAGCGCCACCGACCCCGGTCCCACGATCGCCTTCACCGAGGCCGACACCGACCTGTACGACCAGTTCTACGTCCGCGACGCGGTGATCTCGCGCATGCCCGACGGGCTGCGCCTGTCGCTGCACGACGCCCTGGCGACCATGCTGCTGCCCTCGTCGGCGAACTACGCCGTCGCGGTGGCGCGCTGGGGGTTCGGTTCCGAGGATGCGTTCGTCCAGGCCGCGCGGTCGTGGTTGAGCGCGAACGGTCTCGAGAACACCCGGATCGTGGATGCCACGGGCCTCGACGCCCGCAACACCAGCACCGTCGGCGACCTGCTGGCGCTCGGCCGCCTGGCCGCCGCCGACCCGACGATCGCCGCGCTCGCCAGCACCCGCTCGGTCAGCGTCGAGGGCGCCGGAACCGTGACCAACACCAACGACCTGCTCGGCACGCTCGGCATCTCGGGACTGAAGACGGGCAACCTCGGTGACGGCACCTTCAACCTGCTGTTCACCTCGACGCTCGACGTCGGCATCGACGCCCCGCTGCAGATCGTGGGCGTGCGCCTGGGCGGAGACACCCACGACAGCACCGATGCCGACGTGGTCCGCATGCTGCAGTCGCTGAAGGACGGCTTCCACGATGTCACCGTCGGCGCCGTCGGCGACGAGATCGGCGAGATCTCCACCGCGTGGGGATCGCAGGCCTCCCTCGTCCTCGCGCGCGGCGAGAAGCTGCGGACGTGGTCCGACACCCCGGTGACGGTCGACCTCGCCACCTCCGCACCGCAGACCTACGCCGAGGGCGAGGTCGTCGGCCGGATCACCTGGACCGCGGGAACCCGGTCGGCGGCCTCCAACGTGAAGATCTCGGGCGACCTCGGCGAGCCGACCCTGTGGTGGCGCCTGACCCACCCGGGTGAATTGGGCTGACGCTCGCGGGCGTCGACACCTCCGCCAGGTGAGGCTGAGAATGAATCTTCGCCCTCACGCCGTACGTTCGCCGTTGAGTCGATGACTCGGTCGACGCACCTCGGTACGGTCGGGGCGTGCAGATCTTCGATGTCGACCTGGGGTCGGTCTCAGATTGCGTCGCGGCGGTCGCGGCCGTAGCGGGTTCCGTTTTGAGCGTGTGGGCCCTGCGCTTCGGCCTGGCGGCCAATCGCACAGCCGAGCAGACGCGCCAGGACGCCAAAGCCGCGGCGGACGCCGCAGAGGCCCGTGAACGCGATCGTGATGCCGCAGACGCCGAGCGCGACCGTCGCCTGATCGCAGGGAGTGTCGCGGCGTGGTGGGCCGCTGACCGGAGCGAAGAGCCGCTCCGCTACGGGGTGATCATCGCCAATCAGAGCGCGGCGCTCTCCGTCTTCTATGACGTTGACGTCCATGTGACTCCCCCCGCAGGAGGAAAGCATGTCATCCACATGAACGTCCTTCCCCCCGGGCAGTTCTTCGTGCAGCACCGAATCGGGTATCCGCGCTCGACCTGGGAGCGCCTCCCGGTGCCCGTGCGGTCCACGCAGATCCTCGATCCGCTGACGGTAGCGGGAGATCGCTCGGTCGACCTCGTGGAATTCTCGGACGGGCTCGGCACCCGGTGGCGCTGGCGACCGCGCGAAGGCCTGTCGCAGGAAACAGGTGGACGTAGCGGCGCATCGGGGACGCACGGGCCTCTCGACGTGCGCGACGCAGAGCGCGTGGCCGTCCAGGTCGCCTATCCCGCCGGTCCTTCACGAGAAGCCCGCGAAGAGGTGGATCCGCACCCCGCAGCGAGCGGGACTCAGCCCGAGAGGTGATCGCGCGCCCACAGGGCCGCGCTCGTGCGGTCGGCGACGCCGATCTGGCGGAAGATGCTGCCCAGGTGCGCCTTGACCGTCCGCTCGGTGATCCCGAGCGCCGCGGCGACC
>NZ_CAJYPF010000178.1 GCF_913776565.1 uncultured Microbacterium sp. | reverse complement strand
GCGCGCATCTCGGCCGCATAGCCCGAGACGAGCGTGCGCACCTCGGCGTCGTCGCTGGCCAGGGGCGAGGAGCCCGCGTTGAGCAGCAGGCATCCGAGGCGGGCGCGCGGGGAGTCCGCCGCGATCGCGGCGTGCATGTCGTCGACGTAGGCCTCGAGCGCGCCGGGGTCTCCCCCGCCCAGGGGGCGCAATCGCGTGCGGACGACGTCTTCGAGGTAGGCCGCGAGCACGGCGTCGAACAGACCGCGCTTGCTGCCGAAGGCGTTGTAGATGCTCGAGCGGGTGAGTCCCGTGGCCTCCTCGAGCTCGGCGATGCCGGTCTCGGCGTACCCGCGCCTCCAGAACACGTCGCGCGCGGCGTCGATCACGGTGGAGCGGTCGAAGCTCGGCATCCTGCCCATGATCTCTCCTTTGCTCGGGTGGCTGAGCTTGTCGAAGCCACCGATCCCGTCGACTCCCGGACTCTTCGACACGCTCACGGTCCTCACGGTTGCACTTCAGGAGCCGAGGTCTATATTAGACCGGTCGTTACAAAATAACCACGGAGGCATTCCATGCGCGCAGTCATCCACCACGAGTTCGGCGAGCCCGCCGACGTCCTCGGCGTCGAAGAGGTCGAGACCCCGACCCCCGGCCCCGGCGAGGTGCGCCTGCGCGTGCTGCTGTCGCCCATCCATAACCACGACCTGTGGACCATCCGCGGCACCTACGGCTTCAAGCCCGAGCTGCCCGCGCGCGCCGGCACCGAAGCGGTCGGCGTGATCGAGGAGCTCGGCGAGGGCGTCGAGGGCCTCACCGTCGGCCAGCGCGTCGCCACCGGCGGCACCTTCGGCGTGTGGGCCGAGCAGGTCGTCACGAAGGTCGCGGGCCTCATCCCCGTCGCCGAGGGCCTGAGCGACGAGGTCGCCGCGCAGCTCGTCTCGATGCCCTTCAGCGCCATCAGCCTGCTGCACTCGCTCGACCTGGAGGCCGGCGACTGGATCGTGCAGAACACCGCCAACGGAGCCGTCGGACGCATGGTCGCGCAGATCGCGAAGGCCCGCGGCATCCACGTCATCGGTCTCGTCCGCCGCCAGAGCGCCGTCGCCGAACTCGCCGAGCAGGGCATCGACAACGTCGTGTCCACCGACTCCGAGGGCTGGCGCGACGCCGCCCTGGCGCTCGCCGACGGGGCGCGCATCGTCGCCGGCGTCGACTCGGTCGGCGGTTCGGCCAGTAACGACGTGCTGTCGCTGCTGAGCGAGAACGGCACCCTCGTCATCTTCGGTTCGATGGGCGCGGGGAAGCTCGAGCTCTCGGCCGGCGACATCATCTTCCGTCAGGCGACGGTCAAGGGCTTCTGGGGCAGCGTCGTCAGCAAGACGATGGATGCCGAGACCCGCGGCGCCCTGTTCGGCGAGCTGTCGCGCTACCTCGCCGACGGCACGCTCACCCTTCCGGTCGCGGCGACCTTCGGCCTCGAGGACGCCCGCGAGGCCGCTCGCGCGAGCGACTCGCCCCGCGTCGGCAAGGTGCTGCTGCGCCCGTGAGCTGAGGCGGGCGCCAGCCCGTGTGAAACTCTTGAGAGATCGGCCCCGCCCACCCTTCCCTCCGCGTGATCACGCAGGGTGCGGGGTGGGCGTTCTCCGTTTCTCAGGAGTTTCGCTCGCGACGCGGCCGTGACCAGGACGGGCGCCGCGGCCTCGTCAGCCGGGCAGGGCCTCGAGCGCGGAGGCGAGAGCGTCGATCGCGGGACGCTGCCCCTTCACGAGCGCGTCGCGCGCGGCATCCAGGTCCATCCACTCCGCCCGGTCGACCTCGGGGAACGACTGCACCCGGCCGGACCGCGGCGGCCAGACCATCTCGAACGTGCCGAAGGTGAATCCGGATGCCGTGAACCCGGCGCCGTCGCCGCAGAACACGACGACCTTCTTGCCGCTGCTGTACGCGAACGTGCCGAGCTCCGCCCAGTCCGTCTCGGGCGGATCGACGCCGAGCTCCTCGCGGAACTCTCGGCGTGCGGCATCCTGAGCACTCTCCGTGTCGGGGTCGTACTCGCCCTTCGGGATCGACCAGGCGCCGGCGTCCTTCTTCGCCCAGAAGGGCCCACCCATGTGCGCGAGGAACACCTGCGGTTCCGGATCGAGCCGGTACAGCAGGAGTCCCGCGCTCCAGACGACCATCAGGAGACGGTCGCGGGCACGCGGTTCGCCTCGTCGGCGATGATGTCGGCGCGCTTGCGGAAGGTCCGCGCCGAGACGCGGTCGAGGGCGACCTGACCGCGCATCTTCTCGGCCTTCTCGTACAGCGAGGGCCCGCCGAAGCCGGTCAGCACCTTCACCAGCACCGGCAGCAGCTCGATCATGAAGAACAGCGCGGCGATCAGGTAGTGCGCCCAGCGCAGCACCGGTTCACGGTCGGACAGGCGTTCCAGCGCCGTGATCTGACTGAGCAGGCCCACCGCCCCGGCGTTGCCGTCGGCCACCGACGAGGCCCGCGCGTTGTACGCGGCGAGCGCCGAGTCGTACTGCGCCCGCGCCGCCGGGAGCTGATCCTCGGCCTGCTGCTTGTTCGCATCGGCGGAGGATGCCGCGGCCGCGGCCCCCGCGCTGTTGGCCGAGGCGAGGGTGGACTGCGCCTGCTGCAGCTGCGCCGAGAGCGAGTCGTAGGCCGACTGCGCCTGCTGCAGCTGCGCCTGCGCCGCGTCGGAGCTCGCGCCGTTGCCGGCGACACCCGTGCAGCCGGGCACCGTACCGGCGCCCTGACCGGTCAGCTCGCACTGGTACACCGCGCGGGCCTGATCGATGACGGTCTGCTGCGCCGCGAGCTGCTGGGTGAGCTGGTCCACGCTCTGCTGCGCCGCGGCCGCCTCGGCCGAGGTCGACGAGGTGCCCGCGACGATGCCGGTGGCCGCCTGGTTCTCGAGCGCCGAGACCTGGGCCGTCGCGGCGTCGAGTGCCTGCTTCTCGGGGCCGTTGGTGACGGCATCCTGGTCGGTCAGGGCCTGGGTGACGTTCGTGGAGTTGACCTCGCGGGTGATGTCGTTCTGGAAGATCTGCAGGACGAGCGGCTCGGCGACGACGATGCCGATGAGCGCGGCCATGATGACGCGCGGCAGCGCGAGCCCCAGCAGGCGGAAGAGGTTCTTGGTCGAGCGCATCGTCGAGGTGAGGAAGCGGTCGAGATTGAAGATGATGAGGCCCCACACGATCGCGAGCGGGATCGCGAGCAGGATGCTGACGCGCACGCCCGTGAGCAGCGCGAACATCATCGACAGCGCCGAGACGAGGGCGGTTCCGGCGAGCACGAGGAACATCTGCACGAAGCGGGGCACCTCTTCGGGCACCTCGTCGAGCACGTCGTTGTCGGCACCGCCGAGGACGGCCATGCGACGGATGAGCGAGAGCGTGGGACGGCGGGGGTCGGCGCGGCGCAGGCGCGGGGGGCGCGGCTCCGCGGTGACGGGGATGGATGCCACGGCGGGGGCCGAGAGCGGCTCTTCGGGCTGCGGCGGGGTGTCGTCGACGCGGGCCGCGCGGTCGATCACGAGGGTGTCGTGCTCGTCCGCCGGTTCGTCGGCGCGGGGGTCGCCTTCGCGGGCGGTGTCGGCGCGGGGGTCGAAGACGAACGGATCGAGCGGCTCGTCGTCGGCGGGTGGCGCGCCCCACGGCTCGGACGTGCCGTCGTGGCGGTCGGGCGCGTCCGACGGGGTCGGGTCTGACGCGTCGGTGTCGGACGCGTCGCGCTCGGCAAGGAACTCGTCGAGGTAGCGCTCGCGTTCCTGCTCCGTCGTGAACTCGATTCGACCGTCGGAACCGAAACGGCCGGGTCGGTGAGCGGAAAAGGACATCCGCACAGAGTACGACGCGTTACCTGTCCGCTCCTGAGCGGGGCCTGAGGCCCGGCTGGGCGCGGCGTGGGGGCGGAGGGCGCCCGCGGCGGCGCGGAGGGCGCGCGGAGGGCGCCCGCGGCGGCGCGCGGAGGGCGCGCGACAGCGGGCCGGGCGCGAACGCCCGGCCCGCTGAACGGATCGCGTCAGACCAGACGCTTCTTGGGCGAGACCTCGTAGGTGTTCTCGGCGTCGGCGAACACCGCGTCGCCCAGGGCCGCGTCGATCGCGGAGAGCGCCTCGGCATCCAGGGTCACGCCGGACGCCTTCACGGTGTCGTGCAGCTGCTCGGGGCGCGATGCCCCCACGAGTGCCGCGGCGACGTTGGGGTTCTGCAGCACCCAGGCGATTGCGAGCTGCGGCATGGTGAGCCCGGCCCCCTCGGCGATCGGCTTCAGGCGCTGGACGGCCTCGAGGGTGTCGTCGTTCAGGAACCGCTTGATGAAGTTCGCGCCGCTCTTCTCGTCCGTCGCGCGCGAGCCCTCCGGTACCGGCTGACCGGGCAGGTACTTGCCGCTCAGCACGCCCTGCGCCATGGGCGACCAGACGATCTGCGAGATGCCGAGCTCTTCGCTGGTGGGTACGACCTTGCCCTCGATCACGCGCCACAGCATCGAGTACTGAGGCTGGTTGGAGATGAGCTGGATGCCGAGCTGCTTCGCGAGCGCGTGTCCGTCGCGCAGCTGTTCGGCCGTCCACTCCGAGACGCCGATGTACAGCGCCTTGCCCTGGCGGACGACGTCGGCGAAGGCCTGGAACGTCTCTTCGAGGGGCGTCTCGTAGTCGAAGCGGTGCGCCTGATAGAGGTCGACGTAGTCGGTGCCGAGGCGCTTCAGCGACCCGTTGATGGAGTCCATGATGTGCTTGCGGCTGAGCCCGGTGTCGTTGGGGCCGCCGGGACCGGTCGGGAAGTAGACCTTCGTGAAGATCTCGAGCGACTCGCGACGCTGGCCCTCGAGAGCCGTGCCGAGGACGGTCTCGGCCGCGGTGTTGGCGTAGGTGTCGGCGGTGTCGAACGTCGTGATGCCCGCGTCGAGAGCGGCGTGCACCGTGGCGATCGCCGCGTCGTCACCGACCTGCGAGCCGTGGGTCACCCAGTTGCCGAGGGTGATCTCGGAGATCTTGAATCCACTGTTGCCGAGGTAGCGATAACCAACCATCCCTCCACGCTAGCCCCGTCCTCCGACACCGGGGCCGCGGCATCCCTCGCCTCCCTCGATAAACGCGATCCGTGCCGAGGAACGCGCAGAGAACGCGTGTCTCGACACGGGGAGCGTTTATCGAGCGGTGGGGCGGGCGGGGCGGGTGGGGCGGGGCGTGGGGCGGGGGACGGCGTCGGCCGGGGCGGGTGCCGGGGGCGCCTCACGCGTCCTTGCGGATCCAGCGGAAGGTCAGGCGCACCACCGCGAGACCGACCACCAGCCACAGCAGCGTCACCAGCAGGATGAGCGGGTGATCCCACGATCCCGACGGCTCGCCCGCGGCGAAGCTCTCGGGCAGGAACACCGAGCGGAACCCCTGCGCGAGCCACTTCAGCGGGAAGACGCTCGCGACGTTCTGCAGCCACTCCGGCAGGGCGGCGAAGTTGATGTAGACCCCCGAGATGAACTGCAGCAGCAGGACGATCGGGATGACGACGCCGGTGGCGCTGCGCCCGGTGCGCGGCAGGGCCGACAGGCCGATGCCGAGGATCGCGCAGGTCGTCACGCCCAGCAAGAACACCCACGCGAAGGTCAGCCAGCGCTCCGGGTCGGTCGGCAAGGGCACGCCGAAGAACACCGCCGCCACGACGATCAGCAGCACCGACTGCAGCAGACCCGTGACGAGCACCTGTCCGAGCTTGCCGATGAAGTACGACACCGGACTCAGCGGAGTGCCGCCCAGGCGTTTGAGGGTGCCGTCGCTGCGCTCCATCGCGATGTCGATCGACATGTTCTGCAGGCCCGACAGCAAGACGCCCGCGGCGAGCATCGCGGGCAGGTAGAACTGCGCGGCATCCACCTCGTCCCCGGGAGGGCCGAAGGTCTGGGCGTCGAACGCGACCGCGAAGATCAACAGGATCATCACGGGGAACAGGAACGTGAAGAACACCGAGTCGCCCTGGCGGAAGTACGAGCGCACCTCGAAGGCGATCCGCGCGGCGCCCAGACGCAGCACGCGGCTCACGCGACGCCTCCCGCCGCGGTCGTGCGCCGTGCCTCGGCGCCGAGGAACGACAGGTAGACGTCCTCGAGGCTCGGCCGAACGACCTCGAGGCGGTCGGGTTCGCCCAGCCGCGCGTGCAGCGCCGCCACCACCGCGCCGGGGTCCTGCGTGCGCTCCTCGCGCACGACGCCGTCCTCGCGCCAGCGCACGAGGGGCACGCGCGCCTCGGGACCGCCGAGGTCGTCGATCCGACCCACGGATGCCATGAGCCCGCCGACGACGATGGCCGCGCGCTCCGCCAGCTCGGCGGCCTCATCGAGGTAGTGCGTGGTCAACAGGATCGTCGTCCCCTCGCGCTGCAGGCTGCGGATGAGGTCCCAGAAGTGCCGGCGGACCTCGGGATCGAAGCCCGTCGTGGGCTCGTCGAGGAACAGCAGCTCGGGCCGGCCGATGATGCCCAGGGCGACGTCGACGCGGCGACGCTGGCCGCCCGAGAGCTTGCGGACGCTGACCTTGGCCTTGTCGACCAGACCGACCGCGGCCATGGTCTCGTCGACGTCGCGCGGCCGGGGGTAGAACGAGGCGAAGTGGGCGAGCAGTTCGCGCACGGTGGCGGTGGGCGCCTCGCCCGTGTTCTGCAGCACGATGCCCAGGCGCGCCTTCCAGTCCAGGCCGCCGCGGTGCGGGTCGACACCGAGCACGCGGACGTCGCCGCTCGTGCGATCGCGGTAGCCCTCGAGGATCTCGATGACGGTGCTCTTGCCGGCGCCGTTCGGCCCGAGCAGGGCGAATGTCTCGCCGCGGCGGATGTCGAAGCTCACCCCGCGCAGCGCCTCGAGCCCGCCCCGGTAGGTCTTGCGGAGGTTGTCGACGCGCACGACGGTTTCGCTCATGAGCCCAGTCTGGCGGGGCCGGGAGCTCCGCGGAACGGCTTCCGGCGGCGGCAGCAGGCTGCATCGGCGGTCGGGTCGGAGAACGTGGGAGCGACCGCAAAGCTCCCTGGCAAAACCCTGACCGCTCCAAACCATCCCCCCACCTCGCCCCGGATGACCCCCGTGCGCTGACCCCCGCCCTCTCTCCGCACCTCCCCCTTACCGCCCTCGAACCGTCCACGTGGACGCTGGAGGTTGTTTTGTCGTTCCCGCTGATCCCCCGGTCCGTCGCCGCCCCCGACCCGACGCCCGAACCGCTCCTCACGCCCGTCGCGCCCGCCCCCGGTCAGGGGTCGACCGGCGTGACCGACGTCCCCGTCCCCGCCCAGCCCGGAACCACCGTGTCGGGCGGATTCCTGCCCGACTGGTCGATCGGCGAGTGGCTCGGCTACAGCGGCGTCATCGTCCTGGCGCTCGCCCTGACCGTCGTCGCGACGACGACGCTGTGGTGGATGCTCCACGCCTGGCGTTCCGCGGACGATCTGCGGGCCACGCAGTTCAGCTCATCGCCGCGTCCCGCGCGGCACCGCTTCACGCTGCTCGTGCCCGGGCGGCACGAGGAAGAGGTGATGGGGCAGACGCTCGACCGCCTCGCGCAGCAGGATCACCCCGATTTCGAGATCATCGCCATCGTCGGCCACGACGACCCCGGCACCGAGCTGGTCGTGCGGCAGGCCGCCGCACGGCATCCCGATCTCATCAAGGTCGTCGTGGACGACAGCGTCCCCAAGAACAAGCCCAAGGCGCTCAACCGCGCCCTGCAGATCGCGACCGGCGACATCGTCGGCGTGTTCGACGCCGAGGACGAGGTGCACCCCGGCCTGCTGACGGTCGTGGACTCCAAGTTCCAGGAGACCGGTGCCGACGTCGTGCAGGGCGGCGTGCAGCTGATGAACTTCGAGACCAGCTGGTGGTCGCTGCGCAACGTCCTGGAGTACTACTTCTGGTTCCGCTCGCGCCTGCACTTCCACGCCCGCTCCAAGTTCATCCCCCTCGGCGGCAACACCGTGTTCGTCACCCGCGACCGCCTCGCGTGGTCGAAGGGGTGGGACGACCAGTGCCTCGCCGAGGACTGCGAGCTCGGCGTGCGTCTGTCGAGCGACGGCGCGAAGGTCGTCGTCGCCTACAACCCCGAGTACGTCACGCGCGAGGAGACCCCGCCGACCCTGACATCGCTGTACAAGCAGCGCACGCGCTGGAACCAGGGGTTCCTGCAGGTCCTCGGCAAGGGCGAGTGGAAGGCGCTGCCGACGCTGCGCCAGCGCATGTACGCCCGCTATCTGCTGAACATGCCGTTCCTGCAGGCGGCGACCGGTCTGCTGATCCCCATCTCGCTCGTGTTCATCCTCCTCGTGAAGGTGCCGACCCCGGTGGCGCTGCTGACCTTCCTTCCCCTCGTGCCCACGATCATCACCCTCGTCGCCGAGGCGGCGGGACTGACCGAGTTCGGGCGCGTCTACGACAGGAAGGTGCGCGTGCGCGACTACGTGCGCCTGGTGCTGGGGCTCGTGCCCTACCAGGTGTTCCTCGCCGCCGCCGCCGTGCGCAGCGTCGTGCGTCAGCTGCGCGGGGACGGCAGCTGGGAGAAGACCGAGCACACCGGCGCCCACCGCGACGCCGCGACCGCGACCCCGTCCACCGCGCGCGACCTCGTCGGCGCCGGCGCGGAGGTGGCCCGATGACCGCGACGATCGACCGCGTCCCCACCGGGACGATCCCGTCCGACCGCGCATCGACAGGGCTGCGCCGCCGGGTCTCGCCCTGGCGCGCCCGGCTCGGCGACGCGCTGTGGCTGCTTCCTCCCCTCGTCCTCGGCCTGGTGGTCAACGCCCTGAATCTCGGCGGCTCCCCCCAGCGCATCGACGACGAGGGCACGTACACCGCGCAGGCGTGGAGCATCGGCAACCTCGGCGAGCTCACGCACTACACGTACTGGTACGACCACCCGCCCCTCGGGTGGATGCAGATCGCGGCCTGGGTCGGTCTGACCGACGGCTGGAACCGCTACGACGTCGCCGTGATCGCCGCCCGCGAGGCGATGCTCGCGGCCACCGCCGCAGCCGCCGTGCTGCTGTGGTTCGTCGTGCGCCGCATCGGCTTCGCCCGGTTCACGGCATCCGCGGCGGTCGCGCTGTTCCTGCTGTCGCCGTTGGCGGTGCAGTTCCACCGGCAGGTGTACCTGGACAACATCGCCACGGCATGGCTGCTCGCCGCGCTGCTGCTGGCGATGAGCCGCCGCGCCCAGCTGGCCGGGTACATCGGCGCCGCGGCCGCGTTCGGCGTCGCCGTCCTCACGAAAGAGACGTATCTGCTCGCTCTGCCGCTGGTGGCGTGGTTCATGTGGCGCGGGGCGGACCGCACGACGCGCCGGTACACCCTGTCGGTCGCCTCGGCCGTGCTGGGGCTCATCGGCCTCGCCTACGTCGCCTTCGCCCTGGTCAAGGGCGAGGTCGCTCCCGCTCCCGGGCGCGTGAGCCTGTGGGACGGACTGGCCTTCC
>NZ_CAJYPF010000177.1 GCF_913776565.1 uncultured Microbacterium sp. | reverse complement strand
GCGGGGAGGTGATCGATGGAGTCCTTCGCCGTCGCGCCCCGTCTAGGGTGTTCGCGTGATCGTCAGGGCTCCGTCGCGTCTTCGTCCCCGTCGTCGGCGCCGCGCTCTCGCCTGGCTCGTATGCCTCACTCTCGGGGCGGGCCTCATCGCCGCGGTGTGGATCGGGGTGCGCGGCGCGCTGGCGGCCCAGCACCTGGAGTCCGCCCAGGCGACGGTGACCGCCGCTACCCAGGCGGCGGACGATCCGGCGACCGCCCTGGCGATGCTCGCTCCGATCGGCGCTGATACCGACGCGGCCCGCTCGCTGACGAGCGACCCGATCTGGCAGCTGGCGGAGTCCTTGCCCTGGGTGGGTCCGCAACTACGGGCGGTCGCGCGTACCGCCGCTGCGATCGACGACGCCGTCACCCGAGGCCTCACGCCGCTCGCCTCCGTCGCGGGCGATCTCGCGACCGCGGCCCTGCAGCCGACGGACGGCGTCGTGGACGTCGACCGCCTCGCAGCCGCCGAGCCCGCCGCTGCCACCGCAGCTCAAACGCTACGACGCAGCGCCGACGAGGTGGGTGCGATCGACCGCACCCCCCTCCTCGGCCGACTGTCCCGTACCGTCGCTCACGCCGCGGATGTCCTGGACGCGGCGGCCGATCGTGCCGATGCGCTGCGACGTGCCACCTCGCTGGTCCCGCGGATGCTCGGGGCTGACGGGCCTCGCTCGACGCTCGTTCTGTTCCAGAACAACGCCGAGTGGCGCTCCGTCGGGGGTGTGGTCGGCGCCGTCGCCCAGATCGATGCGAGCGGCGGACGTCTCACGCTCTCCGCTCAGGGGTCTTCCGGCGATTTCGCCCGGCTGAGCGGCGCCCCGGTGGCATCTCTGCCTGCCGACGTCCAAGACCTGTACGGCACCCGCCCCGCGCGCTACATCCAGGACACGACGCAGGTGCCGGACTTCACCGTCGGCGCTCCCCTCGCGCAGGAGATGTGGCGCCGCGTGCACGGAGCGAAGGTCGACGCCGTCGTGGCGGTCGATCCCGTCACTCTGTCGTATCTTCTGCGCGCGACGGGACCCGTACGCCTTCCCACAGGCGACGAGATGACCGCCGATTCGGCGATCCCGCTACTGCTGCACGACGTCTACGCGCGCTATCCGGACCCGACCGCGCAGGACGCGTTCTTCCGTTCCGCATCGATCGCGGTCTTCCAGGCGCTCACCGAGGGGCGGGCCGCTCCGGTCGCCCTCATCGATGCCGTCACGCGCGCGTCGGCCGAGCGGCGACTCCTGGTCTGGAACGCGGATGCCGCCACCCAGGCTCTTCTGGACGGCACCACGCTGCAGGGCGCACTCCCCGTCTCCGACGCGGCTCGGACCACGATCGGGGTCTATCTGAACGACGGCACGGGTTCGAAGATGGACTACTACCTGCGGCCGCGGGTCGAGACCGCGTGGTGCGGATCGGGAACCGCCTCCGTCCACGTCGAGCTCCGCAGCGACGCTCCCGACCCCCGTCTGCTCCCCGCCTACGTCACCGGCGCCGGCACGTACGGAATACCCCCTGGTGACGCTCTCACGGGTGTGTACATCTATCTGCCGCCGGGCGCGTCCGTCGTCGATCAGCGCTCCGCGAGCGACAGCCCCATCGCCTCGGGCTTCGCGGGTGGCACTCACGACGGGCGCACGGTCCTGAAATGGTCGGTCGAATTGCCTCCGGGTCGCAGCGCGTCGATCGACCTCGAGATCGCCCTCCCCGAGACATCCGTGCTGGATGCCGTGTCGACTCCGACCCGCGATCCGGCCGAGGTACCCGGCGCCGGCGCATGCCGGTTCCCGGCCGACGAGGCTGACACGGAACCGGGCGGCAACGGGTGAAGTCCGGGCCCGATGTTCGTGAAACCGTCGTCGATCGCGCCACCGTGATGGTGCCCCTGCTGAAAGATCGACGTCAGAGCCACGCGAGTCTCGACGGATGATGCGGACCGCTCCACCGGCTCGATCACGCTGACCAGATGGGCACACCATGAAGACCACGATCCTCCGAGCAATCGCCGCGCTGTCGCTCGCCGCGGCCGCGGTGATGGCCCCGACGGCCGCCAACGCCTACGTCGACCCCGCCGTCGTCATCGCGACGCCCCCGGTCATCCCGGCCGGCGGCCAGACGGTCTTCACGACCAACCGTCCTGCACTGCAGGGAGACGAAGACGTCCTCATCTCGGTGAGCGGCGTCAACGCCAACGGCATCGCTCTCGCATCCGTCGTCCAGACGAACACCACGCTGCGCAGCAAGGCCATCAACGGCTCCCTCCGCGTCCCCGTCACGGTGCCCCAGAATGCGAGCGGCCGTTACGACTTCACATTCACGGGCGCACGAAGCGGAACCGTCCTGCACGGCTCCGTCACCGTGACCGGCACGCCTTCCTCCCCCGCCAAAGGCGGACTCGCCGTAACCGGCTTCGATGCGGGTGCCACGACGGGAGTGTGGATCGCCGGCGCGGGTCTCGTCGTCGCCGGTGGCGCTGTCGTCGTCGGAGCGGCGATCCGCCGCCGCCGCCGCAGCGCCCGCAGCTGAGCTCCTCTTTCGAAGCAGAGGGCCCCGTCGCCTCACGACGGGGCCCTCTCGGCGTTTCCACCGTCTCGGAACCCCGGAGCTCACACACCTCCGCTGATGTGCGTCGTCGTCACCTCGGCGGTGACCAAGATGGGCAGGTGGTCGCTCAGCCCCTGCGGCAGCGTCTTGATATGCGCGATGTCGAACCCCGCCGATGTCGCGAAATCGTAGTGCCCCTTGAAAAACCGGTAGCGCGTGTAGGTCCGTGCGTCGCTCAACGTGAGCTCGTATCCCTGGTCACGAATTCTCTGGCCGAGGTTCTCCTTGAACACCGGGTAGTTGTAATCCCCCACCATCAGGGCGGGAAGACCGGGACCGAGATCCTGGAGCTCGGACAGCGCGGTCCGGATCTGATGCCGGCGCAAGGAATTCAGCGCCGTCAGCGGCGCCGCGTGGAAAGAGGCCACGATGACATCGCGACCGTGGTCGATGTCCCGCAGCCGCACGCCCAGCATCCGCTCCTCGGCCGGCTTCAGCACGTAATCATGCAGTGACTTCTTCAGTCCGATCGCGCGGACATCCTCGGCACGGAAGGTGTTCTCGCGGTAGTACACCGCGAGGCCCAGGCGGTTCCGCTGCGTGGCCTCGGCCAGACGCAATCCGCTGATGCGATCGGGGATGTCACGGGAGTCGCACTCCTGCAGACACAGGACGTCCGCCTCGTGCTTCTCGACGAGGGCGACGAGTTCTCCGGCCGCACGATGCTTGTTGAGGTTGTACGAGATGACCTTCATGGCGTGGACAGCCTACGACCGCTGTCGATGCCACGGCCGAGGGTTGCACCAGCGCAGACGGGGTGAATCAGGATGCCGGGTCGTCGGCATCCCGTCGCCGACGTGTCTGTTCGGCACGGGCCGCCAGCAGGTCGTCAGCGGGGTATCCGACCTCGGCGAGAACAAGCCCGCGAGCGGCGAGGACTTTGGTCTCGGGAATCCGCATGCGGGCATCACGGATGGCGACGACGTCGTCGACGGCGATCCGCCCCTCCCCCACGGCCACGCACGCGCCGACCAGCGCGCGCACCATGCTGTGACAGAACGCATCCGCGCGCACGTTCGCGACGAGGACGCCGTCTTCGCCGCGGCGCCAGTCGTATTCGAGCAGCGTCCGAATGGTGGTCGCCTCGTCGCGGGCCTTGCAGTACGCGGCGAAGTCGTGAAGACCGATGAGACGATTCGCGGCGGCGTCCATCGATCGGACGTCCAGCGCGCTGCGGGTCGTCGTCGTCCACTGCCGGGCGAGCGGATCGTAACCCGTCGAAGCGTCCGCAAGACGGTAGGAATAGCGACGCCACACGGCGGAGAAGCGCGCGTCGAACCCCTCGGGGGCGACTGTGGTTCGGTGGACGGTGACGTCCGGATATGCGCCGAGGACCCCGCGGATCCTCCCGGCGAGGGCTGACACGGCATCGCTTTCATCGCCGTCCCGGCGACGACGCGGCAGACGTCCGACCTGGTCCGCGTCGAGATCGATGTGGGCGACCTGACCGGACGCGTGCACCCCTGCATCTGTGCGGCCCGCGACGATCAGCCGCGGTGAGCCTCCGACGATGCGGGCGAGGGCGTCCTCGAGCTCGCCCTGAACGGTGCGGAGTCCGGGTTGCCGAGCCCACCCGCGAAAGTGCGTGCCGTCGTAGGAGATGTCGAGACGAATGCGCACCACACCAGCCTATGAGCGTTCACGGCGTCCAAACGACGAAACCCCCGCCCGAAGGGGCGGGGGTTTCGTGCGAGCGAAGAGGTTACGCCTTTGCGTCGTCCTGGACCGCGTCGGCGGCGGCGGCTTCAGCTGCAGCACCCTCTGCGGGCGACTCGGCGCCGGCCTCGGCGGCCTCGTCGTTCGCCGTCTCGTCCGCGGCGGGCTCGTCGGCGACGGGCTTCTCGGCGGCGGGAGCGGCGGCCGCGGGAGCAGCAGCCGCCTTGTTCGACGCCTTCTTGGCGACGGGCTCGAGGACGAGCTCGATCACGGCCATCGGGGCGTTGTCGCCCTTGCGGTTGCCGACCTTGGTGATGCGGGTGTAGCCGCCGTCACGCTCGGCCACCAGGGGCGCGATCTCGGTGAAGAGGGTGTGCACGACCTCTTTGTCGCCGATGACGCTCA
>NZ_CAJYPF010000176.1 GCF_913776565.1 uncultured Microbacterium sp. | reverse complement strand
GCGCCGGTTCACCACGCGCGGCGCGGTGTGGAGCATGTACGGCGGCCTGGGCTCGGCCCTGGTGCTGATCTTCCTCTCGCCGGTGTTCTGGGGCACGCCCACCAGCGTCTTCGTGAACACGGGGGTGGCGATCTGGCCCCTGAACAACCCGGGCATCGTGTCGATCCCGCTGGGCTTCTTCTTGGGCTGGTTGGGGTCGGTGACCTCGCGCACCGCCGAGGACCGTCGCAAGGCCGCCGAGATGGACGTGCGTTCCCTCACCGGTTTCGGCGCCGAGAAGGCGTCGAACCACTGACGGTCGCACCACGAGACAGGAAGCGCCCGGTCACCGCGTCACGCGGGGCCGGGCGTTCTCGTCGTTCAGCCCGCCGCCCGCAGGCCCCCGGCCGCTCCCTCGAGATCGAGCAGGTGACGCTTGACCTCGGGATGGCCGCCGTACTCTCCGATCGAGCCGTCGGCGCGCACCACCCGGTGCACCGGCACCACGATCGAGAAGGGGCTCGAGGCGCACGCGGTGCCGACCGCACGGGCCGCGCCGGGCGCCCCCGCCATGACGGCGACCTCGCCGTAAGCCGCGGTCTCGCCGTAGGGGATCTCGAGCGTCGCCTCGAGGGCCGCGCGGGTGAAGCCGCGCACGAGGCGCCAGTCGAGAGCCACGTCGAACGTCTGTCGCCGGCCGTCGAAGTACTCGTCGAGCTGCCGGACGAGAGCGACGCCGGGGCCCGGATCGGGGTCGGGGGCGACGCCGAGCCGGGCGGCGATCTCGGCACGTGAGCGGTCGAGCCCCTCGTGCGCGAGGTCGAGGCGCACGAGCGCATCGTCGACGAAGGTGAGCAGCACGGGGCCCACCGGGCTGTCGTAGTCGGTGCTGGTGACTCTGTTCATGCGCCCATCCTGTAGACCCCGTCACCGAGCCGGGACGACCCCCGCCGCGAACGGGGGAGAGCCCCGGCGGGTCGGCCGGTGGGGAGGAACGGCCGGTGATCCGGCGTGTCGCCGATTGTCGCGAAACTCGGGTCCGCTGCGCGCGTTCCCCAGCCGCCCGGCTTAGTCTGACAGGTGTGTGGCGAGCTGAGGACGGTACCGTGAGTGGTGCCGACGGAGACGATTCGACGTCGTCCGTCGATCCGGGCGAGCTGCGATTGTCGGAGCCCGGCATCGTGGTCCGCCATGTGGCCGACCCCGAGCGGGACCGCATCAGATCCGAGGCCGCGGCCCTCGGCGGGCGCTCGACGCTGCTGCGTTTCGACGACGCGCGCGACGCCGGGATCGACATCACCAAAGCGCACCCGGGGTCGCTCCCGCAATTCATCACGGGGCGCGCGACCATGCTCTCCAACCTCTTCCGCGACGAGGTCGCACTGCGCACCGCCCGCATGGCCGCCGACCGCATCACGGCGAAGAACGTCGAGCTGCGCACGGCGCGCGGCCTCGAACCCGTGCATCTGGCGGTCGGGCTGGCGGCGTGGAAGATCGGCGGGGTCGAGTGGTCGGCCCCCGTCCTGCTGCGCCCGCTGGCGATCCGCCGCCACCACGGAGACTTCGAGTTGAAGCTCCACGGGGCTTTCGTCATGAACCCCGAGCTGGCGCGCGCGTTCCGCACGCACCTCGGCATCCAGATCGACAGCGCCGCCCTCGCGGGTCTGGCGTACGACCAGGGCGTGTTCAAGCCGCAGCCCGTCATCGACCACATCCGTCGCCTGACGTCGCACGTGCCGACGTTCGTCGTGCACCCGCGCCTGGTCATCTCGTCGTTCGCCGACGTCGGCTCCGGCATGGCGCGCGACACCCACGACCTCGACGACACGCTGCTGAACGCGCTCGCGGGTCATCCCGACGACCGTGCGCGGATCACCGTTCGCCGCGCCGACCCGGTGGTCGTGGGCCCCGACGAGCGCACGCCCGCGGCCGACACGCTGCTCCTCGACGCGGATGCCGAGCAGGAGCGCGTCCTCGCCCGGATCTCGGCCGGCCACTCGCTCGCGGTGCACACGCTGCCCGGCACGGGTGGCACGCAGACGGTCATCAACGCGATCGGTCAGCTGGTGCACGCGAACAAGCGTGTGCTCGTCGTCAGCGCGCGCCGCTCCACGCTCGACGGCATCCGTCACCGCCTGGCCGGGGTGGGCCTCACGGGTCTCGCCGTGTCGCCGCACCACGTGCGCCGCGACCTCATCCGCGCGATCGGACGCAACGAGAAGGCCGAGCAGCCCAAGGTCGCCGAGATCGACGACGCCCTGGTGCGCCTGCGCACGGTGCTGCGCGATTATCGTTCCGCGGTCACCGAGCCGCACCTGGCGCTGGGCGTCTCGGCGCTCGACGTGCTGCGCGCCCTGACGTCGTTGGCATCCACTTCTCCGGCTCCCTCGACCGAGGCCCGCTTCGACCTCGCCACTCTCGAGAAGCTCGCGGGGCGACGGGATGCCGCGGCCCGCGCGCTCGCGATGGCCGCGCGCCTGGGCGAGTTCCGGTTCGGACCCGACGATTCGCCCTGGTACGGCGTCAGCTTCACCCGCACCGAGGACGCGCGCGCCGCGCACGACCTGGCCGGAAAGCTGCACACGCAGGACGTGCCGCGCCTGCTCGAGCGCGGCTACGAGCTCATCGCGCAGACGCGCATGCGGCCGTTCCAGACGGTGTCGGAGCTCGGGTCGTACCTCAAGCTGCTGCAGGGCATCCGCGAGTCGCTCGACCGGTTCAGCCCCAGTGTCTTCGAGCGTCCGCTCGGCGAGCTGATCGACGCGCACTCGCCGCGGCGCGACGCCTCGCCGATGAGCGGCCCGAACCGTCGTCGACTCAAGCGGCTGTCGAAGGAGTACGTGCGCCCGGGCGTGCACGTGCCCGACATGTACGAGGCGCTCGTGCGCATCCAGCAGCAGCGCACGGAGTGGCAGCGCGTCGTCGAGGCCGGCGTCACCCCCGAGGTCCCGCTGGGCCTCGCCGACGTGAGCGTGGCCTGGCAGCGTACCGACGCGCTGCTCGGCGAGCTCGACCAGATCCTCGGTCGTCAGGGCTCCGAGCGTCTCGCGACGCTGCCCGTGCAGCGGCTCGTGCGCACCCTCGCGGGTCTTGCGGCCGAATCGACGTTCTTCGACAACCTCGTCGAGCGCGCCCAGCTGCGCTCCGAGCTCGCCCGCCTGGGGCTGGAGCAGCTGCTCGTCGAGCTGTCGGTCCGTCACGTCCCCGAGGAGCGGGTCGGCACCGAGCTGGAGTTCGTCTGGTGGCAGTCGGCGCTGGAGCACCTGCTGCGCACCGATCGCGCGCTGTTGGGGGCCAACACGAGCGTCGTCGACCGCCTCGAGCGCGACTTCCGTCTCGTCGACGAGGCGCACGCGGCCGCGGCCGGACCGCTGCTGGCGGCCGAACTGGCCACGCAGTGGCGCATCGGCATCGTCGACCACGCCGACGAGGCAACGGCGCTCAAGCGCGTGCTCAAGGACGGCCTGCACACCGCGCAGGAGATCTCGGATGCCGCGCCCACGCTGCTGCGCACCCTCGCGCCGGTATGGCTCGCGTCCCCGTACGAGGTCCCCGATGTGCCGCACGACCTCGCGTTCGACGTGGTGATCATCGCCGACGCCGCCGCGCTGTGCCTGGCCGAGGCGACCCCGGGGCTGCGCCGCGCGCGGCAGATCGTCCTCTTCGGCGACCCGGTGGTGCAGAAGCCGACGCCGTTCCGCGTCAGCGCCTCGGTCGATCCCGCGGTCGACGAGGCCGACGAGGTGCCCTTCGACGGAGTGTCGGTATTCGAGCGCGTCGCCGAGCTGCTGCCCGTCGAGACGCTCACCCGCAGCTACCGCGCCGGGGGAGAAGACCTCTCGCAGCTCGTCAACGACGCCTTCTACGGCGGCGAGATCGTGTCGCTGCCCTGGGCCGGTTCGTACCTGGGCCGCGGCAGCCTGAGCGTCGATTACGTCGAGGGCGGTGTCGGCGCGCCCGATCCCGTGAGCGGCGCGGTCGAGAGCCCCGACGCCGAGGTCGCGCGCGTGGTCACGCTGGTGGTCGAGCACGCGGTCAACCGCGCGTCCGAGTCCCTCATGGTGGTCACCGCGAGCCGAAAGCACGCCGAGCGCGTGCGCGCGTCGGTCGTGGCGGCGCTGGCGGGGCGGTCGGACGTGGCCGGGTTCGTCTCGAGGGATGCCGCCGAGCCCTTCGCCGTGCTGACCCTCGAGGAGTCGGTGGCCGAGAGCCGCGACCGTGTGGTGTTCTCGCTCGGGTTCGGACTGACCCGCCACGGGCGCGTGCTGAGCGACTTCGGCGATCTGTCCACCCCCGACGGCGAGCGCCTGTTGACAGTGGGCATGACCCGGGCGCGCCGCTCGATGGTCATCGTGTCGTCGATCCGTCCGTCGGCGTTCGACGACGGACGCCTCGAGCACGGCGCGGCCACCCTGATGGGGATCCTCGGCAACGTCGCGGCGCGCGGGCGCGAGAGCCGTCTCGAAGACCTCGCCGACCCGCTGACCCGTGCCCTGGCGCGGGAGCTGCGCCGCCTGGGCGTCGAGGTCGACGTCGACTACCGCGGTCTGCTGCCCCTCGTGGCGCGCCA
>NZ_CAJYPF010000175.1 GCF_913776565.1 uncultured Microbacterium sp. | reverse complement strand
TCGTCACCGCCGCGCTGCAGAAGGACCCCGACATCGTCGGCATCTTCGCCGCCAACCTCTTCGCCGCCGAAGGAAGCGCCACCGGCGTCCAGCAGGCCGGCAAGCAGGGCGCCGTCACCATCGTCGGCTTCGACGCCGGCCCCGCCCAGGTCAAGGCCCTCGAAGCCGGAACCGTCCAGGCCCTCGTCGCCCAAGAACCCGGAACCATCGGCTCCGACGGCGTCAAGCAGGCCATCGCGGCGCTGAAGGGCGAATCCACCGAGGCGAAGATCCAGACCGGCTTCACCATCCTCACCAAGGACAACATCACCACCGACGGCAAGGACGCGGTCTACAAGTCCTCCTGCTGACCCCCCACCCCACCCCCTCTCTCTCGCGTGAGGGGTCACGAACTGTCGCCTCGGACGCTCCGAAGCGACACGAAACGACCCCTCACGCGAGATGAACCCCACCCCGCGCTGCGCGCGGAGAGAGAGACCGCCGTGCCGCTGGCCGACATGCCCGACCTGCTCGCCGCGCACCGCGCGGTCGGGGCCTTCAACTTCATCACCCTCGAGGTCGCCGAGGCCGTCGTCGCGGGGGCCGAGGCCGCCGAGACCGGCGTGATCCTCCAGCTCTCGCAGAACGCCATCGCCTTCCACGGCGGGATCGCGCCCGCCGCGACCGCCGCCCTGCGCCTGGCCGAGGCCGCGCGGGTAGACGTCGTCGTGCACCTCGACCACGCCACCGACGAGCCGCTCGTCGACGAGGCGTTGGCCGTCGGCATCCGCTCCGTCATGTTCGACGCGGCCCACCTGTCGGATGCCGAGAACCTCGAGCGCACCGCCGCCGTCGCCGCCCGCGTGCACGCCGCCGGCGCCTGGATCGAGGCCGAGCTCGGCGAGATCGGCGGCAAGGGCGCCCACGCGCCGGGTGTGCGCACCGACGTCGCCGAGGCCGCGCGCTTCGTCGCGGCGACCGGGGTCGACGCCCTGGCCGTGGCGGTGGGCAGCGAGCACGCGATGCGCGAGCGCAGCGCGACCCTCGACGAGGACCTCATCGCTCGGCTCGCCGCAGAACTCCCGGTGCCGCTCGTGCTGCACGGCTCGAGCGGTGTCGCCGACGCCGGGATCGACGGCGCCGTGCGCGCGGGCATGCGCAAGATCAACATCGGCACGCACCTCAACACCGTGCTGACCGCGGCCGTCCGCGATGAGCTGGACCGGGATCCGGATGCCATCGATCCCCGCCGCTGGCTCGCCCCCGGCCGCGCGGCGGTCGCCGGCGAGGTGCATCGCCTTCTCGACGTCATCACCGGGCGCATCGTCAGCGAGGTCGGCGCATGAGCCGCATCGTCACCCTCACCGCCGCCGGGGCGATCGACGCCACCTACCGCGTCGCGGCCCTGCGCCCCGCGACCTTCACCCGCGCCGACAGCTACACGCGCGAGGTGAGCGGCAAGGGCGTCAACGTCTCGGCCGCCCTCGCCGCGGGCGGCGCCGACACCGCCGCGGTCGTGGTGCTCGGCTCCGACGACGTGCGGTTCGCCCGCTGCGGGTTGACCGCCCCTCTCCTGCGGATCGTCGAGGTGCCCGGCGCGACGCGGGTGAACACGTCGATCATCGACGCGGTCGGCGCCACGACGAAGGTCAACGCCCCGACCCCGCCGCTGTCGAAGCAGGCGTGGGATGCCACGGTCGCGGTCCTGCGCGAGGAGCTCTCGACCCGCGGCGACGCGTGGCTCGTGATCTCGGGGAGCCTGCCCGAGCTCGCCGGCACCGGGGCGATCGTCGACCTCGGGGGCGTGCGCGATCTCGCCCGCGAGCTGGGCGCCCGGGTCGCCGTCGACACGAGCGGTGCGGCGCTCGATGCGCTGCTGGCCGATCCGACCGGCATCGACCTGCTCACCCCGAACGTCGACGAACTCGCCGCGGCCGTGGGCCGCCCGCTCGAGACCCTCGGCGACGTCGTGGTCGCGGCGCGCGAGGTCGTCGCCCGGGGCGTGCAGACGGTGCTCGCGAGCATGGGCGCCGACGGACTGCTCGCCGTGACCGCAGAGCGCGCGGTGTTCGCGCGCGCCGACGCCCCGTACGTCGCCAACACCGCCGGGGCGGGAGACGCCGCCCTCGCGGGCTTCCTGCTCGGTCTCACGCGCGCCCCGGCCGCGTCCGCCGCCGGTGCCGACGCGCTCGCGGTCGCCGCCGCCAGCGCGGCCGAGTGGGGGGCGCACGCCGTCGCGCACGCCTCGACGGTCGTGGCGGGTCCGCCGCTCGGCATCCGGGCCCTCGTCGAGACCTCGCCCGACCTCTCGCGCGTGCTGACCGCCGAGGGGGAGACTCCGGCGCCCGCCGCCACCCGACGACCCCAGGAGACCGCATGAGCACCGTCGCGCCCGAGATCGCCGCGGCCGTCGGCGACCCGTCGCGACTGCGCACCCGCGCGATCGACCGCGTCGCCTACGCCAACGACGCCTCGCACTACCTCCTCACCCCCGAGGCCGTGGTCGTCGCCGCCGATGCGGCGGAGGTCGGCGCGATCCTGCGCGCCGCGACGGCCTCGCGGACCCCGGTGACGTTCCGCTCGGGCGGCACGAGCCTGTCGGGGCAGTCGTCGGGCGCGGGGCTGCTGGTCGACGTGCGGCAGGGGTTCGGACGCATCGACGTGCTCGACGGTGGACGCCGGGTGCGCGCCCAGCCCGGGGCGACGGTGCGCCAGGTCAACGCGCGGCTCGCGCGGCACGGCCACCGCCTCGGTCCCGATCCGGCGAGCGAGGCCGCCTGCACGATCGGCGGCGTCATCGCGAACAACTCCAGCGGCATGGCCTGCGGGACGGCGGAGAACTCGTACCGCACCCTCGAGTCGCTCGTCGTGGTGCTGGCATCCGGAACCGTCGTCGACACCGCGGACCCGGATGCCGACCGCCTGCTCGCCCAGCGCGAGCCCGCCCTCGTCGACGAGCTGATGCGCCTGCGGGAGCGCGTGGTGGCGGATGCCGCGAGCGTCGCCCTCATCGAGCGGCAGTTCGCGATGAAGAACACCATGGGGTACGCCCTCAACGCGTTCCTCGACTTCGACACCCCCGCGGCCCTGCTCGCCCACCTCGTCGTGGGATCGGAGGGGACTCTCGCCTTCGTCGCCGAGGCGACGTTCCGCACCGTGCCCATCCGCCCCGCGATCGCGACGGCGCTCGCGGTGTTCCCGACGCTCGACGCCGCCACCCGTTCGCTTCCCGCGCTGGTGGCGACGGGCGCGGCGACGCTGGAGCTCATGGATGCCACGTCGCTCCGCGTCGGCCAGCGTCTGGCGGGCACGCCCGCGGCGATCCACGGCTTCGAGGCCACCACGCAGGCGGCTCTGCTCGTGGAGTACCACGCGGACGATCCGTCCGCCCTGCGCGAGCTCGCCGACGCCGGGGTGCGCGTCCTCGCGGAGCAGCAGCTGCGCGACCCGGCCGTCTTCTCGAGCGACGCCGCCGATCGTGCCGCCGCGTGGACCTTCCGCAAGGGCCTGTACGCCTCGGTCGCCGGCGCGCGGCCCTCGGGCACCACCGCCCTGCTCGAAGACGTGGTCGTGCCGGTCGACCGCCTCGCCGACACGTGCGAGGGCCTGCAGGAGCTGTTCGCGCGCTTCGCCTACGCCGACAGCGTGATCTTCGGTCACGCCAAGGACGGCAACATCCACTTCATGCTCACCGACCGCTTCGAGGGGGCGACGGCCCTTCGCCGGTTCGAGGGCTTCACCGACGCGATGGTCGACCTCGTGCTGGGCGCCGGCGGCAACCTCAAGGCCGAGCACGGGACGGGCCGCGCGATGGCGCCCTACGTGCGACGGCAGTACGGCGACGAGCTGTACGACGTGATGGTGCGACTGAAGCGGGTGCTCGACCCGGGCGGCATCCTGAATCCGGGCGTCATCATCGACGACGATCCCACCGCCCACATGCGCAACCTCAAGACCCCCGTGTCGATCGAGCCCGAGGCCGACCGGTGCGTCGAGTGCGGGTACTGCGAGCCGGTGTGTCCGAGCCGGTCGCTGACGCTCACCCCGCGCCAGCGCATCGTCGTGCGCCGCGCGTCGACCGCCGCCCGCGCGCGCGGCGACGGCGCCCTGGCCGCGGAACTCGAGAAGGACTATGACTACGACGGCGTGCAGACCTGCGCCGTCGACGGCATGTGCCAGACGGCGTGCCCCGTGCTCATCAACACGGGCTCGCTGATGAAGCGCTTCCGCCGCGAGGACGCCAACCCCGTGCTCGCCGCGGGCTGGTCGGCCGCGGCGACCGGGTGGGGAGCGGTCACCCGAGCGGGTTCCGCGGCGCTCTCGGTCGCTTCGGCGCTGCCGACGTCGGCGGTGCGGACGGTGACGGATGCCGCCCGCGCGGTGCTCGGCACCGACACGGTGCCCCGCTACTCGGCGGAGTTGCCGAGCGGAGGGTCGTCGCGTCGCTCGCTGGGCTCCGTCGTCGGGGCTCCGGGCGCGGAGCCCGTCGCGGTGTTCCTGCCGGCCTGCGTGGGCAGCATGTTCGGCCCCGCCGACGGGATCGGCGCGACCGCCGCGTTCACGCGCCTGCTCGAGCGCGCGGGGGTCGCGGCGGTGGTGCCCGACGGCATCGACGCGCTGTGCTGCGGCACGCCCTGGTCGTCGAAGGGCTTCGCGAAGGGGCACGCGACGATGTCGGCGCGCGTCCGCGCCGCGGTGCGCGAGGCCTCGCGCGAGGGGGCGCTCCCGGTCGTGTGCGACGCGTCGAGCTGCACCGAGGGATTCGCGGCGACCCTGCGCGACGAGGGCGTGGAGGTCGTGGATGCCGTGGCCTTCGCGGCATCCGCTCTTCTTCCACGCCTCACGGCGACCCCGGTGGCGGAGCTGCTGGCCCTTCACCCGACGTGCTCGTCGAAGCAGTTGGGCATCGACCCGGCGCTGCGCGCGGTGGGGGAGGCCGTCGCGGCCGAGGTGCGGGTTCCCGATGCGTGGGGCTGCTGCGCCTACGCGGGGGACCGCGGGATGCTGCACCCCGAGCTGACCGAGGCGGCCACAGCGCCGGAGGCGGCCGAGGTCGCGGGATGGGGTGCCGACGCGCACGCCTCGTGCAACCGCACGTGCGAGCTGGGGATGACGAAGGCGACGGGGGAGTCGTACGTGCACGTGCTGGAGCTGCTGGAGCGGGCGACGCGGTAGGGGAGCCCCTGTCCGCAGAGCATGTCCTGCCGTCCCGACCTATGGTCGTTCGGCGACGATCGTGGTGACGTCCTCCATTGCCCGCACCCACTGTGAGGTGCTGCGGCTGCGCAGTTCGATGAGATCGAGGGTGCGTGTGAGATCGTCGAGAAGGTTCCGCGTGAAGACCGGCTCGTGATGAGCGAGTCGGTTGCGGAGGTGTCGAAGGATGTCGAGGTCCCGGTAGATCCGATCACGCAGACTGGCCGCGGCCATGGTCGGTGCGCCCGGAAAAGCCCACGCGATGTGGGGCTCCCAGAGTCGAACGTCGTTGCGGCTGGTGAAGAGCTTTTGCCAGAAGACGAACTTCAGCTCCGCTATCACCTTCCCCGTCGTCGGGTTCGTCCCCCGTGTGTTCAACAGGTCGCGTCGTGGGTTGTAGCGACCTGCGTTCGGCAAACTGGCCTCGAAGGTCGGGTTCCAGGGCCATCGCGGGCCATAGAGCCGCTCCAAAACATCGGAAGCTGCATTGCGCGTCGATATCTCGGCGAAGTGCGCCGGCAGCATCAGGGCCGCTGAAACGCGGGCGTTCCAGCCGTACAGTTCGACGGCTCTGCCGGTGTCTCCGCCACACGCAGCGACGTACGTGCCTGCACGTGGGGCGCTGAGCGTGGCGCGGATCTCGGCCTCGTCGGGCGGAGTGGCAGCGGGCATCCCGTAACGGTACAATGAGGCTCACTAGTCGCGGGACTTGCGGGCTCCGGCCTCCCCCCGCGGACATACGAAGTGCGAAGGCCCCGTCATCCGACGGGGCCTTCTTCGTCGGCCACAGCGCCGGAGGCGGCCGAGGTCGCGGGATGGGGTGCCGACGCGCACGCCTCGTGCAACCGCACGTGCGAGCTGGGGATGACCAAGGCGACGGGGGAGTCGTACGTGCACGTGCTGGAGCTGCTGGAGCGGGCGACGCGGTAGACGTACCGCGCACACGCGACGTCGCCCCCTCTCCGATGCGAGAGGGGGCGACGAGCGCGGCGACGTGGGTCAGGCGGCCATCGCGCCGTAGCGCTTGTGCCCCTTCACGTCGAAGCGGTCCAGCATCATCACCTTCGACCAGACCTCGACGAAGTCGCGGACGAACCGCTCCTGCCCATCGGTGCCCGCGTAGGCGTCGGCGATCGAGCGGAGCTGCGCGTTCGAGCCGAACACGAGATCGTTGCGCGACGCCCGCCAGCGCGCCTCGCCGGTCGCCTGGACGCGGCCGGTGAAGGTCGACGCGGTGTCGTCGTCCTTGGTCCAGACCAGATCGGTGTCGGTCAGATTGACGAAGAAGTCCGTCGTCAGGACGCCGACGCGATCGGTGAACACCCCCCGGTCGGATCCGTCCCAGTTGGCGCCGAGGACGCGCAGCCCTGCCGTCAGGACGGCCCACTCGGGCGCGGTGAGCGTGAACAGGTTCGCCTTGTCCAGGAACGCCGCCTCGGGCGCGACACCCGGGGCGAACTGGTCGAAGCGCTCGGACACGAAGTTGCGGAACCCGTCCGCGACCGGGCGGAGCCACTCGAACATCTCGATGTCGGTGAGCTCCTGCGTCGTGTCGACGCGGCCCGGAGTGAACGGGACCTCGGCGTCGGAGCCCGCCGCCCGCGCGGCCTGCTCGACCGCGGCCGTGCCGGCGAGGACGATGAGATCCGCGAGCGAGACCTGGCGTCCGTCCGACGCGGCGGCGAAGTCCGACTGCACGGACCGCAGCGCCTCGATCACCGGGACGGTGCGGCGGTTGACCGCCCAGTCCTTCTGGGGCGCGAGGGCGAGACGTCCGCCGTTCGCCCCTCCCCGCTTGTCGCTGTCGCGATAGGTGGAGGCGGCGGAGAAGGCCGTGTAGACGAGGTCGGACACGGACAGCCCCGTGTCGAGGACGGCCTTCTTGAGGGTCTCCACGTCGGCCTCGTCGAGGGCGGGGCCCTCGGCGTCGGGCAGCGGGTCCTGCCAGAGCAGGTCGTCGGCGATGGTGACCTCGGTGCCGAGGTAGCGGTGCTTCGGGCCCATGTCGCGGTGGGTGAGCTTGTACCAGGCCTTCGAGAACGCCAGCGTGAACAGGTCGAAGTCGGCCAGGAAGCGCTCGCACACGGCCCGGTACTCCGGGTCGACCTTCAGGGCGATGTCCGAGGTCATCATCATGAGCGGGTTCATCTGCCCCGGCACATGCGCGTCGGGGGTCTTCGGCGCGTCGGGGTCGGTGGGCATCCACTGCAGCGCGCCGGCCGGGCTCTTCGTCTGCTCCCAGTCGTAGGCGAACAGGTTCTCGAGGTAGGTGTTGTCCCACTGGATCGGGTTCGGCGTCCAGCTGCCCTCGATGCCGTTGGTCGAGGTGTTCTCGGCGTTGCCGCTGCCCACCGGGTTGTGCCACCCGAGACCCATCGACTCGATCGGTGCGAGCTCGGGCGACGGGCCGATCTTCGACGCGGGCACCTGGCCGTGGCTCTTGCCGAACGCGTGTCCGCCGGCAATCAGGGCGACGGTCTCTTCGTCGTTCATCGCCATGCGCGTGAAGGTGATGCGGATGTCACGGGCCGAGCCCATCGGGTCGCCGTTGGCGTACGGCCCCTCGGGGTTGACGTAGATCAGGGCCTGGTGCGACGCGGCCAGCGGGCTCTGCAGGTCGTAGTCCGCGTCGCCGTTCTCGCCGTGCCAGCGTTCGTCGCGGCTGACCATCTCGTCGGGGCTCTCGACGTTGTGCGGGTTCCAGACCTCGGGTCCCCACCAGGTGCCGTCGTCGGGCTCCCAGGCGTCGAGCCGTCCCCCGGCGAAGCCGTAGGTCGGCAGGCCCATCAGCTCGAGCGAGCAGTTGCCGGTCAGGACCATCAGGTCGGCCCACGACAGCGCGTTGCCGTACTTGTGCTTGATCGGCTGCAGGAGGCGACGGGACTTGTCGGTGTTGCCGTTGTCCCACCAGCTGCCGATGGGGGCGAAGCGCTGCATCGCGGTCCCCGCCCCGCCGCGACCGTCGGCGATGCGGTAGGTGCCGGCGGCGTGCCAGGCCATGCGGATCATCTGCGGGCCGTAGTTGCCGTAGTCCGCCGGCCACCAGTCGACCGAGGTGGTGAGCAGCTCTTTGATGTCCGCCTTCAGCTCATCGAGGTCGATCGTGGCGAACGCGGCCGCGTAGTCGAAGTCGGCACCGAGCGGGTCG
>NZ_CAJYPF010000174.1 GCF_913776565.1 uncultured Microbacterium sp. | reverse complement strand
TCGCCGAGGCCGAACGTCTTTGCCCCGACGTGTGCCTGCTCGACCTCGAGATGCCCGGCCTCGACGGCGTCGACACCGCCGCGCGCATCCTGCGGCGCGTGCCGTCGCGGTGCGTGATCGTCACGCGCCATGCCCGACCCGGCGTGCTGCGCCGCGCGCTCGGTGCGGGGGTCGACGGCTTCCTGCCCAAGTCCCGACCCGCGGACGACGTGGCCGCGGTGATCCGCGAGGTGGCGGCGGGCCGCCGGTACGTCGATCCCGAGATCGCCGCCGACGCGCTCAGCGACGAACGCAGCCCCCTCACCGATCGCGAGCTCGACGTGCTGCGCGCGGGGGCCCGGGGGCAGACGGTGGCGGAGATCGCTTCCGCGCTGCACCTGTCTGCCGGGACGGTGCGCAACCACGTGTCGTCGGTGCTCGGCAAGCTCGGGCTCGCGAGTCGGCAGCAGGCGACGATTCATGCGCGCGAGCGGGGGTGGATCTGAGGGGAGAGTCCGCGCATCGGGTGACGTGAGGAGACGCAACTCGTAACCCCCGGGTGAAGCTGGTTCGGACGCCACCGCGCGGAGCGCGAGTACGGGATATCGACTGCCCGGGCGGTGTGAGAGCGGTCAATAGCATGCGGACATGACCCACTCCCATTCCGCGCTCCGCGATGAACATGCGCGAGGTCGGCGGACGCGCGTGCAGATCGTTGACCCCACGATCGGACCGCGGAGATGGTGGTCATGAGCGTCGAGGTTCGCCATCTGCGAAAGACCTTCGGTGCGTTCGAGGCCGTCCGAGACCTGTCCTTCGAGGTCCCGGCGGGGTCGCTCTTCGCGTTCCTCGGCGCCAACGGTGCGGGCAAGAGCACGACCATCGGCTGCATCACGACGATCCTGAACCCGACGTCGGGAACGATCCGTGTGCACGGCCGCGACGTGATGGACGACCCGAACGGCGTGCGCGACGTCATCGGCGCCGTCTTCCAGAACCCGCTCCTCGACCCTCTGCTGACCGTCCGGGAGAATCTGGCCGTCCGAGCCGGCTTCTACGGGATGCGCCGGCGCGACGCGTCGGCGAGAATCGGCGAGCTCGCGGAGGTGGTCGCCCTCGGAGACTTCCTGGACCGTCGTTACGGCGTGCTCTCCGGCGGCCAGAAGCGCCGAGCCGACATCGCGCGCGCGATCCTCCACCGTCCGAGCGTGATCTTCCTCGACGAACCGACCGCGGGCCTCGACCCCCAGTCGCGCGAACAGATCTGGTCGGCGATCGGCCAGCTCCGCGCTGACCATTCGACGACCGTCTTCCTGACGACCCACTACATGGAGGAGACCGAGCGGGCCGATCAGGTGTGCATCATCGCCCGCGGTGAGATCGTGGCCGAGGGAACTCCCGCGGAGTTGCGCTCTCGGTTCAGCCGGAGTGTGCTGACCGTACGCACGCCCGACGTCTCGTCCTTCCTCGCCGAGTGCGACGCGCGGGGCGTCGTCGGCGAGCACAGCGGCGACGTCGTGCGCGTGCCCGTCGACCGGGTGGAGCAGGCGAGGGAGCTCATCCAGGCGCCACAGGTCACCGACTTCGAGTTCCGCCACGGGACGATGGACGACGTCTTCCTGAACGTGACCGGAGGGCGGGCGGCATGAGAACGGTCTCGATCCTCATGGGCCGCAATCTGCGCCTGTTCTTCCGCGACCGGGCCGGGGTGTTCTTCTCCCTCCTGTCCGCGCTGATCCTCATCGCGCTGTATGCGCTCTTCCTCGGGAATCTGCAGGTCGACAATCTGACGGAGCGCTTTCCGAACGCGGAGATCGGGGACATCCACTGGTTCGTGAACGCGTGGGTATTCGCCGGGATCACCATGATCACGACCCTGACGACGGCATTGGCCGCCCTGGCGGTCTTCGTCGACGACCGAGCGAGCGGACGCTTCGGCGACTTCCTCGTATCGCCCATCCGCCGCGTCGAGCTCATCCTGGGGTACCTTCTGTCGAGTTTTCTCATCTCGCTCGCCATGACCCTGGTCATCCTGGTCGTCGGGCAGGTCTACCTCCTCTCGCAGGGCGACTCGATCATGACCGCGAGCGAGGCGGGGGAGACGCTCGGATACGTCGCTCTGTCGAGCCTGGCCTTCGCGGCGTTGTCGAGCTTCGTCGTCACCTTCTTGCGCAGTTCCGGCGCTTTCGCGGCGCTGTCGACCGTGGTGGGAACCGTCATCGGCTTCCTCGCAGGGGCGTACATCCCCGTGGGCACGCTCCCGGATGCCATCGTGAACGGCATCAATGCGCTCCCGTTCGCGCAGTCGGCGATGCTGATCCGACGCCCGATGACAGCCGGCGCCCTTCACGCGCTGACGGACGGGCAGGCGCAAGCCGCGAAGGCTGTCGAGTCTTTCTACGGCATCTCAGCGACTGTCGGCGAGGTCTCCGTCACTCCGTCGCTGGCCATCGTGGTCCTCCTCGCGGTTCTCGTCGTCTTCTGCGTGCTCGGCGCGCGCCGACTGTCGCGCGCTATCCGATGATGAGGAGCGCTGGACGGGCGGAGACGACCGCTCCTGTTCCACGGGTCGATGTGCGGTACCGCATCGCGGCGTGGCTCGTGATCACGCAGGCCATCGCGATGGAGCTCTGCGCGACGCTCGCGCTTCCCCTCCTGCTGTTGTCGCACGTCTGAGAGGCGGAGATCGGCACGCGATTTCATTTCGCGCTGCCCAACTTCCAGAACAACCTCCCCCTGCTCATGGTCATGAGCGGGATCTTCGGTGTCCTCCGCCTCGCCGGTGGCGTCGGCATCCTTCGCGATCGCCTCTGGGGCCTCGCCGTCACGGTCGTCATGATCGTCGTGACCCTCGTCCTGATGATCTTCCTGCTCCCTGCGGGCATCGCGGACGGACTGTTCTCTGGCGCCTCCCTGCTGCTCATCGCGGGCGCGTGGTTCGGTCGGAGGACCCTGTCGGATCATGCGGCAGCCGGACCCCGGCTGCCCGGAGTCTGATCACCGGATCTGCCGCTCCGTCGCCCGGCGCTCCGATGCCGCAGCGGGATCAGTCGACGACCGCCGCGACCGCCTCGATCTCGACCAGCTGGTCGTCATAGCCGAGCACGGTGACCCCCATCAGCGTGCTCGGCACGTCGTGGTCGCCGAAGGCGTCGCGCACGACCTCCCAGGCGGTGACGAGATCCGCCTGACGGGTGGATGCCACGAGCACGCGCGTGCTGATCACGTCGGTGATGTCCGCGCCCGCCGCGCGCAGGGCGATGACCAGGTTCTCGATGCAGCGCGCGGCCTGAGCGGCGTAGTCGCCGACCCCGGCGGTCGAACCATCGTCGTTCAGCGGGCAGGAGCCCGCGAGGAAGATCAAGCGGGCGTTCGCGGGCGCGGTGGCGGCGTAGGCGTACTCCGCGGCGCCGGACAGGGCGGAGGCGCGGATGAGGGTGACGGCGGAGGTCATGGCGGTCCTTTCACGACGGGTCGGCCCGCGGTGGGCCCAGGCGATCCCGGAGCAAGCATCCCCGCAGTCCGGCGTCGTCCCTGCGCGGGCCGGCTGGACCTTGCGCCGCGGTGTTCGCCGTCGCCGGCGGCTCGTCGACAGCGGAGAAGACGCGTCGGTACGGCATCCCTCCCTCCCATCGAAGGTACAGGGGTCGGGCGGTTTCACCCCGGTCGGGTAGGGTTGACCACTGGCGAGAATCTCTTGATATCGAGAGAGTTCGCCTCCTCCCACCACCGATCGCCCAGCGAAGGATTGTCCGTGGATCTCTACGAGTACCAGGCACGTGATCTGTTCGAAAAGTACGAGGTGCCGGTGCTCGCCGGCATCATCGCCGACACCCCTGAGGAGGCGAAGGCGGCCGCTGAGAAGCTCGGCGGTGTCGTCGTCGTCAAGGCTCAGGTCAAGACCGGAGGCCGCGGCAAGGCCGGCGGCGTGAAGGTCGCCAAGACCCCCGACGAGGCCTTCGAGGCGGCGCAGGCCATCCTCGGTCTCGACATCAAGGGTCACGTCGTCAAGCGCGTCATGGTCGCCGCCGGTGCCCGTATCGCCAAGGAGTTCTACTTCTCGGTGCTGCTCGACCGCGCCAACCGCTCGTACCTGTCGCTGTCGAGCGTCGAGGGCGGTATGGAGATCGAGGAGCTCGCCGTCGAGCGTCCCGAGGCGCTCGCGCGCATCGAGGTCGACCCGCTCGAGGGCATCACCACCGAGAAGGCCCTCGAGATCGCCAAGGCCGCGAAGTTCGACGACGAACTGGCCCCCAAGGTGGCCGACGTCTTCGTCAAGCTCTTCAACGTCTACAAGGGCGAAGACGCCACGCTCGTCGAGGTGAACCCCCTCATCCAGAGCGAGGACGGCGACATCATCGCCCTCGACGGCAAGGTCTCGATCGACGAGAACGCCGGCTTCCGCCACCCCGACCACGAGGCGCTCGAAGACAAGGACGCCGCCGACCCGCTCGAGGCCAAGGCCAAGCAGCACGACCTCAACTACGTCAAGCTCGACGGCCAGGTCGGCATCATCGGCAACGGCGCGGGTCTGGTCATGTCGACCCTCGACGTCGTCGCCTACGCCGGCGAGAAGCACGGCGGCGTCAAGCCCGCCAACTTCCTCGACATCGGTGGCGGCGCGTCGGCCACCGTCATGGCCGCCGGCCTCGACGTCATCCTGGGCGACGAGCAGGTCAAGAGCGTCTTCGTCAACGTCTTCGGCGGCATCACCTCGTGCGTCGCCGTGGCCGAGGGCATCGTCAAGGCCCTCGAGATCCTCGGCGACACCGCGACCAAGCCGCTCGTCGTGCGCCTCGACGGCAACCAGGTCGAAGAGGGCCGCGAGATCCTCGCCGCCGCCAACCACCCGCTCGTCACCCTCGCCGCCGGTATGGACGAGGGCGCCGACAAGGCCGCCGAACTGGCCAACGCGTAAGGGATAGGGACAGAAACATGTCGATCTACCTCAACAAGGACTCCAAGGTCATCGTCCAGGGCATCACCGGCGGTGAGGGCACCAAGCACACCGCCCTCATGCTGAAGGCCGGCACCACGGTCTCGCACAAGGATGCCGACGGCAACGACGTCGAGCTGCCCGTCTTCGCATCGGTCGAAGAGGCCATCCGCGAGACCGGCGCCGACGTGTCGATCGCGTTCGTGCCCCCGGCCTTCACCAAGGACGCGATGGTCGAGGCCATCGACGCCGAGATCCCCCTCCTGGTCGTCATCACCGAGGGCGTGCCCGTGGGCGACACCGCCGAGGCGTGGGCGTACGCGAAGTCGAAGGGCGAGAAGACCCGCATCATCGGCCCGAACTGCCCCGGCATCATCACGCCCGGCGAGGCGCTCGTCGGCATCACCCCGGCGAACATCACGGGCAAGGGCCCCATCGGTCTCGTGTCGAAGTCGGGCACCCTGACCTACCAGATGATGTTCGAGCTCCGTGACCTCGGATTCTCGACCGCCATCGGCATCGGCGGCGACCCGGTCATCGGCACCACGCACATCGACGCCCTCAAGGCGTTCGAAGCCGACCCCGAGACCAAGGCCATCGTCATGATCGGTGAGATCGGTGGAGACGCCGAAGAGCGCGCCGCCGCCTTCATCGCCGAGAACGTCACCAAGCCGGTCGTCGGCTACGTCGCCGGCTTCACCGCCCCCGAGGGCAAGACCATGGGCCACGCCGGCGCCATCGTCTCGGGCTCGGCCGGTACCGCGCAGGCGAAGAAGGAGGCCCTCGAGGCCGCCGGCGTGAAGGTCGGCAAGACGCCGTCCGAGACCGCGTCGCTGATGCGCGAGATCATCGAAGCGCTCTGACGTTTCGTTTCTGAGGGCCCGGATGCCATGGCATCCGGGCCCTTCTGCTTCGCCGGGACGCGGCATGCGCGCGTGGGTGGCGCGGACGCGCCGCGAAACCGCACGCGATCGCCGAGAACGCAGAGGATTCGCGACTAACGCCTGCGGCCTGAACAAACGGATGCGGCCTCGGCGATTCTGTTGCTCTGGCACGGTGGGACGGCGCTGAGACGACAGGTGATCGCGAACCGATGCGCGTTTCGCGGTGATCACGCGTCGTCCCGGCGAACGGCGGTCGTCTCGGCAGCGGGCGCGCTCGGACTCCTCCGTGCCGTCGGCGACCATCGCCTCGACGAGGTCGACGGCGCTCGCCCTTCGCGTCTGTCGCCGCGGCGTGCGGGAAGCGCGGACGGGCCGCGAGACCGCAGGCGGTTGCCGACAACGCACAGGATTCGCGGCAAACGCGTGCGGTTTCGGCAAACGCGTGCGGTCACGGCGCTCGCGTGCGGTTTCGGCAAACGCGTGCGGTCGCGGCAAACGCGTGCGGTCTCGGCAAACGCGTGCGGTCTCGGCGCTCGTCGCGAGCGCCGGCCAGCCGCGGCACCGACGGAAAGGGGCCCGGATGCCGTGGCATCCGGGCCCCGAAGAGCGGCGGCGATCAGCCGAGCAGCGACTCCACCGGCCCGCGGGCGAAGAAGACGACGAAGCCGGCGGCGACGATCCACAGCAGCGGGCTGACCCGACGTGCGCGACCCGAGAGGGCCTGGATCAGCACCCAGCTGACGAAGCCCGCGCCGATGCCGTTCGCGATCGAGTAGGTCAGCGGCATGACCGTCACGGTGAGGAAGACCGGGATGAGCACCGACAGGTCGCTCAGGTCGACGTGGCGGATCTGCGCCATCATCAGCGCGCCCACGATGACCAGCGCCGCGGCGGCGATCTCGCTGGGGACGATGCTCGTCAGCGGTGTGAAGAACATCGCGAGCAGGAACAGACCACCCGTCACGACGTTCGCGAGGCCCGTGCGCGCGCCCTCGCCGATGCCCGAGCCCGACTCGATGAACACGGTGTTCGACGACGACGAGGTGGCGCCACCGGCGACGGCCCCGATGCCCTCGATCACCAGCGCCGAGCGCAGGCGCGGGAAGGTGCCGTCGGGGGCGGCGAGACCGGCCTCGCGCGAGAGGCCCGTCATGGTGCCCATCGCGTCGAAGAAGTTGGTGAACACCAGCGTGAAGACGAGCATCAGCGCGGCGAGCACGCCGATGCGGCCGAACGAGCCGGCGAGGTCGACCTGGCCGACCAGCGACAGGTCGGGCAGGCTCACCCACTGGGCGGGAAGCGTCGGGACGGTCAGACCCCACCCGCCGGCGTTGCCGTCGGCCCTGGCGCCGAGACCGGCGACCGCCTCGACGATCACGGCGATGACGGTGCCCGAGAGCAGACCGATGAGCAGGGCCGCCTTCACCTTGCGCACCAGCAGCACGGCGGTGATGACGAGCGTGAGCACGAACAGAGCCGTCGGAATCGTCGCGATCGAGCCGCCGACGCCCAGGCCGACCGGGGGAGAGCTCAGCCCGGTCGAGGTGACCAGGCCGCTGTCGACGAAGCCGATGAACGCGATGAACAGGCCGATGCCGACCGTGATCGCGGTCTTGAGCGCCAGCGGAACTGCCTCGAAGATCATGCGGCGAAGGCCCGTCACCGCGAGCAGCACGATGATGAGGCCGTTGATGACGACCAGCCCCATCGCCTCCGGCCACGTGACCTCGCCCACGATGCCGACGGCGAGGAACGAGTTGATGCCCAGTCCCGCGGCGAAGGCGAACGGCATCCGCGTCACCAGGCCGAACAGCATGGTCATCACACCCGCCGTGAGGGCGGTCACCGCGGCCACCTGCGGGAAGCCCAGGGCGTTGCCGGCGACATCGGGGGTTCCCGACAGGATGATCGGGTTGAGGATGACGATGTAGGCCATCGTCACGAAGGTGACCACACCGCCGCGGATCTCGGCGCTGACGGTCGAGCCGCGCGCCGTGATCTCGAAGAAGGCGTCGAGACGGTTCTTCGGTGCGGGAACGGTGGTGGTCTCGGGAGCGGAAGCGCTCATGAAGGGCTCCAGGAAAGAGGGGGAGGGTCTGGACCGGAGGGGGAGACGCCGACGTATCGTGTGAGCTATGTCACTCTCAGGAGAGTATCTACCCAGCACCAGCGAATGGGCCCGCACCCAAGCGGAGACCTACGAAGCCACGGGGGGCCAGGAGTCCGCCGACATGCGGGGCGTACCCATCATCGTCCTCACCACCGTCGGTGCCAAAACGGGCGGCCTGCGCAAGACCGCGCTGATGCGCGTCGAGCATGACGGGAAGTACGCCGTCGTGGCGTCCAAGGGCGGTGCGCCCGAGCATCCGGCGTGGTACTTCAACCTCGTGAAGAACCCCCGCGTCGCCCTGCAGGACGGCGACGTGAAGAAGGAGTACGACGCGCACATGGCCGAGGGGGCCGAGCGCGACGAGTGGTGGGGCTACGCGACCGACGTCTGGCCCGACTACGACGAGTACCAGAAGAAGACCGACCGCCGCATCGAACTGTTCGTGCTGGAGCCGGTCGACTGAGACGTCGAGAGCCGTCGCCCCGCATCGTCGCGAGGCGACGGCTCTGCGCCTATCCGAACGGATGCCACCGGGCCCGCCGCGCCTGAGCGGCCCTCCGAGAGGGCGCGGGTAAGGTTCCACACGCCCATGCATCGCCTTCTCGTCGCTCTCCTCGCCGCCCTCGACGCGGTCCTCGCCGCCGCGGGCGGAATCGCCGTGGTGCTCGCACCCCTCACCCTGCTGTGGGTGTTCGGCATGGGCGACCCGCAATGGGGGGCGCTCTGGCCCACCTCGGCCGCGGTCTGGCACCTCGGGCATCTCGTCCCCGTCGAGGTCACCCTTCCCGACACGTACCTCGCCGCGACGGGGATCGACCCGTCGTTCGCGACGATCGGCCTCTCGCTCGCGCCGCTGGCCTTCGCTGCCTTCACGGCGCTGTTCGCCGCCCGCTCCGGTTCGCGCGCCGCCGAGGCGGGCGCCGCGGTCACGGGCTGGGTGTCGGGCTCGGTCGTGTTCGCCGCCCTGGCCACGCTCGTCGCGCTCACCGCGAACGCCCCGTTGGTGTCATCGGAGCTGTGGCCGTCGATCCTGCTGCCCTCGCTGCTGTTCGCCGTGCCCGCGCTGCTGGGCGCGTTCATCGGTTCCTGGCGCGTGGGCGATGACGGCCCCGTCGATGCCCTGCGGGCGCAGATCGAGCGGATGCCGCGGGCGTGGAGCGTCGTGCCCGAGCTCGTTCTGCGCGGAGTCGCGCTCACGACCCTGGGCCTGGTGGGCGTCGGGGGAGTGGTCGTGGTCGCGGGACTCATCGCGCGCTCGACGCAAGTGATCGGCCTCTACCAGGCGAGCAACGCCGACGGGCTCGGGGCGACCGTCATCGCCCTCGGTCAGCTCGTGTACCTGCCGACCCTCGTGCTCTGGGCCGTCGCCTTCACCGCCGGCCCCGGCTTCGCCCTCGGCACCGACACCGCCATCACGCCCGCCGCGACACAGGTGGGGGCGCTGCCCGGCATCCCGGTGCTCGGGGCGATCCCCGACACGACCTCGTCGTGGCTGCTGCTGCTCGCGCTGCTGCCCGTGGCCGTGGGAGCACTGACCGGATGGATCCTGAGATCCCGGATGCCGCGCACCGACGCCCCCGAGCCCGTCGGGCCGCGTCTGGTCGTCGCGGTCTCGGTCGCCGTGCTCACCGGCGGGGTCGGAGCGCTCATGGCCGTGGCCTCATCGGGGTCGATCGGACCGGGGCGTCTCGCCCAGACCGGCCCGCAGCCCGGCCCCCTCGCGCTCGCCCTCGGCGTCGAGACTCTGGTGGGGCTGGCGATCCTGCTGCTGAGCCCCCGAGTCGGCGCCTACGACGACGACTCCCCGGTGCGCGACGAGCTGCCCGCGTTCTCGCTCCCCGCCCGCGCGCACGAACCCTTCGACCGCGACCAGCACATGACCGGCCCCGCGCCCACCGCCCCCATCCCGGGGCGCGGAATCGCCTCGGAAGCCTGGCCGAGCACCTACCGCGAGCCGGACGCCGACGACATCGGGCCCCGGTCACCCACCGACGACGAGGTGCGCGAGCGCATCCGCGCCGCGTGGGCGGACGACGAGCCCGACCGCTCCCGCTGAGCGGACCCCGCCGACGCACCTGCGTAGACTGAGCGCGTGCTCACGGTCGCCGTCCTCATCTCCGGCACCGGCTCGAACCTCCGCGCCCTGCTCGAGGCGGCTTCGGCCCCCGACTTCCCCGCGCGCGTGGTCGTGGTCGGTGCCGACCGCGAGGCCGACGGCTTCGCCCACGCCGAGCACTTCGGCATCCCGAGCTTCCTCGTCGCGTACGACGCGTTCGCCTCGCGCGAGGAGTGGGGAGCGGAGCTCGACGCGCAGCTGTCCGTGTGGCAGCCCGACCTCGTCGTGCTCAGCGGCCTCATGCGCCTGCTGCCGGCCGACCTCGTGGCCGCGTGGGAGCCGCGCATCATCAACACCCACCCCGCCTACCTGCCCGAGTTCCCGGGCGCGCACGGCGTCCGCGATGCGCTGGCCGCCGGTGCGACGCAGACGGGGGCGAGCGTGATCGTCGTCGACTCCGGCGTCGACACCGGGCCGATCCTCGCGCAGGAGCGCATCCCCGTTCTGCCCGACGACACCGAGGACACCCTGCACGAGCGCATCAAGCCCGTCGAGCGACGGCTCCTGATCGACGTCGTGCGCCGCATCGCCGAGGGCGAGCTCGACCTCGCCGCCGCGACATCCCGAACCGCCTGACCCCGCGGCGGGCCCTCGTCCGCCGCGACCGAACCCGACTCGAGACACAGGAGCCGCACGCCATGGCCGGACCCCGCCACGACCCCGCCGACTACCGTCCCCGCGACGTCGTCCCGATCCGCCGCGCGCTGGTGTCGGTCAGCGACAAGACCGGCCTGCTGGAGCTCGGCGAGGCGCTCGCCGCCGCCGGTGTCGAGATCGTCTCGACCGGCGGCTCGGCCACCCTGCTGCGCGACGCCGGCTACGCCGTCACCGACGTCTCGGCCGTGACCGGGTTCCCCGAGTCGCTCGACGGGCGCGTCAAGACGCTGCACCCGAACGTGCACGCGGGGCTCCTCGCCGACCTGCGCCTGGCCTCGCACGAGGAGCAGCTCGCCGAGCTCGGCATCCGGCCCTTCGAACTCGTCGTGGTCAACCTGTACCCGTTCGTCGAGACCGTGGCATCCGGTGCCGAGGGCGACGACGTCGTCGAGCAGATCGACATCGGCGGCCCCGCCATGGTGCGCGCGTCGGCCAAGAACCACGCCAACGTCGCCATCGTGGTCTCACCCGAGTCCTACCCCGCCATCGTCGACGCCCTGCAGGCGCAGGGTGGAACGACGTTGGTGCAGCGCCGCGAGCTCGCCGCTCGCGCCTTCTCGCACACCGCCGCCTACGACACCGCCGTGTCGACGTGGTTCGCCGAGGGCACCCTGGGCGACGACATCGACCTGCCCGCGCACCTGACGATCCAGGCCGAGCGTCTGTCGACCCTGCGCTACGGCGAGAACTCGCACCAGCGTGCCGCGATCTACTCGCGCGTCGGCGGGCACGGCATCGCCCAGGCCACGCAGCTGCAGGGCAAAGAGATGTCGTACAACAACTACGTCGACGCCGACGCGGCGCTGCGCGCGGCCTTCGACATGGTCAAGCCCGCGGTCGCGATCATCAAGCACGCGAACCCCTGCGGGATCGCCGTCGCCGCGCCGAACGCGCTGGACCCCATCGCCTCGGCGCACCTGCGCGCGCACGAGTGCGACCCCGTGTCGGCGTTCGGCGGGGTGATCGCGGCGAACCGCACCGTGACGCTCAAGATGGCCGAGAACCTGCGCGACATCTTCACCGAGGTCATCATCGCGCCCGACTTCGAGCCCGAGGCGCTCGAGGTGTTCAAGCTCAAGAAGAACCTGCGCGTGCTGCGCCTGCCCGCCGACTGGAAGCAGGAGCCGATGGACGTGCGCCTGGTCTCGGGCGGTCTGCTGCTGCAGGACGCCGACCGCTTCCCCGCCGACATCGAGTCGGTCGCCAAGGACTGGGAACTGGTCTCGGGCGAGCGCCCCGCCGAGGCCGACATGGAGAGCCTCATCTTCGCGTGGAAGTCGTGCCGCGCCGTCAAGTCCAACGCGATCGTCCTCGCACAGGGCTCGGCGACCGTCGGTATCGGCATGGGCCAGGTCAACCGCGTCGACTCGTGCCGCCTCGCAGTCGAGCGCGCCGGCGACCGCGCGGCCGGCTCGATCGCGGCATCCGATGCCTTCTTCCCCTTCGCCGACGGTCCGCAGGTGCTGATCGACGCCGGGATCTCGGCGATCATCCAGCCCGGGGGATCGGTGCGGGATGCCGAGGTCATCGACGCCGCGCGCGCCGCCGGCGTGACGATGTTCTTCACGGGCGAGCGCCACTTCTTCCACTGAGCCGTCGCTCTTTCGACGCCGTCGCAGCTCCGGTTGCGGCGGCGTCGTCGCGTGCGCGGGGCGGGGCGAGGCTGCGGCGGGGCGCGGCTGCGGCTGCGGCGGGAGCCACGGTTGCCGATAAACGCTGTTCGTGCTCAGAAACGCGGTGGCTGCGTGTTTCTCGGCACGGATGGCGTTTATCGGTGTGGCGTGGGGGAGGGGGGATGCCGGCGGTCCGGCGCCCGGGGGTGGTCGGGGCGGAGTGCGGCGCCGGTGCCCGTCACGCGCTCATCGCGACGAGCTTCGCGACGGTGTTGGCGTTGCGCGCGGTGCCGACGACGCCCAGTCGCTTCTCGACGTAGCCCGCCTGCACTTTCGACCCGCCGATGCCCTCGGGGTAACGCACGAACACTTCGCGGCCGTCGACCACGGCTTCTTCCGGTGCGTCGGCGGGGAGCTCGAGCACCGTGGTCCGGGCGGGCTCGGCGAGGAACACCGTCTGCACCCACCGCCCCTCGGCGGCATCGGCGAAGGGGTTCCGCGCGTGCGCAGCGGCGAGCTCGGCGTGCGTGCGCACGATGACGGGCAGGTCGAAACCGAAGGCCCCGCGGACGGCGTCGCGCACGAGCCCCGCGATCTGTCCGGGGGAACGGCCGCGGTCGTCCAGGACGACGTTGCCGGCGACCTGCAGCGTCTCGACCTCGCCCAGATCAGCGGATGCCAGGACCTCGCGCAGCGCGGCCATCTTCAGGGCCGTGGGTCCACCGACCCCGCGGATCAGGGCGACGGAACGTGACATGCTGCGACCCTACGCCGTGACCCCGGCGAGCCGCAGGGCGCAGGCGTCGGACATGTCGACCGCGGGCGGGCCGCACCGCGGCAGCGGCCAGCCGATCGCGTCGAGCCGGCTGGGCCGTCCCCGCCGGAGGGACGGCCGGCGCCGGCGGGGCCGGGCCGCCGCGGTCGCAACCCGCCGCCCGCTCAGGCCGAGTCGCGGCCCAGCGTCTCGAGCAGGCGCAGCCATACCTCGCTGACCGTCGGGTACGACGGAACCGCGTGCCACAGGCGCTTCACGGAGACCTCGCCGACGATCGCGATCGTGGCGGAGTGCAGCAGCTCGGCGATGTCGGGCCCGACGAAGGTCGCGCCGACGAGCACGTGACGGTCGAGGTCGACGATGGCCCGTGCCTGCCCGACGTAGGCGTCGGACTGTTCGCTCGACCCGGCGATGCTCGCGAGGTCGTAGTCGAGCACCGTGACGTTCAGGCCCTTCTCTTCGGCCTTCTTCGCGGTGAGGCCGACCGAGGCGACCTCGGGGTCGGTGAAGGTCACCTGCGGGACGGCGTCGTGGTCGGCGGTGGCCACGTGCGCTCCCCACGGGGCGTCGTCGATCTCGGCACCCCGGGCGCGAGCGGCGATGACATCGCCCGCTGCTCGGGCCTGGTACTTGCCCTGGTGCGTGAGCAGCGCGCGGTGGTTGACATCGCCCACGGCGTAGAGCCAGTCGGAGCCGCGCACGCGCAGGGTGTCGTCGACGTCGATCCACTCGCCGGGGGTGAGGCCCACGGCATCCAGTCCGAGATCCTGGGTGCGGGGCGTGCGGCCGACCGCGACGAGCACCTCATCGGCCGTCACCGTCGTGCCGTCCGACAGTTCGAGCACGGCGCGCCCGTCGTCGCCTCGGCGGGCCGCCGTGGCGTCGGCGCCGAGCTTCACGGTGACGCCGCGGTCGCGCAGGGCGGACGCCACGAGCTCGCCGGCGAACGGCTCGTTGCCGCCGAGCAGTCCCGAGCGGGCGATGAGCGTGACGTCGGTGCCGAGGCTCTGGAAGGCCGTGGCCATCTCGGCGCCCACGACGCCCCCGCCGAGGATGGCGAGAGAGGCCGGGACCTGCTCGACCGCAGTGGCCTCGCGGCTGGTCCAGGGCCCGATGTCGGCGAGGCCCGGGATGTCGGGCAGAAGCGCCGCCGACCCCGTGCACAGGGCGACCGCGTGCCGGGCGACGAGGTCGGTGGTGGAGCCGTCGGCGGCGGTGACGCGCACCGTTCTCTCGCCCGTCAGTGTGCCGTGCCCACGCACGAGGGCGATACCCGCGCCCTGCAGCCACTGCACCTGGCCCGAGTCGTCGTAGCCACTGGTCATGGTGTCGCGGCGGCGGAGGACGGCCGCGA
>NZ_CAJYPF010000173.1 GCF_913776565.1 uncultured Microbacterium sp. | reverse complement strand
GGCGATCGCCCACCACCGTCGGGCCGGGGTCGCCGCGATGCTGGCCTCGATCGCCACCAGCGCACCGCGCGACCTGCTCACGCGCATCGCCGAACTGCGCCCCCTCGTCACGCGCGGCGAGCTGGCCGGTCTGCACCTCGAGGGCCCCTGGCTCTCACCCCTTCGTCGCGGAGCCCACGCCCCGCATCTGCTGCGGGCGCCCACCGCGGACGAGATCGACCGCATCCTGACCACCGCGGAGGGGACCGTTCGAATGGTCACGATCGCCCCGGAGCTGCCCGGCGCGCTCGACGCCGTCGCACGACTCGTCGACGCCGGCGTCGTGGTCGCGCTCGGGCACAGCGACGCCGACGCCGACATGGCGAGGAGGGCGATGGATGCCGGCGCCTCGGTCGTGACGCACGTCTTCAACGGGATGCCGCCGCTCTCGGCGCGAGAACCGGGGCTCGTCGGTGCGGCCTTGTCGCGGCCGGAGGTCGCCGTCGAGCTGATCGCGGACGGCATCCACGTCTCCGACACCGTCATCGACGTCGTCATCGCCGCGGCCGGACAACGCATGTCGCTCGTCTCGGACGCCATGTCGGCGACGGGCCTCGGCGACGGCGAATACGTCCTGGCCGGGAACGCCGTCGCGGTGCGCGACGGCGTGGCCCGCACCGTCGACGGCACCTCACTGGCCGGCGGGACCATGACGCTGGGCGGCATCGTCGCGCGACTGATCGGCCGCGGCATCCCCCCTCTCACGGTCGTCACCGCCGCCGCGTGCACCCCCGCCCGAGCGCTGGGTATCGAGGCCCCCCGCCTGCGGGTGGGAGGACGTGCGGATCTGGTCGGCGTCTCGGACCGCTCGGTTCGGACGATGACAGGAGGATCATGGCTCGCATCGTGACGGTCACCCCCAACCCGGCGGTCGACACGACCTACCGCGTGGCGCACCACACGGTGGGCGAGACCCTTCGCGTCGCCTCGGTCGAGCGCCGCGCCGGGGGCAAGGGTGTCAACGTGGCGCGGGTGCTGCGCACCCTCGAACGCGACGTGGTCGTCGTCGCACCGCTCGGGGGCGACGCGGGCCGGTGGATGAGACGACAGCTCGCCGCCGAAGGCGTCGCCGTCCGACCGACCGCCGGTCGCGGTGAGACGCGGACGACGGTCACCGTCGTCGACGACGTCTCGCACCCCACCGTGCTGGCCGAGCCCGGTCCCCCGTTCGATCCTCGGGCGTGGGAATCGCTGCGGACCGAGGTCGGACGCAGCGCGCTACCGGACGCATGGGTCGTCGTCGCCGGGTCGAGTCCGGCGGGCGCACCCGCCTCGGCGGTCGCCGCGCTCGTGGCGGTCGCTCGATCGCGCGGGGCCCGCGTGCTCGTCGATGTCAGCGGCCCGTCCCTCGCCGCCGCCGCCGCTGCGGGGGCCCACATCGTCAAGGCCAACGCGGCAGAGGTCTGCGACGCCACCGGCGCGCGCAGCGTCGACGCCGCGATGTCGCAGCTGTCCGCGCACGGTGCGACCGTCGTGGTCTCGCGGGGGGCCGAGGGAATGATCGCCAGGGCACCGGACGGGACCGTGATCCGTCGCGGCGCCGTTCCCGGGGTGAGCGGCAACCCCACCGGCGCGGGGGACGCCGCCACGGCGGGATTGGTCGCCGCCCTCGATGACGGTCTGCCCCTGGACACGGCCGTCGCGTGGGCCACGGTGGCGGGCGCGGCGGCGGTCCGGCATCCCCTCGCCGGCGCGGTCGACCTCGACGCCCTGCTGCTCCTCGCCGCGCGCGCCGGCATCGACGTCGGCGGACTGCTCGTCGCCCCCTCACCCGTCAGGAGACCCTCATGACCGTGCGCACCCGCATCGACCCCGTCCTCGACGCCCGTTCCCGCAGGGTCGGCATCGGCGCCTTCAACGTCGTGCTGCTCGAGCACGCCGAGGCCATCGCGCAGGGGGCCGAGCGCGCAGGCCTGCCCGTCGTCTTCCAGATCAGTCAGAACTGTGTCGAATACCACGGTGGACTCGAGCCGGTCGCGGCGGCCACGCTCAGCATCGTGCGGGCGATGAGCGTGCCCGCGCTCGTGCACCTCGACCACGCCGACGACGTCGACCTCGTGACGGAGGCCGTCGAGCTCGGGATGGACAGCGTGATGTTCGACGGCTCGAAGCTTCCGTACGACGACAACGTCGCTCTCACACGGCGGATGGTCGAGCTGTGTCACGCCCGCGGCGTTCGTGTCGAGGCGGAACTGGGCGAGATCGGCGGCAAAGATGGGGTGCATGCCCCGGGTGTGCGCACCGACCCCGACGACGCGCGACGTTTCGTCGAGCACACCGGCGTCGACTGGCTCGCGGTGGCGGTGGGCACGAGCCACGCCATGACCGCACGGGAAGCAGCGGTCGACACCGATCTCATCACCCGCATCGCCGGCGCCGCAGCCGTCCCCCTCGTCCTGCACGGATCTTCGGGACTGGATGACGAGATGCTGCGCGCGGCCGTGGCAGCCGGCATGACGAAGATCAACATCTCGACCCATCTGAACGCCCTCTTCACCGACGGCGTGCGCGCCGCCCTCGACGCCGAGCCGGAGCGGGTGGATCCGCGCCGCTGGATCGGTTCGGCCCGCGACAGCGTCGCCGCCGAGGTCGAACGTCTGCTGCGCCTGCTCACCCTGCGCGGATGAGTGCCTTCGACGCGATCGGTGCGAGCCGCACCGATGTCGCGGCGCCCACGGCGCTGCTCGAACGCCTCCGTGCGGCTCTGCACGACCGGGATGCGGAAGTCACGGCGGATTCCGCGACCGAAGGCGAGGTCGTCGCTGCTCTCGCCACCCTCGTCCCGGACGCCCTCGCGATGCACGGCGCTCTCGGCATCCCTCCGGACGTGACGGCGGCGACCCTCGTCGACGTGGGCGAGAAGCATCGCGTGTACGGCGCCCGGCACGAGCTGCCGTGGCTCCTCGGGATCCTGCGCGGCGACGTGCTGTCGGTGGGCCGCCTTCAGGTCGAGCGTCGACCCGGGGCGACGGGGGCTCACGGCCTCCACCTGCCACGGACCGGTCCGCTCTGGCCTCACGCCGTGGACACATCGCTCGCCCGGGCGCACCAGCTGCTCGGTGCGACGCGTTTCACGTGCACGAGCTGGCTGCTCGAACCCGTACTCGCGGAGGCACTTCCCGATACGAACATCGCCGCCTTCGCTCGTCGGTTCGCACTCGACCCCGCCACCACGGCGCCGACCGAGGCCGGTGCGCGGTCGGCGGCGAAGTTCGTCTTCACCTCCTCCCTCGATGTCGTTCGCGATCCCGCGCGGGTGTCTCCGAAGACCCGACTCGAGCGCCTGGTGGCGCAACGGCTGCGCTCGGACGCGGGATGGGCGGAGCCGACCGGTGTCCTCGACCGCAGCGGCGCCCCGTCGTGATCCCCGACGTCCCGCGCCGCGCATTCGTCGACGACGCTCGCGGCGAGGGTGTTCCCGTCGGCGAGGTCGCTCGGCAGCGGGGAGTTCGCGGCGATCGTCGCGACGCGCACGACGATGGCGGGACGACGAGGACGGTGCAGGCGCGCGAGCCCGGCTGATGGGTGGGCGCGGTGGCTGCGCGGGCGTCAGCCCGCTGTGCGGGAGCGACTGCGCGGGAGCTCGGCACGGATCCTCCTCGGATCGGTGCGCGAACAGACGGATGCCGGCGCCGCGCCCCCGTGGAGGACACGACGCCGGCATCGGCGTCAGCGGATCACGCCGCGGTGCGACGCGGGCGACGCATCACCCACAAGGCTCCCCCGGCGACCAGCAGTGACGCCGCGAGCAGGCCGGCGCCCAGCGGCGCCTGCGCGCCGGTGGTGGCCAGCTGGCCCGTGGCGACGACCGTGATGCCGAGGCGCGGGAGTTCGGTACCGTCGGCGCGGAACACGACGATCGAGTGCGCGCCCGCGGGCAGGTTGCCTGGGATCTGCACCGAGAACGTCACGCGTCCAGTGGCGTCGGCGGCGGGAATGCCCGCGATGCGGATCGGGTCGCTTCGCAGCTCCGCCCGGATCTGCTCTGCGGCCTGCAGACCGGTGACGGTGACCGTGACCGTGCCGCCGCGCTCGACCGTGGAGGTCGAGCCCGTGACGAGCGGGCCCGCCGGCACGGCCGAGGCCGACGCCGAGGCGGTCGGGTTCGCCGTGGGGCTCACCGTCGGGCCGGCCGTCGGGCTCACCGTCGGGCTCATCGTCGGGCTCACCGTCGGACCGGCCGTCGGGCTCGCCGTCGGCTGGGACGTCGCGGGCACTTCGCGCGGTTCGACGCTCGTCAGCGTCGGCGTAACCGGCTGGAAGAGCCCGTCGGCGCCGATGGTGAGACGGTCGATCGTCGTCTCGCGGTTGGTGCCGTTGCCGCCGGGGATCGCGAAGCGGTGGTACGCGATGTACCACTCGTCGGTTCCGGGCACGTTGATGATCGAGCTGTGCGCGGTACCGAGGATGCCCTGCGACGGGTCCTTCTGCAGGAGCAGGCCGTGGTAGGTCCACGGTCCGTTGACGCTCGTGGACGTGGCGTATCCGACGCGGTAGTCGGGTGAGCCGGTGTCGTCGATCGAGTACGTCAGGTGGTACAGACCGTCGCGGTAGTTCATGAAGAGTCCCTCGCGGAAGTCGGGCAGACCAGTGATGCGCGTGATCGTGCCCGCCTTGATGCTCTTCATGTCGTCCGCGAGCTCGCCGTAGACGGGGCTGCCGTTGCCCCAGAACAGGTAGTACTTGCCCGTCCGGGGGTCCTTGAATGCCGCGGGATCGATCGCTTGACCGCTGTTGACGCTCTCGGCGTTGGTGATCATCGGCTGCGCTTGCGCAGTGAACGGCCCTTCGGGGCTGTCGGCGACGGCGACGCCGATCATCTTGCGATTGGCGTTCGGCTCGTGACCGCTGAAGTAGAAGTAGTACTTCCCGCCCTTCTCGATGATGGTCGGCGCCCACGCGTTGCCGGTGGCCCACGGAACGTTGCCCTTGGCACCGTCGAGGGTGAGGAACGGCTTGTCCGACCGCGTCCAGTCGACGAGGTTCTTCGACTTCCAGACGTAGAAGGTGTTGCCGCCCCAACCCGGGGTGCCGTCGGTCGTGGCGTAGATGTAGTAGGTGTCACCGAACACCGCGATGTTCGGATCGGCGTACAGGCCCGGCAGGACCGGACTCTTCATCTCGATCGCCTTGAGCGTCCACACCACGTCCGCCTGGCCGTCCGTCTTCAGGGTGACCGTCATGGGCGTGCTGAGGTTGCGAACCGTGCCGGATGCCGGGGTGGCCGTCGTCCCCTCCGCGGTGGCGAACGTCGGACGCAGCGTCGTCAGGTCGGTACCCGGCTTGACGGGGAACGTCACGGTGCGGTTGACGGTGTCGACGAGGGGAGCGACCTTGAGGGCCGTGGGGTCCTGGAGGCTGACATTGCCCAGGATCCCGGCATTCCCCGACTGCTCGACGACCTCTTGAGGACTCAACGCGCGGTTGTAGAGCGCGAAGTCGCGCATCTGACCACGGAAGAGGTTGTCGGCGTTGTACACCGACTTGCCCAGGTAGTTCGCAAGGGTCGACCCCCCGCCGATGTCGCCCGGACGTACCGTCACGTTCGTGTTCTCGGCGACCTGCTGGCCGTCGAGGTACAGGCGGGCCGTGCTGCCCTGCAGGGTGTAGGTGAGGTGGACCCACTGGCCTCGCGGGAGCGCCGCCGCGGACTCGGCGTTCTGCTCGCCGGTCCAGTT
>NZ_CAJYPF010000172.1 GCF_913776565.1 uncultured Microbacterium sp. | reverse complement strand
CGTCCTATCCGATCCATATGCGGTCGCCGCTGATCCCGCACCGCTCGGGTCCCCGGGGGCCTGATACCCGTTTCCGGTGCTTCATTCACCCGCTGAGACCACTCACGAGAGGGGCTCGGGATCGTCGCTAGCTTCTCGCTGGTGCGAGCCCGCTCGGGGCTCGCGGATGGATTGGTTCAAAGTGTTTCCTCGCAAAACGTTGGCAGCCCTTGCCCTCGCCTTCGCTGTCGCCACGGCCCCTATCGCCGCGCCACCTAGTCAGGCCGCCGACTTCAATCCCGCCGACGTGGTCGTGGAGGACCCCACCACAGTCACGGTCATGGGATTGGCCGATTCCGAGGTAGGAGACACCGTGCCTGTTGTCGACCTCATCGAAAAAGCCGAGGAGGTCGGACAGGACATTCAGGACGAGCTGCTCGGCGCCGGGCCGGAAGAACCAGGTGCACAGAGTGGCGGCCAGTTCGCGTTACCTGCGATAGCCCGCCGAGCCTCGCTACCCATCAAAACGGCCGCGGATCCCGCGTACTCGATCTACTCGCAGTGGTGGGACAACAAATACATCAAGGTCGCGGTGCGCAACGGCACCACTTCGTGGGGATGGCAGCACCTGCAGAAACACAACGTCAGTCTCGCGATGCTCCAGAAAACGACGAAGTTTCCTCGCAACCGCTATATGGAAAATGGAAGTCAGATTTACGTCACTCCTGCAAATCAGTACACCTGCTGGCTGGCGTCCTGCAGAATTGATCGAACTATGGATGTGAAAGTCGTCGTGAACCCCACTCGTCTGAACGACGGGGCACCGCGAGGGGTCATCTCGGCCTACTGTCTAGGCCCGACCGTCTGCCCGACCTGGGTGAGGCAGGTCGCCGGGTGACCGAACTCGATTTCGCTGGCCCCATCGCACGAGAGTTCGAAAGCGGCATGCTGAAGTCACTCTCGCTCATTCGAATGACATTCGCGAGCGGCGGAGTCACAATCGAATTCACGGCACATGAGCTCTTTCCGGGACGTTTCCGCCTACATGTTCCGCTGCCTCAACGCCCGCACGATCGCCTGTGGGATCTCTATGATGATCTCGCTACTGACGTCGTCGAATGGACCCGATGGGGAATCGCGGTCCCGCTCCGCGAGGCTCACGAGACACAAGCTCTTTCAGGTCGGAGAGGCGAGGACGGCGTGATGACCCTCCACATGCCCTGAGCTGTTAGGCCAGTGCCCCACCGCGTACTGCGAGGGGCCAACGGTCTGCCCGGCCTGGGTTCGGCAGGTTGCAGGATGACAGAACTCGATTTCCTCACGCCCCTCCGAGACAGCTTCGGGCCCGGCCAGTATCTGCGAGCCTTTCGCCTGACCGGTCCGACGCCGGATCAGGGCGGGGTGACGGTCGAATTCACGGCGGAGCAGCCCTACGCGGGCGCTTTCCGTCTGTACGTACCGCTCCCCGAGAAACGCGGTGATCGACGGTGGAACAGCTACGACGATCTCGCGCAGACGGAATCGGAATGGATTCTCATCGGAATCTGCATTCCGCTCGAAGAGGCCTATTACACGCAGGCGCTGTCGACCCCCGCGGACCGCGACGGAGTGAAGACGCTGACGATGCCCTGAGTTGTGGCTGCGGCCGCCCCGGTGCCGGACCCGGGATGAAATCTGGCCGTCCCCGGGGTGAAGTCGGCTCCTCATCTCCCACCCGGACGACACAACGGTCCAACCCGATCGCCGCCGCGCGCCGAATACCCCGCAGACCCTCCTGAGCGCCCCCTGCGCCCAGGGGGGTCGCCTTCATCCACGCGAGGGAGTCCACCCCCACCTCCGTGTCGGACATATGTTCTACACTCGGACTCGGCCGGGGAAGGGGTCCGGTGCATGGGGTCGACGAGAGTCAGCGACGAGATGGTCGCGCGGGTTCTGGCATCCATCGCCCCCTGCACGCTGCAGCCCGAAACCTGGGGGTCGCACCCGATCGAGTGGTATCCCGACAAGCGCGCGGTGTGGGCGTGGATCACCTGGCCCAACCGCGCGGCCACGCGCGAGCCGGCGTGGGCGACAGGCGGCAACGACCGGGTCGTCATGCTCGAGGTGCCCTGCGAGGGCGGGCACTGGGCGCCGGTGGTGTGGCGCAACGCCGTCAGCGTGCGCCGGGTGGATGCCGCGTGATGCCGCCGCGGCCTACTTGACCGCGGGAAGCGCTTCAGGAACGGGCACGGCGAGGGAGGCCGCCCCGATGATGCCCGCGTTGTTGCGGTGCTTCGCCGGGACGATCGGCGCACGCAGGTTCAGCAGCGGCAGGAAGTGCTCCGAGTGCTTCGACACCCCGCCGCCCACGACGATCAGGTCGGGGCTGAAGAGGAACTCGACGTAGTCGTAGTACCACTGCAGCCGCTTCGCCCACTTCTCCCACGACAGCTCCTCGCGCTCGAGCGCGGAGTAGGCGGCGAAGTGCTCGGCATCCTTCTTGTGACCGGCGCGCTGCAGGTGACCCAGCTCGCTGTTGGGCACGAGCACACCGTCGTAGATCATGGCCGAGCCGATTCCCGTACCGAGCGTCGTCAGGATGACCAGACCCTCGACGCCCTTGGCCGCGCCGTAACGCACCTCGGCGATGCCGGCGACATCGGCGTCGTTCGCGAAATGGATGTCGCGCGACAGCCCTTGCTCGAAGAACTTCTCGGCCTCGAAGCCGATCCACGCCTTCGACACGTTGGCGGCCGACAGCGTGCGTCCGCCCTTCACGATCGCGGGGAAAGCCACTCCCAGCGGCAGATCCGCCGGCGCCTCGAGCGTCTGGAGAACCTCTTTCACTGCGGCGAGGACGTCGGCGGGTTCGGCTCCGGCGGGGGTGGACACCTTGACCCGGTCGCTGATGAGCTCTCCGGCATCCAGGTCGACGATCCCGGCCTTGATGCCGGTTCCACCGATGTCCACTCCGACCGCACGAGACGCATTCGTTGCCATACCCCTCAGCCTATCCAGCCGCACGGTCGGCATCAGTAGGATCGGGGGAGCACCGGCGTTCTGCGCCGGGACGCACGACCCAGGTGAGGAGCCATCGTGAGCGACGACAAGAAGTACTGGTACAACCTCGAGACCGGCAAGGTCGAGCAGGGCTTCGAGTCGCCCGCGATCGATCGCGCCGGCCCGTTCGACACCGCCGAAGAGGCGGCCGCCGCTCCCGAGCTGATGAAGAAGCGCGCGAAGCAGTGGGCCGACGAAGAGGCACAGGACGACTGGGGCTCGAGCTCGGCTCGCTGACCCCCCGAAACGAGGGATGACGATGGACAAGCAGCGCGATTTCGTCCTGCGCACGATCGAGGAGCGCGGCGTCAAGTTCGTGCGCCTGTGGTTCACCGACGTGGTCGGCACGCTGAAGTCGGTGGCGATCGCCCCGGCCGAGGTCGAGGGGGCGTTCACCGAGGGGCTCGGCTTCGACGGGTCGGCGATCGAGGGTCTCACGCGCTCGTACGAGTCCGACCTGCTCGCGCACCCCGACCCCACGACGTTCCAGATCCTGCCGTGGCGCGGTGAGATCGACCCGACCGCGCGCATGTTCTGCGACATCACCACGCCCGACGGACAGCCCGCCGTCGCGGACCCCCGCCACGTGCTCAAGCGCACGCTGGCCAAGGCCGCCGACGCCGGTTTCACGTTCTACACGCACCCCGAGATCGAGTTCTACCTGCTCAAGTCGTCGCAGCTGGGCGCCGACGGCCGTCCGCAGCCGGTCGACTCGGCGGGCTACTTCGACAACGTCCCCGGCGGCACGGCGCACGACTTCCGTCGCCGCTCCGTGCGCATGCTCGAAGACCTCGGCATCTCGGTCGAGTTCAGCCACCACGAGGGCGGGCCCGGCCAGAACGAGATCGACCTGCGGTACGCCGACGCGCTGACCACGGCCGACAACATCATGACCTTCCGCACCGTCGTGAAAGAGGTCGCGATCGAGCAGGGCGTGTACGCCACCTTCATGCCCAAGCCCATCAGCGGACAGCCCGGCAGCGGCATGCACACGCACCTCTCGCTGTTCGAGGGCGACATGAACGCGTTCTACGAAGAGGGCGCGCAGTACCAGCTGTCCAAGGTGGGCCGTCACTTCATCGCGGGGCTCCTGCGTCACGCCAACGAGATCTCGGCCGTCACCAATCAGTTCGTCAACTCGTACAAGCGCCTCTGGGGCGGCGACGAGGCTCCGAGCTTCATCTGCTGGGGCCACAACAACCGCTCCGCGCTCGTGCGCGTGCCGCTGTACAAGCCGAACAAGGGCCAGTCGACGCGGGTCGAGTACCGCGCCCTCGACTCCGCGGCCAACCCGTACCTGTCGTACGCGCTCATGCTCGCCGCCGGCCTCAAGGGCATCGAAGAGGAGTACGAACTGCCCGCCGAGGCCGAGGACAACGTGTGGTCGCTGAGCGACTCCGAGCGTCGCGCCCTCGGGTACGCGCCGTTGCCCGCCAGCCTCGACCACGCCCTCGAGTACCTCGAGGAGTCCGAGCTCGTCGCCGAGACCCTGGGCGAAACGGTCTTCAAGTACGTGCTGCTCAACAAGCGTCGCGAGTGGCAGCAGTACCGTGCCCAGGTGACGCCGTTCGAGCTCGCGAGCAACCTCGAAGCACTCTGACGGCCGACCGATGACCTCGGGCGATCGCTCCACCGCGCTCACCGCCCTCGCCCGCACCGGCTTCTCGCGCCTCACCGAAGCAGACACCCTGCTCGGTGAGCTCGAGGAGTCGGTCGGCGTCGGTCGAGCGGATGCCATGCAGCTCGCGCAGCGTGTGGCGGATCCCGATCGCGCGCTCTTCGCCGTCCTGCAGATCGCCCGCCGGGATCCGTCCGCCGTCCGTGCGGCCGCGGCCGACGCCGGGGCCTGGCGCGCGCTGTGGGACGTCGTCGGGGCGTCCGACGGCTTCGCCGAGTTCTACCTGCGTCACCCGGACGAGCTCGTCCACCTCTCGGGCGCGGGGCTGACCCTGCCCGACGAGCCGACGATGCGCGCCGAACTGCTCGACTCCGTCGGCGACGACGAGGGGTTCGCGACGGACTCCTCGGACGCCGCCTGGGTCGCGCTGCGGGTGCGGTACCGGCGACTGCTGGCCCGCATCGCCGCGTACGACCTCGGCCAGGACGACCCGGCGGCGGCGATCGACGTCGTGTCGGCCTCGCTCGCGGACCTCGCCGGAGCCGCTCTCGAGGCCTCGCTGAGCGTCGCGCGCTCGCGCGTGGCATCCCCGGGACCGGGAACGTTCCCGCGCGAGCAGGTGGCGGCGACGCGATTCGCCATCATCGCGATGGGCAAGACCGGCGCCCGCGAGCTCAACTACGTCAGCGACGTCGATGTGATCTTCGTCGGCGGGTCGGCCGACGAAGAGGTCGTCTCGGAAGCCCGGGCGATCGACATCGGCACCCGTCTCGCCGTGCAGACGATGCGCGGGATCTCGGGGGCCGAGATCGAGCCGCCCCTCTGGGAGGTCGATCCCAACCTGCGTCCCGAGGGCAAGCAGGGGGCGCTGGTACGCAGCCTCGCCTCGCACCGCCAGTACTACGACCGGTGGGCGAAGAGCTGGGAGTTCCAGGCTCTGCTCAAGGCGCGGGCGATCGCGGGCGACGCGACCCTCGGCGCCGAGTACGTCGCAGCCGTACAGCCACTCGTCTGGCACAGCGCGGCGCGCGAGAACTTCGTCGAGGGCGTGCAGCGCATGCGCGAGCGCGTCACCGATCACATCCCGGCGTCCGAGGTGAATCGCCAGCTCAAGCTCGGGCCCGGCGGCATCCGCGACGTCGAGTTCACCGTGCAGCTGCTGCAACTCGTGCACGGGCTGAGCGACGAGCGCATCCGGCAGCGGGGCACCCTCGAAGCGCTCGACGCCCTCGTCGCCGAGGGCTACATCGGCAGGTCCGAGGCGGAGGCCTTCGGGCGCGACTACCGCCGCCTGCGTCTGCTCGAGCACCGCCTGCAGCTGCGCGGGCTCCGCCGCACAGCGCTGCTGCCCGAGAAGGACGATGACCTGCGGGTGCTCGCGCGCGCGTCGCGACTGGCGGAATCGGCATCCGGGGTCCAGGCGGTGTGGGAGGGGATCAAACGCGAGGTCCGCGACATCCACGTGCGCCTGTTCTACCGCCCGCTGCTCTCGGCCGTCGCCGCGCTGCCCGAGGGTGAGCGCACGCTGTCGACCGCGCAGGCGCGGGACCGTCTCGCGGCGATCGGATTCCGCGACCCGGCGGGGGCTCTGCGCCACATCGCCGCGCTGACGAGCGGCCTGAGTCGCAAGGCGTCCATCCAGCGGCACCTCATGCCCGTGATGATCCGGTGGTTCGCGGACGGCGTCGATCCCGACTACGGCCTCCTCGTGTTCCGTCGCATCAGCGAACGACTGGGCAACACCCCGTGGTTCCTGCGGATGCTGCGCGACTCCGCGGGAGCGGCCGAGAGCCTGACCCGCGTGCTGTCCGGATCGCGCTACATCGGCGAGCTGATGGAGTGGATCCCCGAGTCCGTCGCGTGGCTCGACGACGACGCTCTGCTGCGTCCGCGTTCCGGCAAGGCGCTCGAGGACGAGGCGCGCGCGATCCAGACCCGCTGGAACGACATCGACGACGCGATGCGCTCCGTCCGGGCGCTCCGCCGCCGCGAGATGCTGCGCGTGGCCATGGCCGCGGTGCTCGGCATCGTGTCGCTCGAGGAGCTCTCGGATGCGCTGACGACCATCACCGAGGTGACGATCCAGGCGACGCTGCGGGCCGTCCGCCGCGTGGTCGTCCCGCCCGAGGACGACGACCTCGACTTCGCGGTCATCGCGATGGGCCGCTTCGGCGGTCGCGAGATCGGCTTCGGGTCGGATGCCGACGTCATGTACGTCTATCGCGCGAACGGCGTCGACCCGCAGCGCGCGAGCCACCTCGCGCTCAAGCTCGTCGCGGGTCTGCGCGAGCAGTCCGAGGACCACCGTCTACCGCTCGACCTCGACGCCGAGCTGCGCCCCGAGGGGCGCAGCGGGCCCCTCGCTCGCTCGCTCGACGCCTACGCCGAGTACTACCGGCGCTGGTCGCTGTCGTGGGAGGCCCAGGCTCTGCTGCGCGCCCGGGGCGTGGCGGGGAGCATCAAGCTCATCCGCGCGTTCATGGAGCTCGCCGACGAGGTGCGCTATCCCGTCTCGGCCGACCAGAACGGCCTGCGCGAGATCCGCCGCATCAAAGCGCGCGTCGAGAACGAGC
>NZ_CAJYPF010000171.1 GCF_913776565.1 uncultured Microbacterium sp. | reverse complement strand
GCTCGCTGCTCGGCGACATCTTCGACGGCTGAGCCGCTCCCCCGTCACGACGACGCCCCCGGCCCATCGACCGGGGGCGTCGCTTCATGCGTGCGTCAGGACGCCACCGACACCATCGGCGACGCCTGCGTCGTCAGCTCGATCACGCCGTAGTCCCACCCCTTACGGCGGTAGACGACGCTCGGGTGGTCGGTACGGGCGTCGATGAACAGGAAGAAGTCGTGGCCGACGAGTTCCATGCGGTCGACGGCCTCTTCGACCGTCATCCATTCCGCCTCGAACTCCTTCTGGCGGATGACGACGGGGCAGTAGTCCTCTTCTTCGGCGACATCGGCCTGCACCGGCACCGAGCCCGTGGCGACGGCGCGGAGCACGTCGACGGAGGCGGGCTCGACATCGATGCCGGACAGCTCCCCCGTGCCCTTCTCGAACTTCGCGCCGCGGGGGTGGTTGCGGGCGTCGACGCGCTTGTCCTTGGCACGGCGCACCTGCTCGGAGATCTTGTCGACCGCGAGGTCGAGAGCGGCGAACTTGTCGACGTCCGTGGCCTCGGCGCGGACGACGGGGCCCTTGCCGTCGAGCGTGAGCTCGACCGTGTCGTCCTCCATCCGGCCGTTGCGATAGGAGCGGTGCGTCACCTTCACCTCGAGCCCCTGCGCTCGCGGTGCCAGGTGCTCGATGCGACTGACCTTCTCTTCGACCACCGAGCGGAAACGATCGGTGATACCGACTCCCACGCCGACGATGTTGGTGTCCATCCGTGACCTCCTTGTTCCGGGTTCCGCCCGGTCTAAGGGCGGAACGTCCGTCGCCTTCAGTCATCCTTACGCTAGTGGCCGGTCACCGTCCTGTCACGTGGAAATCACCTCGGATTCCCCTGCGGTTCCCCTGCGGATCCGTCGCGCCGCGGCGTGTGCGCCAGCGCGACGACGACGACCTCGTCCGCACCCGCCGCGCGGAGCGCGCGGTCGGCCTCGACCAGGGTGGCCCCGGTGGTGACGACGTCGTCGACCACCACCACGACACCGCCGGACAGCGGCCGGGCCGCGAGCGCGCCCGCGACGTTCGCGCGGCGCTCCACCCGGCCGAGTCCACGCTGATCACGCGGTGTCCGCGCCACGCGCAGCAGCCGCTCGGCCCGCACGCCGCCCGCCCGCAGGAGCAGATCGACCGGCCGGTACCCGCGGCGCCGGAACGCCGATCGCGACGAGGGCACCGCGGTGACGCGCACCGAGGGAAGACCGCCGTGCGCGTCCGTGGCCGCGCAGACCGCGGCCCGCAGGGCGGGTCCCAGGGCGCGAGCGAGAGACGTCCGCCCCTCCTCTTTGAGGGCGCGCACGGTCCGTGCCGCGACGCCGTCGAACGCGAGGGCGGCCGTCACGATCACACCCGGACCGATGGTGCGGCGGTGCACGCGCGGGGCGAGGGCGAGGCGGCATCCCTCGCACAGGGACACGTCCGCCGCCCCGCACCCCGCGCACGACAGGGGCAGCCAGAACGTCAGCGCCTCGGAGAGGGAGCGGAAGATGCGGTCCATACGATCACGGTGCCCGACTCCGCCGCCGTCGCGGTGCGGCGGGACGCGCCCTCGGGGAGAACGGGCGCCGCCGTATCGCCGGGGAGGAGGGTCAGGACGTCGTCCCCTGCTGCGCGGCGAGCACGCGGATCCCCGAAGCCACGAGCGTCCACGAGCTGCCGCGCCGGCTGTACAAGCGACCCTGGTCGTCGAGCACCCGCACGCTGGTGCTGCCGGCGGCCAAGGTGCGCGCCCCGTCGGGGGCCGCCGCCTCGGTGCCGCGCCCGCCCACGTTGAGCTCGCGCAACCGGCTCGCCCCGTCGACGGTGGCCAGGACACCCACGGTCGTGTCGTCGAGCCACGCCAAGTCGAACGCGCCCTGCTGCGAGAACGACAGCACGTGGGGCGCGCCGAGCTCAACCGTGCCGTTCTCGCGCTCGATCCCGGCCAACCACACCTCGCGCGTCCCCGAGACGGTGACGATCGCGGCCACGCGCGTGCCGTCGCGCGAGATCTGCATGGCCGTGATCTCGGACGCGTCCGGCCAGGCGTTGCCGACGTCGCGCGGGACCCCCTCGGCCGTGATGACGCGCACCTGCGTGGGAGAGGCCGAGGGCACGCTCCAGATGGCTCCCTCGCCGTCGATCGAGGGCGCGATCAGACCGGGGCGCTCGTCCAGCAGGAACGTACGCCCGTCGCTGAGCGCACTCGCGACGTCACCGTCCTGCGATCGCACCGCCGCCAGGCTCCGGTCGGCCTCGAGCTCCACCGACGCCGGCAGCAAGGACTCCACGGCATCCGACAGGCCGTTGATCGGCTCGACGGCGTCGCCCGAGAGCGAGCCGAACACCCCGAGCGCGGTGAGCACCGCGGGCGCCGGGTCGACCCGGGTCACGCGGACGGGCACCTCGGACGCGGTCACGGGCGTGCCGTCGACAGTCATCTGCACGTCGCTGATACCGGCGGTCGAGAGACTGCGCACGAGCTGGGTCTGCATGCGGTCCAGGGTCGTCCGGTCCAGACTCAGCGCCGCCTGCGGCAACTGCACCTGCGCGACCCCGCCGGACGACAGCGTCACCGAGCGACCCACGAGCGACAGCTCGTCGGGGAACGCCGACTTGACCGCACCCGCGAGCCAGGGGCTCGGCTGACCGTCGACGAGGGCGGTCGCGACGCGACTCGCCACCAGCGGGCGCGGGAACCACCGGACGTCCGGGACGATGAAGCTCCACGTCGGATCGAAGTACGCGACGGATGCCGACTGGTAGACGGTCGGGAACACCTCCTCGTAGAGCACCACGCCGTCGGGTGCGGAGGTGATGCGCCACTGGCCATCGACCTGCGCGAGGGTGAAATTCAGCGTCTCGCTCACCCCTGCTGCCGTCGGCGCGTACGCTCCGGTGGCATCCACCCCGGCGACCGTGGTCAGCGCCACCGTGACCGCCGTCCCGTCCGCGCTCGCCGCGGCGCGTCGGTCCGAGAGGCGGTCGATCGTGACGCGGGCACGGGGATCCCACGACACGCCCGACGCGAGGAACATCTTCGCCGTGGCCCAGTCGTCGGCGGGACCGGACCCGGCGCGCAGGAACCCTTCGACGATGTCGGCCGGGGCCGCACCGTCCTGCGGACCGTCGGGCACGAAAGCGAAGGCCTGTGTGTCGTCGGTCTGCGGCCCCCGGCCCGGATTGACGTAGCCCGAGGTCGGAAGGCCCGTGCACGCGGCGAGCGCGAGCACGAGGGCGAGACCGACGAGGGCGAGGGCGCGTCTCATGTCGTCCTCCGGATGCCGGGGCGGGTGGCGATGGGTTGGGTCAGGCCGAACGCTTCGAGGGCGCCGCCCTGCTCGTCGTCGGGCACGAGTGGAAGCGGCGAACTGCTCACCGGCCGACCATCGCGCGGGAGCGTCATGACGAAGTTCGACCCCCGGCCCGGTTCGGACCACACGGCCAACGTGCCGCCGTGCAGTCGCGCATCGCCGAGGGCGATCGACAGGCCCAGACCCGTGCCGCCGATCGTGCGGACGCGCGACGGGTCGGCCCGCCAGAAGCGGTCGAACACGCGGTCGACGTCCTCGGGCCGCATGCCCATGCCGAAGTCGCGGACGCCGAGGGCGATGGCATCCCGGTCGCTGTCCACCGAGACCACGATGGGGCGTCCCTCGCCGTGCTCGATCGCGTTGCCGAGGAGGTTGCGGACGATGCGGCGCACGCGCCGGGCGTCCATCTCCACCGGGGTGTAGCCGCCCGGAGCGACCAGGCGGACGTCGGAGCCGTGCCCCTCGGCCAGCTGCTCCATCGACAGGATGACGTCCTCGGCCAGGTGGGCGAGGCTCGTCGCCTCGAGCTCGAGCTGGACGGACCCGGCGTCGTAGCGGCTGATCTCGAGCAGGTCGGTCAGCAGCAGCTCGAAGCGCTGCACCTGGGCGTGCAGCAGCTCGGCCGCGCGTCCCGTCACGGGGTCGAACTCCTCGCGCTGGTCGTTGATCATGTCGGCCGCGAGACGGATCGTCGTCAGCGGCGTACGCAGCTCGTGCGAGACGTCCGAGACGAAGCGCTGCTGCACGAGCGAGAGGTCGGCGAGCTCCTTGATCTGCGACTCGATGCTGTCGGCCATGGCGTTGAAAGAGCGGTTGAGCGTCGCCAGCTCGTCCTCGCCGCGCACCGGCAGGCGCACGCCCAGGTCGCCCGCCGCGAGCTTCGCGCTGGTTTCGGCGGCATCCGCGATCGGCGTCGTCACCGAGCGCAGCACGAACCAGGCGATCGCGCCGATCAGCACGACCAGGACGAGACCGACCACCCACAGCAGCACCTGCACGAAGGCGAGGGTCTGCGACGCGCTCGTGAGGTCGTACCCCATGTACAGCTCGTAGTAGTCGACGCCGTCCTCGGCGGGGAAACGCAGCTGGTGCCCCACCAGGATGCCGGGCACGTCGCGCCCGTTGTCGGCGGGGAGGGCGACGGACTGCCACCACTGCAGATCGGGGCTCGACTGCACCTGCGTGCGCAACGCCTCGGTCACCAGTCGCGATTGGAACGCGGGCGAGATGAAGGGCTGCGGGGCCAGCGGCGAGGGCGGACCGATGCGGTACAGCGCGATGAGATCGCTCGAGGACTGTTGCGACAGGCGCGTGGCGATGCCGTTCATGAGCGTCTGCGCCGCCGCGGGGTCGGTGGAGTCCACCGCCGCGTCGAGGGTCGCCTGCGCCGCCGCCGTGGCGCGTTGCGCTTCGAGCAGCACTTGGTCCTTACGCGCGGTGAAGAGCTCGTTCTGGATGACGAGGGCCATCGCCACGCAGGTCACCAGGATCGTCACGGCCGTCAGCGTGACGGTGATGACGATCGTGCGGAAGCGCAGCGACCGACGCCAGAGCGTCGCGAGGCGGTCCCGCATCGCCCGCCAGTCCCGCAGACCGCGCCGGGGCGGAGGCAGGGTCCGCACCGAGCCCGTCATGGGGTGCTCAGGCCACCGCGCCGGCGCGATAGCCCACGCCGCGCACGGTGGTCACGATCCGCGGGTTGTCGGGGTCGGCCTCGATCTTCGCGCGCAGGCGCTGCACGTGCACGTTCACCAGTCGGGTGTCGGCCTTGTAGTGGTAGCCCCACACCTGTTCGAGGAGCATCTCGCGCGAGAACACCTGCTGCGGCTTCTCGGCGAGAGCCACCAGCAGTTCGAACTCCAGCGGCGTCAGGGCGATCGGCGCGTCCCCGCGGCGCACCTCGTGCGCGGCGACGTCGACGACGAGGTCGCCGATGCGCAGCGTCTCGTCGGCCGGGGCCTGCGCGGGCCGCAGGCGCGTGCGGATGCGCGCGACGAGCTCCTTCGGGTTGAAGGGCTTGACGATGTAGTCGTCGGCCCCGGACTCCAGTCCCTTGACGACGTCGGCCGTGTCGGTGCGTGCGGTGAGCATGATGATCGGGATGCCGGACTCCGCCCGCACGCGCGTGCAGATCTCGATTCCGTCCACGCCGGGGAGCATAAGGTCCAGCAGGATGAGGTCGGGACGCTCGGTGCGCCACGCCTCGACCGCCTGGGCCCCGTCGGCGCAGAACGCCGTGTCGAATCCCTCGGTGCGCAGCACGATGCCGATCATCTCGGCCAGAGCGGTGTCATCGTCGACGACCAGGATCCGTGAAGTCATTCGGGTGTGCGTCTTCCGTCTCGAACCCGCTCGGGAAAACGGGCCACGCCCCGGGTGGGGGCACGTCTTGAAGAGAGTAGTCGACGTGTCTGCGAGCGGGGCGAGCGTGTCGGGGGTGTGTGACACGATGAGGGCACCGCCACGTGTACGAGGAGGCGCCACCGTGAACGCGTATCCGGCCTGGACCCCGGCATCCCGCCCGGGCATCGTCCCCCTGCACCCGTACGGGTTCGGCACGATCCTCGGCCGCTCGTTCGTGGCGCTGCGCCACAACCCCAAGGTGCTGCTCGGTTTCGCGCTGGTCGTGCAGGCCATCGCGTCGATCGTGCTCACCGCCGCGATCGCGGGCGTCGCGATCGCGAGCTTCTCGCGCCTGGACACCGTGCCCGCCGGCAGCGACGACTTCGACGCGATCCTGACCGGATCCATCGTGATCACCGCGGCCACGACGCTCGTGCTCGGACTGGCCAGCGGCGCGCTGAGCGTCGTCGTGCAAGGGGTCGTGGTTGCCGAGGTCGCCCACGCGGTCGTGGCCGAGAAGCCCACGCTCCGCGCGACGTGGGCGCGCGTGAAGCCGGTCTTCTGGAAGCTGATCGGGTATAGCGCCCTCGTGCTGACGGCGACCGTGCTCGCGGTGGGTCTGCTCGCGGGCATCGTCGCGCTGCTCGCGATCGCCGTGGTGTGGGTCGGCATCCTCGTCGGCATCCTCGCCCTCATCGCGCTGATCCCGCTGTACCTGTGGCTGACGCCCAAACTCTTCCTCGTCCCGTCGGTCATCATCCTCGAGCGCGCGCCCGTCTTCCGCGCCATCGGCCGGTCGTGGTCGCTGACCCGCGGACGCTTCTGGTCGACGCTCGGGGTGGTCGTGGTCATCTCGATGACCTTCGGGATCGTCGCGCAGGTCATCTCGATCCCCCTGGGCCTGGTCTCCGGAATCGTCCCGGGGATCCTCGCACCCACGGGAGACGATTCGGTGACCGCGATCGTCAGCCTGATCGTGGTGCAGATCATCGGACAGTTCGGCATCCTGCTCGTGCAGTGCATCGCCCTCGTGGTCCAGTCAACCTCGGCCGTGCTCGTCTATGTGGACGCCCGCATGCGCGTCGAGGCCCTGGATCACGACCTGCGGAACTACGTCGAGGCGCGTGACGCCGGGGCCGCAGATTTGACGGATCCCTACCTGGTCGGGGTGGGACGCGTGATGGCCCGTCCGGCTCCGGTGCCCGCCGGGCCGGTGCCCGCGTTCGCGGGGTACGCGGCGCAGCCCGGGTACGGCGGTCAGCCCGGGTACCCTGCACAGGCCCGGTACCCTGCACAGCCCGGGTACGGCGTACAGCCCGGGTACCCCGCGCAGGCCGGCCCCGCGACCCCGCCGTACGCGGCCCCCGCGCAGGCCCCCGCGACCCCGCCGTACGCCGCCCCCGCCCCGGCACCCGCGGCGCCTCCCGCGCCCCCGGCCCCGCCCGCCTCGTCCCCTGCCGCTCCCACGTCCTGGACGGCCCCGGGCTCGAACGGCGACGCGTGACCATCCCCGCCCTGAGCGCCGCCGACCTGCCGCTGCTGCCCGATCCCGACCAGGCGCGCGAGTGGGCCGAGCAGGAGCTCTCCGATCCCGTCTACCAGGCCGCCGAGCCCACCGTCGTCGACCGTATCGCCCAGGCGGTCGCGCGGTTCGTCCGCGACCTCTTCAGCGTGCCCGACACGGGCGGGTGGGGCCCCTGGGCCTTCGTCGTGCTCGGGGTGATCGTGGTCGCGGTCGTCGTGGTGGCGTTGCTCATCTGGGGGCGCCCCCGCCTCACCCCCCGCGCCGCTCCCGCCGCACACGCCCTCTTCGACGACGACGACGCCCGCTCCGCCGACGAGCTTCGAGCGGATGCCGCGGCGGCCGCGGCGCGCGGGGACTGGGACGGCGCGATCGTCCTGCGCTTTCGCGCCTTCGCGCGCGGGCTCGCCGAGCGCGGCATCGTCGACCCGCCCCCGGGCGCGACCGTCCGCGCCTTCGCGCGAGCGGCGAGCGCGGCGCTGCCGCCCCTCGCCGACGCCCTCGACACGGCCGCCCAGACCTTCGACGACGTGCGGTACCTGCGTCGGCCCGGCACGGCCGAGAGCTACCGCGTCGTGGCCGAGCTCGACGACGCCGCGGTGCGCGCGCGACCGGCGGTCCCCGCGTGAGCGCGGTGGCCACCGTCGCTCCGCGCGCCCGCGCCCGCGGCGCGCTGGGGTGGATCGCCCTGGTCGCGGGGCTGATGCTGGTCTCGCTGATCGGGGGCCTCTTCGTCTACGGCGGCTACGCGCAGCGCGGCATCCTGGATCCGGAATCCGCCGGGCCCGACGGCACGCGGGCGGTCGTCCGCGTGCTCGAGCAACGGGGCGTCACGGTGAGCATCGCCCGCGATCGCGCCGCCGCGGAACGCGCCCTCGGCCGAGGCGACGCGACGCTGGTCCTTCCCGACGCGCCGATGCTGTCCGATGACGCCCTGCGCGAGGTCGCCGATCGCGCGCGCCACGTCGTGCTGATCGACCCGCGCACGCGGTCTCTCGACGTGCTGCTGAACGGTTCGTCCCTGGGGGGCTACGCTCCCGACACCGCGGTCGACGCCGCGTGCGACGTATCGGTCGCCGCGAATGCGCGAACCGCGCGCGTCGGTTCGCTGTTCCTGCCCGGCGACGGCGTCCGGGCGTGCTTCGGTTCCGACGGGGGCTACGGACTGCTCACCGCCGCCGAAGGCGACCGTTCCGTCACCGCGGTCGACGGCCTCGCGACCCTGACCAACGCCACGCTCCCCCTCGACGGCAACGCCGCCCTCGCGCTCGGCGTGCTGGGGCAGAGCGAACGACTCGTCTGGTACGTCCCCTCGCCCGCCGACGCCGACCCCGGCACCACCCCGCCGACGCTGGCCGACCTGACCCCGCCGTGGGTGACGCCCGCGATCGCCCTGCTGCTGCTCTCGGCCGTCGTCGCGGCCGTGTGGCGCGGGCGGCGTTTCGGCCCGCTCGTGACCGAGCGCCTCCCCGTCACGGTGCGTGCGAACGAGACCACCGAGGGGCGAGCGCGCCTGTACACCGCCTCCGGCGACGCGGCGCACGCCCTCGACGAGCTGCGGCGGGCCACGCGGGCGCGCATCGGGCGCCTGCTGGGCCTCGCTCCGCGCACCTCCCCCGGCGACACCGCCGACGCCGTCGCGGAGCGCCTCGGTGCCGACCGCGCACGCGTACGCGCCATCCTCGTCGACGACAGGCCGTCCACCGACCGCGACCTCGTCGCGGCCGCCGACCGACTCCGCGATCTCGAGGCGAGCGTGCGCGCCGCCGTCCGAACCGAAGGGACCCTCCGATGACCGACACCCCCGACACCCCGGCCTGGCCCGCCCCCGCGACCGATCAGCGCCGGAGCGCCGCGGACGCGCACGACCACGCAGCCCTCCGCGACGCGATGCACCGCGTGCGCCTCGAGGTGGGCAAGGCGGTGGTGGGTCAGGACGGCACCGTCACGGGACTGTTGATCGCGCTGCTCTCGCGCGGACACGTCCTGCTCGAGGGCGTCCCCGGCGTCGCCAAGACCCTGCTGGTGCGATCGTTCAGCCGCGCCCTGGGCCTCGACACGCGGCGCGTGCAGTTCACCCCCGACCTCATGCCCGGCGACGTCACCGGATCCCTCGTCTACGCTGCCCGTGCCGGCGGCTTCGAGTTCCGTGCGGGTCCGGTCTTCACCCACGTCCTGCTGGCCGACGAGATCAACCGCACGCCGCCCAAGACCCAGGCGGCCCTGCTCGAAGCCATGGAGGAGCGCCAGGTCTCGTCCGACGGCGAGAGCCGACCCCTGCCCGACCCCTTCCTCGTCGCGGCGACGCAGAACCCCATCGAGCACGAGGGCACGTACACCCTTCCCGAGGCGCAGCTGGACCGCTTCCTGCTCAAGCTCGTCGTCGACCTGCCCGGTCGCGACGCCGAGGTCGACGTGCTGCGTCGGCACGCGAACGGCTTCGACCCCCGCCGCCTCGGCGAGGCGGGAGTCGAGCCGCAGGTCACGGCATCCGAGATCCTCGCCGCGCAGCACGCCGCGGCCTCGGTCGCCGTCGACGACGACCTGCTCGGCTACGTCGTCGACCTCGCCCGGGCGACCCGGCAGAGTCCGTCGGTGCTGCTGGGGGTCAGCCCGCGCGCGACGACCGGTCTGCTCGCCGCGGCCAAGGCGTGGGCGTGGCTCAGCGGATACCCCGCCATCACCCCCGATCACGTGCAGACGATGCTGGTGCCCGTGTGGCGCCACCGCATCCGCCTGCGCCCCGAGGCCGAGATCGAGGGGGTCTCGGTGGATGCCATCCTCACCTCGGTGCTGCAGCAGACCCGCGTGCCGATCTGATGTTCGTCACCGGCCGTCTCGTCCTGCTCGTCGCCCTGGGCGTCGCGCCTCTCGTGCTGTTCACGAGCGGCGGCGCGCCCGCGTGGGGCGTCTGGGGCGGGTGGGTGCTGCTGTGCGCCGTGCTGACGGGCCTCGACGTCGTCCTCGCCGCCGATCCGCGCCGGGTCGAGATCACCCGCACGCACCCCGATCGCGCGCTGCGCGACGAACCGGTCGCGGGAGAGGTCCGCGTGCGCAATCTCGGTCGGCGCCTGCTGCGCGCGAGGGTCCGCGACGCCTGGCAGCCCACCGCGGGAGCGCCGTCCGCGCGCCAGAGCGTCGTCGTGCCCCCCGGCGAGCGGCGGGGCGCACCGCTGCCCCTGCGGCCCCGGCGTCGCGGCGAGCTGCGCAGCGCGTTCGTCGTGATCCGCGCCGCCGGTCCCCTCGGACTGGCCGGACGACAGGCCCGCGTCGACGCGCCGGCCCGCCTGCGGGTGCTGCCCCCGTTCACCTCGCGCCGCCATCTTCCGTCGCGCCTCGCGCGGCTGCGCGAGCTCGACGGCAACACGTCCTTGCAGGTGCGCGGCCAGGGCACCGAGTTCGACAGCCTGCGCGAGTACGTGCGCGGAGACGACGTCCGTTCGATCGACTGGCGGGCGACCGCACGCGCGGGCACGACGATGCTGCGCACGTGGCGCCCCGAGCGCGACCGCCACGTCGTGATCGTCATCGACACCGGCCGCACCGCCGCCGCGCGCGTCGGAGACGGCGTCCGGTTGGACGCGGCGATGGAGGCGGCCCTGCTGTTGTCGGTCCTGGCCGCTCGCGCGGGCGACCATGTGCACCTGCTCATGTTCGACCGCGTCACGCGCGCCCGTGTCACCCGGGTGGACGGATCGCAACTCCTTCCCGCTCTGGTGGATGCCATGGCCCCCGTCGATCCGCAGCTCATCGACACCGACTGGGACGCGGCCCTCGCCCAGGTGCGCGGTCTGTCGGTGCGCCCGGCCCTCGTCGTGCTGCTCACGGCCGCCGACGATCCCGAGGCGGCGCGCGGTTTCCTCGCCGCCCTCCCCGCCGTCGCCCAGCGCTCGCGGCTGCTCGTGGCCACGGCCACCGACGGTCCCGGCGCCGTCCCCGCGCACCGCGACGCGGCCGACGTGTACGCCGCGGCCGCGATCGAGCGCGCGCGCCACGATGCCGAGCGCGTGCGCGATGCGGTCGTGCGGGCCGGCGGTGACGCGGTGTCCGCCTCCGCCGATGACCTCCCGCCACTGGTCGCCGACCGCTATCTGGCGCTCAAGGCGGCGGGCCGGCTGTAGCACGTCCAGCCCCCATGCAGCCCGCGACATACGTCGCGGCATATCCTGAGGGGTACCCTTCCAGCCGTCAGCGCGTCCCCTCCGCGCGCGGCCTCGCCGTCTACGCACAGGATGCGGAGCTCTCTTGCCAGGTAACGCCACCACGCACTTCGACGATGTGGCCCTCGTGTCGGTGGCGAGCGTCCTGCCCAGCCGCGTCACGACGTCGGACGACATCGAGGAGCGTCTGGCTCCCGCGCTCAAACGCCTCAAGCTCAAGCCGGGGTTGCTGCGCCGCGTGGCGGGTGTGAACGAGCGCCGCAACTGGGCCGAGGGCGAGTCCTCGGACGAGGCGACGATCGCCGCCGGCAAGCAGGCCCTCGCCGAGGCCGGCGTCGACCCGAGCGAGGTCGGGCTCATCATCAACACGTCGGTCACGCGCAAGCACCTCGAGCCGTCGGTGGCGGTGCGCCTGCACCACGGCCTGGGTCTGCCCAGCTCGGCGATCAACTTCGACGTCGCCAACGCCTGCCTCGGGTTCATCAACGGGATGAGCCTCGCCGCGGGAATGATCCAGTCGGGCCAGGTCAAGTACGCCCTCATCGTCAACGGTGAGGATGCCGACGAGATCCAGGTCAACACGATCAACCGGCTCGTGCGCGAGGACCTCGACCGTGACGCGTTCATGCAGGAGTTCGCCTCGCTGACGCTCGGCTCCGGTGCCGCCGCGGCCGTGCTGGGCCGCGCGAGCGACCACCCCGAGGGGCACCGCATCGTGGGCGGCGTGACGCGCGCGGCGACGCAGTTCTACGACCTGTGCGTGGGCAGTGTCGACGGCATGTTCACCGACGCGAAGGCCCTGCTCAAGGGCGGTCTCGACCTCGTCGTGTCGGCCTGGAAAGAGGCCAAGGACGAGTTCTCGTGGACCGGAATGGACCGCTACGTCACCCACCAGGTCTCGTCGGTGCACACCTCGGCGATCGTTCGTGCGGCCAAGCTCGACCGCGAGCGCGTCCCGGTCACGTATCCCCACCTGGGCAATGTGGGCCCGGCATCCATTCCGATCACCCTGGCCGCCGAGCAGAAGACGCTGCGTCGGGGCGATCGCGTCCTGCTGATGGGAGTGGGCTCCGGGCTGAACACCGGCATGCTGGAGCTGGCCTGGTGAGCCGTCACCGTGTCACCGGTCTGCAGGCGACCCTCCCTCCCGCGGGACTGCCCGGCCTCGACCCCTCGCTCTCACGGCTGGTCGCCGTCGAGGGCGTCTTCGCCGACGCCGGGGCGATGCGCACCTGGCACGTCCTCGACACCGGGGACGCCCTGGATCGCCGCGGCGTCGAGCCGGTGGGCACCATCGTCGCGGTGCACGGCAATCCGACGTGGTCTTATCTGTGGCGCGCCCTCGTCACCGCCTCGCTGGCCCGCGCCGACGCGGGGCGTCCCGCGTGGCGCGTCGTCGCCGTCGATCAGCTCGAGATGGGCTTCTCGGAGCGCACTCCGCTGCGTCGGACGCTGGCGCAGCGGATCGCCGACCTCGACGCGCTCGTCGCCGAACTCGGCATCCGCGGTCCGATCGTCACGCTCGGACACGACTGGGGCGGGCCCGTCTCGCTCGGCTGGGCCGTCGAGAACCGCGACCGTCTCGCGGCGGTCATGGCGCTGAACACCGCCGTGCACCATCCCGAGGGCGCTCGACTGCCGTTCGCGCTGCGCGTGGCCACGGCGCGGGGCATGCTGGCCGCCGGGACGACGGGCACGACCGCCTTCCTCGACGTCACCCTGGCCCTGGCCGACCTCGACCCGGCCGTGCGCGCAGCGTTCCGCAGCCCCTACGCGACCGTGGCACGTCGTCGCGGTATCGGCGGGTTCGTCGCCGACATCCCCGCGACCCCCGACCACGAGAGCACGCCGGCGCTGCACCGCATGTCGGCGGGACTGCGCGAGCTGAGGGTGCCGGCCCTGCTGCTGCGCGGACCGAAGGATCCCGTCTTCGGAGAGGATCACCTCGACGACCTCACCGAACGGATGCCGCACGCCGACGTCCACCGCTTCGAGGGCGCCGGCCACCTGATCGCCGAAGAGCGCCCCTACGCCGACGTCGTCCTCGACTGGCTCGACGAGAAGGTGACGGATGCCGTGGCCCCGACGCCGCGCACCCGTCGCTCGTCCCGCGCGGCCGCGCCGGCCGCGGCGTCCACGGGCCGCCTGTGGGACGCTCTCGTCGCCCGTCGCGACGACGACGACACCGCCGTGATCGACATGAGCACGACCCGCGGAACCGAGCCGCTGCGGGTGAGCTGGCGTCAGCTGGCCGCGCGCGTCGACGAGATCGCGGCCGGACTCGACGCGTTCGGCGTCCGCGCGGGCGACCGCGTCTCGCTGCTCGTGCAGCCGGGCCCGACGTTGACCGCCGCGCTGTACGCGTGCGTGCGCATCGGCGCCGTGGTGGTCGTGGCCGACCGGGGTCTCGGCATCCGGGGTCTGTCCCGCGCCGTGCGCGGTGCGGTGCCCGACGTGGTGATCGGCGAGGTCGCCGGCCTCGCCGCCGCGCGCGCCCTGGGCTGGCCCGGTCGCCGGATCTCGGCCACGGCCCTTCCGGCCGCGTCGTCCCGGGCTCTGGGCGTCGAGGCGAGCCTGTCGGACCTGGCGCGCGCCGGGCGCGGACGAAACCTCCCCGAGCCGCCGGCGGCCGACGCCGACGCCGCGGTGCTGTTCACCTCGGGCTCGACGGGGCCGGCCAAGGGCGTCGTGTACACCCACGCGCAGCTGACGGCCCTGCGCGACACCCTCGCCGCCCACTTCGGCGTCACCGCCGAGACGGGCCTGGTCACCGGCTTCGCCCCGTTCGCCCTGCTGGGTCCGGCCCTCGGCACCCGCTCGGCGACGCCCGACATGGACGTCTCGGCCCCGCGCACGCTGACCGCGGCCGCGGTCGCCGCGGCGGTGCGCGCCTCGGACGCGCGGATCGTCTTCCTCTCGCCCGCGGCCGTCGCCAACGTGGTCGCGACCGCGTCGGAGCTGACGGATGCCGATCGCGCGGCCCTGGCGCGCGTCGAGACGTTCCTGTCGACGGGCGCTCCCGTGAGCGTCGACCTGCTGCGTCGTGCGCAGGCGCTCATGCCGAACGCCGCGGCGCACACGCCGTACGGCATGACCGAGTGCCTCCTGGTGGCGGATGTGACCCTGCCCGAGATCGAGGCCGCCCGGGGCGACCGCGGCGTCTGCGTCGGTCGGCCGCTGGGGACGGGTGAGGTGCGGATCTCCGCCCTCGACGCTCTCGGACGTGCCACCGGCGAACCCGCCACCGATGCCGGCGTCACGGGCGAGATCGTCATCTCGGCGCCTCACCTCAAACGCGGCTACTTCCGCCTGCACCTCACCGACCGCGAGGCCCGTCGGGGCCTCGGCGAGCGGTGGCATCGCACCGGCGACGTCGGCCACCTCGACGCGGACGGACGTCTCTGGGTCGAGGGTCGACTCCCCCACGTCATCACCACCGCCGACGGACCGGTGACCCCGGTCGGCGTCGAGCAGGACGTCGAAGCGGTGGACGGCCTCTCGCGCGCCGCGGCGGTGGGCGTCGGACCGTCCGGCCGTCAGGTCGTGGTAGCGGTCGTCGAGACACGTCATCGCCGGCCGGGGCTGGCATCCCCCGCCCTCACCGGCGCGGTGCGCGCGGCGACCGCGCAACGACTGGCCGCGGTGCTGGTCGTGCCGGCGCTTCCGACCGACATCCGCCACAACTCCAAGATCGACCGCACCCGCGTCGCGGCCTGGGCCGAACGCGTCCTCGCGGGCGAGAAACCCACGCCGCTGTGAGAGTCCTCGTCACCGGCGCGTCCGGATTCCTCGGCAGGGCCGTCGTCGGCGCGCTGCTCGAGGCCGGGCACACTGTGCGCACGTTGCAGCGTCGCGCCTCGGGCGTCGACGGCGTCGACGATCGACGTGGTTCGGTGACCGATCCGGATGCCGTGGCATCCGCCCTCTCGGGAATCGACGGGGTCGTGCACCTCGCCGCGAAGGTGTCGCTCGCGGGAGATCCGGACGACTTCCATGCGGTCAATGTCGAGGGCACCCGCACGCTGCTGGACGCCGCCGCGGCCTCGGGGGTCACGCGCGTCGTGCACGTGTCCTCGCCGTCGGTCGCGCACGCGGGGCACGCCCTCGCCGGCGTCGGTGCCGAACCGGCCGATCCGGCGGCCGCGCGCGGCGAGTACGCCCGCACGAAGGCCGAGGCCGAACTGCTCGCGCTGTCGCGCGCGGGCGACCGGACGGCCCTCGTCGCGATCCGCCCGCACCTGGTGTGGGGACCGGGCGACACGCAGCTGATCGCGCGGGTCGTCGCGCGCGCCCGCCGCGGCACGCTGCCGCTGCTGGACGGGGGCACGGCGCTGATCGACTCCACGTTCGTCGACAACGCGGCATCCGGGATCGTCGCCGCCCTCGACCGCGTCGACGACGTCAGCGGACGGGCGTACGTCCTGACGAACGGTGAGCCGCGCCCGGTCGGCGACCTGCTCGCGGGGATCTGCCGCGCCTCGGGCGTGACGCCCCCGCGGTTCAGCGTGCCCGCGGGACTGGCGAAGGCCGCGGGGTCGCTCATCGAGCGCGTGTGGGCGGTGCGCCCGGGGCAGGACGAACCGCCCATGACGCGATTCCTCGCCGAGCAGCTGTCGACGGCGCACTGGTTCGACCAGACCGAGATCCGCCGCGATCTGCGCTGGACGCCCGCGGTATCGATCGACGAGGGCCTGCGCCGCCTGTCGCGCGCCTGAGCTCGCGGTATCCGCCCCGCCCGACGACGTCGCCGGTCGCCCCCCTCGTCCCCCTTTCGACGGTGCATGTCCCGAAAATGGTCGCCCGCCGCCGCCCCGACCGGCCATAAGCGGGACGAGGTCCAACGGCCGACGACGGAAGGCCCGCCCCCGCAGAGGGGACGGGCCTTCCGGATGCCGCAGCTCAGACCAGGTCGAACCGGTCGAGCTCGGTGACCTTGCGCCACGCGGCGACGAAGTCGCGCACGAACTTCTCCTTCGCGTCGTCCGAGGCGTAGACCTCGGCGAGCGCGCGCAGCTCGGAGTTCGACGAGAACACCAGGTCGACGCGGGTGCCGACGCCGACCTTCTCTCCCGATCCGTCGCGCGTGCCGACGAAGGCGTGCTTGCCGGCATCCAGGGGCTTCCACGTCGTGCCCAGGTCGAGCAGGTTCGCGAACACGTCATTGGTCAGGGCCCCGGGGGTGTCGGTGAAGACGCCCCAGTCGCTGCCGTCCCAGTTCGCCCCGATCGCGCGCAGGCCGCCGACGAGCACGGTCATCTCGGGGGCGGTGAGCGTGAGCAGGTTCGCCTTGTCGAGCAGCAGGAACTCGGCGGGCAGCCGCGTCTCGCGAGAGGCGTAGTTGCGGAAGCCGTCGGCGATCGGCTCGAGCCAGCGGAACGACTCGATCTCGGTCTGCTCCTGCGACGCGTCGGTGCGGCCGGGGGTGAAGGGCACCTCGACCTCGACGCCGCCGGCGAGGGCGGCCTGCTCGACACCGGCGTTGCCCGCGAGAACGAGCAGGTCGGCGATCGACACCTTCTTCTCGCCCTTCGCGTCGAACGCGGCCTTGACGTCCTCGAGGACGGAGAGGACGGATGCCAGCTGCTCGGGGTTGTTGACCGTCCAGCTCCTCTGGGGCTCGAGGCGGATGCGCGCACCGTTCACGCCGCCGCGCTTGTCGCTGCCGCGGAACGTGGATGCCGCGGCCCAGGTCGTCGTGACGAGCTGCTGCACCGAGAGGCCGCTGTCGAGGATCTGCTGCTTCAGGGCCGCAGCGTCGTCGGCGTCGATGAGGGGGTGGTCGACGGCGGGCACCGGGTCCTGCCACACGAGCACCTCGGCGGGGACCTCGGAGCCGAGGTAGCGCTCGCGCGGGCCCATGTCGCGGTGGGTCAGCTTGAACCAGGCGCGGGCGAAGGCGTCCTGGAAGGCGGCCGGGTCCTCGGCGAAGCGGCGCGAGATCTTCTCGTAGGCGGGGTCGACGCGCAGGGCCAGGTCGCTGGTGAGCATGCGCGGCTCGCGGCGGCCCGCGGAGTGGGCCTCGGGGACGAGTCCCTCGCCGCCGCCGTTGACCGGGCGCCACTGGTGCGCACCCGCGGGGCTCTGGAACAGCTCCCACTCGTAGCCGAACAGGATGTGGAAGAACTCGTTGTCCCAGCGGGTGGGGTGGTAGGTCCAGGTGACCTCGAGGCCGCTGGTGATGGTGTCGTCGCCCTTGCCGGTACCGTGGCTGTTCTTCCAGCCCAGGCCCTGGTCGTTGATGTCGGCGGCCTCGGGGTTGACGCCCACGTGCGAGTCGCTCGCCGCACCGTGGGTCTTGCCGAAGGTGTGACCACCGGCGATGAGGGCGACGGTCTCTTCGTCGTTCATGGCCATGCGCCCGAAGGTCTCGCGGATGTCGTTCGCGGACAGCTGCGGGTCGGGGTTGCCGTTGGGACCCTCGGGGTTGACGTAGATCAGACCCATCTGCACCGCGGCGAGCGGACGCTCGAGCTCGCGGTCGCCCGCGTAGCGCTCGTCGCCGAGCCAGGTGGTCTCGGGGCCCCAGTACACGTCGTCGTCGGGCTCCCACACGTCGGTGCGGCCGCCGGCGAAGCCGAAGGTGGGAAAGCCCATGTCCTCGAGCGCGACGTTGCCCGCCAGGATCATGAGGTCTGCCCACGAGATCGACTGGCCGTACTTCTTCTTGACGGGCCAGAGCAGTCGGCGGGCCTTGTCGAGGTTGACGTTGTCGGGCCAGCTGTTCAGCGGTGCGAAGCGCTGCATTCCCGCGCCCGATCCGCCGCGACCGTCGGTGACGCGGTAGGTACCGGCGCTGTGCCAGGCCATGCGGATCATCAGGGGGCCGTAGTGGCCGAAGTCGGCGGGCCACCAGTCCTGCGAGGTCGTCATCACGGCCTGCAGGTCCTTCTTGACGGCATCCAGGTCGAGAGCCTCGAAGGCGGAGCGGTAGTCGAAGCCCTCGTCCAGCGGGTCGCGCTGGGCGTTGTTCTTGGCGAGGATCTTCACGTTCAGGCTCTCGGGCCACCACACGCGGTTCGCCGATCCCTGGGTCGGGTGGGGCAGGGCGCCGGCGGGCTCGCTGTCGGCGGGCGCTTCGCCCACGGGCAGTCGGTTGTCGTCGGGGGCGGCGCCGTCGTGGAAGACGGGGCATCCGTTCAGCGTGTCGCTCATCGGGATCCTCTCGGTTTTTCGGCTTCGGATTCCGCTCGACAGTCGGGGCACACGCCCCAGAACGTCACCTCGGCGGTCTCGATGACGAAACCGCTGCCCTCCGGCGCGTGCAGGCACGGCGCCTCTCCGACGACGCAGTCGACGTCGTCGATACGCCCGCACCGCGTGCACACCACGTGGTGGTGGTTGTCACCCACCCGCAGTTCGAAGGTGCCGGAGTGGCCGGCGGGTTCGATGCGGCGGGCCAGCCCCGCGTCGGCGAAGTCGCCGAGCGCGTTGTAGACCGATTGCTTGCTCGTTCCGGGGAGGGAGCCGACGAGACGCGCGTAGACGTCGTCGGCGGTGGCGTGGGGCCGGTCGCGCAGGGCCTCGAGCACGGCGACGCGCGTCGCCGTGACCCGCAGCCCGGCACCGCGGATGAGGGCATCCGCGGTGGCATCCGGCTGACTGTCGAGCATGCGACCCAGCTTAGCTATTTTTGAATGAATCAAAAATGACACGCCGGGGAACGATTCGTAACCGGGATGCCGTCACCCCGCCGTGAGCGTGGGGGTGCCCGCCTCGTACTCGGTGAGATCACCCGTCTCCCCCGCACGGCTCGCGCGGCGACCCATCACGAGCATGTAGAACAGGAAGACGCCGAGGGCGGCGGCACCGATCGCGATCTTGATCGGCCACGGCCAGTCGCGCGGGGTCACGAATCCCTCGACGACCCCCGACAGCGCGAGGGCGAACACCAGGCCGACGGCGACGGTCGCGAGCGAGCGACCGGCGGCCGCGAGGGCCGCAGCGCGGGTGCGGCGCCCGGGCGCCACCCAGGCCCAGAAGATCTGCAGGCCCGCCGCTCCGGCCACGAAGATCGCCGTGAGCTCGAGCAGGCCGTGCGGAAGGATGAATTGGAAGAACACGTCGGCGCGGTCGAAGGCGATCATGATCGCCGCCGAGCTGCCGACACCCACCGCGTTCTGCATGATCACCATCACGGGCCAGAAGCCCGTCACCCCGAACAGCACGCACTGCGCGGCGATCCACGCGTTGTTCGTCCACACCGTCCCCGCGAAGATCGCGTTCGGGTTCTCGCGGTAGTAGCTCACGAACTGCTCGTCGGCATAGTCCTGCAGTTGACTCTGGGATCCCAGGGCCGCCACCGCGGCGGGATCGCCCGAGATCCACAGGGCGACCAGCGTCGATACCGCCACGAAAAACACCGCGACCGCCAGAGTCGTCCATCGCACGCGGTACAGCGCCGCGGGCAGCTGCCGCACGAAGAAGCGCGGCGCCTGCCTCAGCACGTTGTCGCGGACACCGGTGAGACGCAGCCGCGTCCGCGCGAGCAGGATCGAGACGTGATCGCCCTGGTCGGTTCGCCCCGCCGAGGTCTTGATGTCGGCGAGATCCGCGGATGCCGCGCGGTAGCGCGTGACGAGCTCGTCCACCTCGGGCCCGGTCAGGCGTCGTCGGCGGCCCAGCTCGTCCAGTCGCGCCCACTCCTCGCGCCGGGCGGCCGTGAGGGCGTCGAGGTCCATGTGGTCAACTGTACGCATGGCTTCGCCCTCGACTCCCGCGCCCGCGGTCGCCCTGGTCCACACGGACGCGGACGAGACCCTCACGGGCGAGGCGGTCGCGCTCGACGTGCAGCCCGTCGGCTTCTTCCTGCGCCTGCTGGGCGCGGTCATCGACCTGATCGTGGGCGTCGTCGTGCTTGTCGGAGGGGTGCTGCTGCTGGGCGTGCTGATCGATCAGGGCGTGATCGCCGAGTCGGCGGTGAACATCGGGGTGATCTCGCTGATCGTGCTCGTCCTCGTCCTGCTGCCCACCGCGGTCGAGACGCTGTCGCGCGGGCGCAGTCTCGGACGACTCGCGGTGGGCGCGCGCATCGTGCGCACCGACGGCGGGGCGGCGGGCTTCCGCCAGGCGTTCATCCGCGCGCTGGTCGGGGTCCTGGAGATCTGGTTCACCCTGGGGGCGATCGCCGCGGTGGTGGGGATCTTCACCCCCCGCGCACAGCGACTCGGCGACCTGCTCGCGGGCACGGCCAGCGAGCGCACCCGGGCGCGTCCCCTTCCGCCGGCTGCGCCCGGCATCCCCCCGGGCATGGAGTCGTGGGCCGGTATCGCCGACGTGTCGCGACTGCCCGACCGGCTCGCCGCCCGCATCTCGCAGTTCGTGCGTGGCGCCGATGCTCTCGAGTCGTCGGCCCGCGCGCGCGTCGCCGTCGAGCTGTCCGAGGCGGTGCGCCCCTTCGTGTCCCCGGTGCCCGCGGTGGACGCCGAGGTCCTCGTCCGCGCGGTGTCGGCGGTGCGGCGCGATCGCGAGTACCGGGCGCTGCTGCTCGAGAACGAGCGCGCGGCGGCCCTCACCGAACGCGCCTGAGCGCGGACGCCGGCGACGGGGGCTCTCGGCATCCCACCCGAGGGGTCAGGCGCGCAGTGTCTCGTGCCGCACGACGACCCAGCCCTTGGGGACAGAGAGCCGGTCGGCGTGGATCGCGCACAGGTCGTGCGCGTGGGGGTCGCCCGCGCGCCCGAGGGGGCCCAGGGCCGCCATCTGGTCGCCGTAGTCGTAGGTGAGGGTGCTCATGGCCTCGCGGGCGCATCCCACCTTCGAGCAGAGTCTGTCGCGCATCGCCGGTCAGCCTAGCCAGCCCCTCCGACACCACGGCCGCGCCGCGCCGCCCGGCCCGTTTCCCACCGGTCCGCGCCGTTCCCACCCACCCGCCCGCCCCGTGCACAACCGCGGGCGGATGCCGAGACAGGCCGCCCCGGACCCGCCCAGGCACCGGCATGTCCCCGCGATCCCCGCCGTCGTGCGCGTCGGCGTCCGAGTCACCGGAGGCCGGGCCGCCCATCCGGCCGGGCGAACGTAGGATGGCAGTCATGATGCGTCGCCGTTCCCGCGAAGCGCGGCCGGTGGTCCGCCCGTCGCGTCACGGCCGCCACGGCCGCGAGAACCGCAGTCCCGTGGTGCGTCCCCCGCTCCCGCCGATCGACACCCGGGTCGAGAGGTTCGACATCGCCGTGGGCGCTGCCGCGGAGTTCCTGCGGTCGGCGTGGTCGGACCTGCGCGAGGTCTCGTTCGAGATCGGGATCATGCCCCCGGCGGCCGCCGATGGCATCCCCCGGTGGACGGTGCTGCGCGACGAGAAGCGCATCATCCTCTACCGCGTACCGATCGAACGCCTCGGTCACCCCCATCACGACGACGATCTGCACCGGCGGATGATGATCGAGGGTGCCGTGTTCCGCGCGGCTGCCGAGTATCTCGACCGCGACCCGTGGGACCTGGGCCCCGAGCGCTTCCGCTTCTTCTGAGCCGGCGGTGCGCGAACGGGGCCGGCTTCCGCCGCACGAACGCCTCGGCGACCTTCCGCGGACCGCGGACGACGCGCGCCGGATCCCCGGCCCGCCCTACGGCAGGACGGTCAACGCCGAGGCGGCGGCATCCGCGGGCCACAGCGGGTACGACGCGAGCGCGCCCGTTCCCACGTACGACATCGCCGCGCGCACCGGCGCGGTCGCCTCGAGACGGTAGACCCCCGCCGCCACGGGCACGGCGACCGCCCCGTTCGCCACGACCGTCGTCGCGGCCGCGTTCCCGCCCCCGAGGGGCGTGAGGGTGACGGTGGACTCGGCGTCACCGGCGGCGAGGACGAGCGACGCGCTGCTCCCGGCCCCGTCGGCGACCGCGACGACGGTCGGCGCCGAGATCTCGGGGGCGTCGGCGTACCAGGCGAAGTCGGCACCCTCGCCGAAGCCGGTGGTCGACCACGTCGCGCCGACGATCGGCGACGTCGCGGACACCTCGACCGTGTAGGCGCCCGCCGACAGGCCCGACAGGTCGAGCGACGTGGGAAGCCCCGCCGTCAGCGGGACCTCGGTGGGAGGGGCTGCGGATGCCGTGGCATCCATCGGGATCACGGTCACCGTCGCGGTGGCGTCGGATCCGGGCGAGAGCAGCCGCAGCACGGTGCCTGCCTGGCCCTCGGCCGAGGTCACGACCTGGACTCCCGGCATGACCAGACGGGTGTCGGCCTGACGGGCCGGCGCGACCTGGTCGCTGCCGCCGGGCAGCAGCACGCGGGTCAGGCTGGCCTGCAGCGACGCGTGCACGGGAGCGCCCGACGCCTCGACGCGCACGACCGGGCTCTCCTCGCCGAGCAGGAGCCCGGCGAGGGGCACCACGCGGCGCTGGCCGGCCGCGACGACGAGGTTCTGACCGCTCGGCGGGGTCTGGACGCCCTGCGCACCGTAGACCGACAGCTGCACGGTCGCGGGCACGTCGCCCGGATTGGCGAGGACGACGAGGTCGTTGGCCCCGGTCGTGGTCGCTCCGCCCACGAGCCAGGACTCCGCCAGGGGCGCGCGGCAGGCCGAGGCCGAGAAACCGATGAGATCGGCCGAGGCCACGGTCGCCGAGCCCGCCGCGGCGAGCGGGGTCGGCGTGCGATCACGCGGGGCCGCGCGCAGCGCCTGCGCGTCACCCGACGCGTCGGCGGTCGCGCCCGTCAGCGCGCTCGTGACCGCGGCCGCGTCGGCGGGGCCGCTGACGATCTGCTGCGCGGCGGCGGCGGTCAGGCCGTTCGCGGAGTCGGCGCTGCGGCCGAGCGCGAGCAGGGGGCCGTCGCAGGCCAGCAGCGTGTCGCTGGCCTCGGGTGTGGCGTCGACGCGGACCGGCTCCGCGCGGTACTGCGGCCAGGGGGCGGCGATCGCCGCGACCGTGCCGACCACCGCCGCCGCCGCGATCGCGGCACCGGCGACCAGGCGCGCGCTCGTGGCGGCGACGCGGACGAGTCGACGATCGCTCATCGGGTTCCTCCCGGGGTCGGTCCCACGATGCGGGGCGTGCGACGGGCGGTGCGCCGCGACGCCGCCGTCGGGACGGCGAGCAGCAGGGCCACGACGATGACGCCGAGCGACCCCAGGGCCACGAGGCGTTGGAGTCCGACGCGGTGGTCGTCGAGGGCGGCGCGGGGTGCGACGGCGGCGTTCACACGCCACAGGTCACCGCGCGAGGTGGCACCGACGGGGTCGAGCAGGTCTCGTTGATCGAGCGATGAGGCGGCGCTCAGACGATCGCCGCGGATGACGTCGGATTGGTCGTCGGACGCGGATTCGAGCAGCACGAAGGCGATGCCCTTCGCGGCGAGACGCTCCACGACATCGCTCGACGAGGGGGTGACGAGGTCGGCTGCGATACCGGCCAGCTCGGCGTCGCCCTCATCGGCGGTGGTGCGGGTCGCCTGCACGGTGCTCTGTCCCGACAGCGTGGCGCTTCCACCCCAGACGACCTGCACGCGCAGGCCGTCGCTGCGCGGGTCGAGGACGATGGTGCCGATATCGAGCGAGCCTCGTCCCTCGGCCGCGACGTACGCGGGAAGTGTCGACACGGGTCCGTTCGTCACGACGGTGCGCCCGCTCTCGGCTCCGGCGGCGGTGGCGGTGAGAGCGGGGGCGACGGCGACGGCGAGCGGCAGCAGGGCGAGAAGGGCGCCGATCGGGCGCAGGGCCGACACCCGCTGGTGCACGCCCGCGTCGAGCGCGATCACCGCGGCACCCACGAGGCCCACCCAGGCCAGGCTCAGGCCGGCGCCCGGCCACAGGCAGACGGCGGTCGAGTGGTCGAACGACACCGCGATGCCCACGGCCGCGAACGCGGTCGCGAGTCCCGTGACGGCGATGACGATCAGACCGGATGCCGCGATCCACCGCGGCGTGAGCACCGACAGCAGCGCGAGCACGGCCAGCGGCGCGATCAGCAGACCGACCCACCAGACGGTTCCGCCGGTCAGGCTCGCCCAGCCGCCCGGGTCCGAGGTCGGGAAGCCGGCCGCGAGCAGGGCCCGCCCGAGGGGGTCGGCACCGGCCTCGGCGCCCGCGTACGGGACACCCGGATCGGCGAGCAGCCCCCAGGGGTTGCCGGCGCGCACCTGCGTCCAGACCAGCGGGGCGAAGATCACCGCCGACGGCACGACGAGCCATACCACGCGCGCGATGCCCCGACCGGCCACCAGGGCCACCACGACCAGCGCCGCCGACCACAGCACGACCACCGCGGGCGCCAGCGAGGGCGCGCACGCCAGTACCGCGATGAGCAGAACGGATGCCGCTCCCGCCGGCGCCCACGAGCGGTGCGCGACGCTCGCGGCGAAGAACAGCCACGGCAGCAGCAGGTGCAGCAGTACGGGCGCCGGGCGCCCCTCGGTCAGGGCGGCGAGGAACGTGGGGGCGAGGGCCCAGGCGACGGCGGCGACGATACGCAGCAGCGCGGACTCGGTGACGCGGGTCGCGGCGAACCAGCCGCCGAGCACGGCGAGCGGAAGGGCGAGCACCCACAGCACGACGAGGGCGCGCGAGGGGTCGCCGGGCGAGAGCGTGCCGAGCATCGCCACGAGCGCGGAGAACGGGTCGGCGGGGCCGACGGCATCCCATCCGAGGGGGCGCGCACCCCACGCGGCGTCCTGCCAGAGCTGGGTGACCGTGGCGCGCAGCGGTGCGAGTCCTCCCCCGCCGAGTGTCGGCCAGGCGAGCAGCGGAGCGAACAGGGCCGCCGAGACGGCGAGCGCGCCCAGCACGGCCCACGCCCCGCCGCCGGTGAAGAAGCGCAGCTCGGAGCGGACGGGGGCGTCGGGGTCGGCGACGTCGCCCTCCCAGCGCATGCGCATGTCGGCACGCGATACGCGCAGCGGCGCGATGCGCGACCATCCGACGCGGCGCGAGGTGCGGATGCGGCGACGCGCACGCGCGACGGCACCCGGTCGAGCCATCACCAGCAGGGTCGCCCCCCACTCGGGGAGCACGCGATAGGGGACCTTCGTGACCAGGTGCATCACCGTCCGCCACAGCGCGAGCGGCAGGAACGAGAGCCAGTGCAGAAGGACGACCGCCGCGGGGGCGTAAACGAGCCGGCGGTGCAGCTGCGCGGTACGGGTCGCGAAGGCGCGACGACGCGCGCGCCGTCGACCGCGGGCCATGGCGGCGACGCCGTCACCGGCGACGGCGACGCGCGCCGAGGGCACCAGCGAGACGAGGTGACCGGCCAGCCGGGCGCGCACACCCAGATCGAGCCCCTCATCGGCACCGCCCAGGGCCGGATCGAGTCCGCCGAGGGCCGTCCACGCGTCGCGGCGCACGAGGACGCCGCGGATGTCGGAGCCGAGGACGTCGGCGTCGGTGTCGCGCTGGCCCTGGTCGTATTCGCCCGCGGCGAGTTCGACGGTGCCGCCGTAGCGGTTCATGCTCACGCCGAGCGAGAGGATCGAGTCGCGATCGTCCCAGGCGACGAGCTTCGGCGCGGCGACCACCAGGGGCGGCGACAGCTCGAGGGCCCCGGCGAGACGTACGAGAGCGTCCGGGTCGGGCGCGGTGTCCTGCGCGAGCAGCCACACCGCGTCACCGGTGAGCCGGGGGGTGGCGAGGGCCGTGGCCGCGGCGAAGGTCGTTCCCGCGGATGCCGTGATGACGCCCTCGGCGCCGGACGAGGCGGCCAGGCGGGTCAGTGCGGGATCGGAACCGCAGAGGACGATCGTGAGCGCGTCCACCGGTCGGCTCTGCGCCGCGAGCGCGGTCAGAGTACGTTCCAGGTGGTCCGCGGCGGGCGTGCGTCCTTCGGGACGCACGACGAGGATGGCGTGAACACGGGCGGGCATGACGCGGATCAGCCTAAGCGGGCGCTTCGGCGATCACGGACGCCGCGCCGTCGGGACGAGGATCGCGCGCGGACGGGTTCAGGCGCGACGCTTGAGCTTGCGCCGCTCGCGCTCGCTCAGGCCGCCCCAGATACCGAAGCGCTCGTCGTTCTGCAGCGCGTACTCGAGGCACTCGGACTTGACGTCGCATGAGGTGCAGATGCGCTTGGCGTCGCGGGTCGAGCCGCCCTTCTCGGGGAAGAACGCCTCGGGGTCGGTCTGCGAGCACAGCGCGTCGCTCTGCCACGCGAGAGTGTTCTCTTCGGTGGCGTCGATGTCCCGACGAACTCCGGGTACACCCAGGTCGACCGGGTCGACGAACCAATTGTCCGGGACACCGGACCGGTACTGCGACGTCGCCATATCGTCCTCCGCCTCGTTCACGCCCCCATGACGCGGTTCCGCGCAGTCATAATTACACCCGTGTGATTCGGATTGGTCAAGTCGCGGATCGTAAACCCTCAAGGCCGACGTGAACCTTTATGATCCGCATCGGCGTGTCGCGGGCTAGGCCCCCGGCATCGCGACGAAGACCTCGCCGCCCCCGTCGGTCGCCAGCGGCGATTCGTCGGGCGTGGCCAGCGCGGCCTGACCGGGACGCAGCGTGATCCGCTCGCCGGACGCTCCCGTGACCGTCGCCTCACCGGCCACGCCGAGCACGATCGACACCCCGTCGAGCTCCAGACGCGCGGCCTCACCCTCGACGAGGTGCCCGAGCGCGAAGTCGGCGATCCCGGGAGCGAACACCTCGGCGCCCTCCCCCGCCGGCGCCGCGCGCAGCAGAGGCGGGTCGGCGGGGGTGAAGTCGACCAGCCCCAGCAGCTCGTCGACGTCGATGTGCTTGGGGGTCAGGCCCCCGCGCAGCACGTTGTCGCTCGCCGCCATGATCTCCACACCCAGGCCCGCGACGTAGGCGTGCAGCACACCCGCGGGGACGAAGATCGCCTCTCCCCGGCGCAGCTCGACCAGGTTCATCAGCAGGGCCACGACGATGCCCGGATCAGCCGGGTAGGCGCGGTGCAGCGACCGCGTCAGCGCCAGCTCCGCGTCGAATCGCCCGGAGGAGGCGGATGCCGCGGCATCCACGATCTCCTCGATCTCGGCGGGGCGCGCCGCGCCGAGCAGCCACCCGATGGTCGCCCGCAGCGCCTCGGCGGCGTCGCCGGACGAGAGGTGGTCGCGCAGCGCGCGTACGGCCGGCGCGTCGCCGAGGGCGTCGACCAGCTCGCGCGTGGCCGCGATGTCGCGCAGCCCCGCGAGGGCGGTGAAGGTGTCGCTGAGGGCGACGATCACCTCGGGCTTGTGGTTGTCGTCCTTGTAGTTGCGCTCTCCCGCGTCGCGGGGCACTCCGGCCGCCTCTTCGCGGGCGAAGCCCTCGACCGCCTGCTCCTTCGACGGGTGCACCTGGATCGACAGGGGCGCGCCGGCGGCGAGCAGCTTGAGCAGGTAGGGCAGCTTCTCGGGCACGCCGTGTGCGGCGGCGACGGCGGGCAGCCACGCATCCAGGGTCCGCCCCGTCCCGTCGTGCACCTCGGCGGGCGAGCCGGGGTGGTCGCCGAACCACACCTCGGCCTCGGGCGCGCCCGAGGGCTCACGCCCCTCGAGGTCGGCGATGAGCGTCGGGCTGCCCCAGGCGTAGTCACGGGGCGTGTTCGAGAGGGCGATCAGCACGCGCGCCAGCATACTGGCCGCCCCTGCGTCGCCGGATGCCGACGGGTAGCCTGATCACACCATGGCCATGTACACGAACCACCCGGTGGCGGCACTGCCGACGGCGCCGACACGAGAGACCACCGGGCACCTGCTGCTGCGGGCGTGGTGCGTGTTCCTGCTCGTCCTCGCCCTGGGCGGTGTGGGTCTGGTCAACGCCGTCGGCCCCATCGTCACCGCCGTCGTCGTCCTCGCCTCGGCGGTGGTGTCCGCGGTCGTCTGGCTGGTCACGCGCCCCCCTCTCGCCGTGCGGCGCCTGCCGTGGCTCGCCTTCGGCTACCTCGCGTGGGCGACCGCGTCGATCGCGTGGAGCGCGTGGCCCGTGGCATCCGTCCTCACCTGGCTGCTTCTGGTCATCACGACGTTCCAGGGACTGTTCGTGGGAGCCGTGCTCACCTGGCGCGACGTGGTGCGCGCGGTCGCCTCCGCGGCGAAGTGGGTCGTGGGGCTGTCGTTGCTCTTCGAGGTCGCCGTCTCGCTGCTCGTGCGCGGTCCGCTGCTGCCCGGCTTCGTGATCCCGGCCGACGGGACCGACCCGGTCGCCTACTGGTCGCGCGACAACCTCCTCGACGGCGGACGCATCCAGGGCGTGTTCGGCAACGCCAACCTGCTCGCCGCCGTCATGCTCGTGGCCATCATCGTCTTCGCCGTGCGCCTGGCCGCCGGAGCCCCGCGGCGCGTGCTGCTGTGGGTGTGGATCGCGGTGGCCGCGTTCCTGTTCGTGCGGGCGCAGTCGACGACGGCCTACATCGCCGCAGCTTTCGTCGCGCTGGTGCTCGGGACGGTCCTGGTCATGCGCACCGCGCGACGCCCCGGCGAGCGCACGCGCTGGTACCTGCTGTACGCCGTGATCGGCCTGGGCGGCGGTGCCGCGATCTGGTTCGGCCGCGACGCCCTGTTCGGCGTTCTCGGCCGGGGAGCCGACCTGGTCGGACGCGAGGGCGTCTGGGCCGAGGTCATCGCGCGCGCCGATCAGCACCCGGTCGTCGGATGGGGGTTCTCCACGCCGTGGATCGCGACCGAGCCCCTCATCGACGGGTGGATCCTCGACGACGGTCGCACGGCCGTCCAGGCGCATTCGATGTGGCTCGACGCCTACCTGCAGCTCGGCGGGATCGGCGTCTTCCTCCTCGCGCTCGTCTTCCTCGCCTATGTGTGGAGGTCGTGGTTCTTCGCCGTGGACCGCCCCCGTTGGGACCTCCGCGACGACCGCCCGCACTCCCCCCTCACGCTGCTGCCCACGCTGATCGGCGCCCTGCTCGTGGTGCA
>NZ_CAJYPF010000170.1 GCF_913776565.1 uncultured Microbacterium sp. | reverse complement strand
TGCCGACGCCGCGCTGCTCGGCGGCGACGGCGGCGACGTCGCGGCCGGCGATCGCGACCGTGCCGCGGTCGGGCGACTCGAGGCCGGCGATCACGCGCAGCAGCGTCGATTTGCCCGATCCGCTGGGTCCGAGCACCGCGGTGCAGGTTCCCGCGGCGACCGTCAGCGACAGGTCGTCGAGGGCGGGGGCCGTCGAGGCGGCGAAGGTCTTGGTCAGTCCCGAGAGGACCAGGTCGGCGCTCACGCGCTCACCTCTTTCGACGAACGGGTGCGGCGGCGGCCGAAGGCCAGCACGCCGACGAGCAGCAGGACGGGCGGGGCGACCGCCGAGAGCGACATCAGGGCGACCGCGGCGTCGTTACCCAGGCCCGCGGCCGCCGAGGCGACGACGAGGGGCAGGGTGACGACCTCGCCACCCCCGACGATGAGGGTGACGATGTAGTCGCTCCACGCCACGAGGAAGGCGAGGAACGCGGCGCGCGCGAGCGCGGGGGCGATCAGCGGAAGCTGCACGCGGCGCAGCACCTGCAGGCGCCCGGCACCGAGGAGGCGCGCCTCCTCTTCGTACGAGCGGTCGTACGCGCCGTAGGCGGTGCGCATCACGAACGCCGTGTACGGCAGCGCCATGACCGTCAGCACCATCGCCACCCCGACGAGCGAGGGCACGTGCGCGCGCAGCAGGACGACGTTGACGCCGAGCACCGCCGCGAACGGCGGCAGGGCGATCGGCGCGAGCAGCAGCACAGAGACGAACCGGGCGCCGGGGACGGCACCGAAGGTCAGCGCGCGGGCCGCGAGGGCGCCGATCAGCGTGGCCGCGATCGCGACGACGACTCCGAGCACCAGCGAGCGCCCGAGCGCCGGCAGCGCCCCGAACGCGATCGCCTGATCGAGCGAGCGCAGGCCGAAGGCCGTGGGAAGCGCCGACGGAAAGCTCCAGCGGTCGGCGAACGACCACAGCACGAGCGGCAGCAGGGGCAGAGCGAACCACACCGCGAGGGCGATGGCGAGCAGTCGCCGCAGGGCCTTGCCGGCGCCGCGCGAGCGGGTGAGGGGACTGTCGACGGCGGTCATCGCCACGCCGCCGTCCGCCGGAGCGCGGCGAAGGTCAGGGCCACCGCGGCGAGGGCGAGCACGCTCGTGACGAGGGCGACGGCCGCCGCCTCGGGACGGGAGTCGAGCGAGACGCCCTGGAACAGCCGCACGGCGAGCACCGGAAGCGGCTCGGGCGAGGTGCGTCCGAGCAACCACAGCACCTCGTACGACCCGAGCGCGTAGACGAAGCTGATCGCCGCTCCGATGAGGATCGTGGGCGCCGTCAGCGGCAGCAGCACGTGGCGGAAGCGCTGCGCGCGACCGGCGCCGAGCAGCGCCGCGGTCTCGTCGTAGGTCTGGATGCGGGTCGCGAGCGTGCCCGTGACGATGAGGGCGATGAACGCCGACTCCTTCCACGCCAGCTCGACGATCGCGGCGCCCCAGAGCGGTCCGCCGACCCACGGCGCCCATGCCTCGGGAGGGATGCCGAGCAGGCGCGGCAGCACGCCGGCGTCCGACAGCAGCAGCCCCACGGTGGCGGCGGCGATGAGGTGCGGGATGGTGACGGTGAGGGTGCCGAGGGCGGCCACCGCGCGGCTGCTGCGCGTGCGCGAGACGATCACGATCGCCGCGAGAGTGCCGATGACCACCGCCAGCACGGTGCTGAGCGCCGCGACGCTGAGCGAGACCCCGACGGCGGCGAACAGCTCGCCCGGACGCGCGGTGAAGGCCTCGACCCCCGGGGTGGGCCGCCCCACCACCGGCAGCAGCCCGAACGCCTGCAGCGCCGTCGCCCCGATGCCGCCGCCCAGCACCACGAGCGAGAGCACGGCGGCGGGCAGCACCAGCAGCGCCCCGCGCAGCTTCTCGCGGGGCGAGCCGGCGCGCCGGGCGACGGGCGCCCAGGTCACCGCGACAGCACGTTCTGCCGCCAGCCGTCGTCGAGGGCGGGGACCCATTCGGCGGCGAGCTCGCCGTGCGCGTTGCGCGAGAGCTCGTCGTACGGCGGCACGACGGGCGAGACCGGCAGGGCGTCGAAGAGGGCGCGGTCCTCGGCCGACAGGGCGTTCAGGTCGAGCACGGGGAACTGCCCCCACACGTCGGGCTCGGCCTTCTTCGCCTGCTGCTCCGCCGAGAGGGCGACGTTGGCGACGACCATCGCGCCCGCCGCGGCGTCGGAGTTGACGGGCAGGCCGAGGAAGCTGGCGTTGCCGACCGTTCCGTCCTCGAGCGTCAGCACCTTGGTCTGGGCGGGGTAGGTCCCGTCGGCCACGAGACCCGTGAGCGTCGCCGGGCCGTAGGTCATGGTCATGTCGACCTGACGATCGGCGAACAGCTGGCCGAGCTCGGTCTCGTTCGCGGGGTAGGTGTCACCGCCGCGCCACAGGTTCGGGGCGAGGGCGTCCAGACGTTCCCACAGGGCGGGCGACAGCTCGTCGTAGGCGTCCTGCGAGAACGCCGTGGGCACCTGGTCGGCTCCGCCCGACACGCTCGCGAGCGCCTCGCGCACGAAGACCGAGCCGGTGAAGTCCGGCGGCGCCGGGTAGGTGAACCGGCCGGGGTGGGCGGCGGCCCAATCGAGCACGCCTGCGAGCGTGGTCGGCGGGTCGGTCACGGTCTCGGCGTTGTAGGCGAGCGTGAACTGCGCCTTGTGCCACGGCGCCTCGCACCCGTCGACGGGGGTGCCGAAATCGGACTGCAGCAGCGGGTCGTCGGCCGAGGTGTTCGCCATCGACGGCAGCATCCCGGTCCAGCCGCAGCGCCACGCCCCGGCCTCCTTGCCCGTGCGGAAGTTGTCGCCGTTGACCCACACCAGATCGACGCTGCCGTCCTCCCGTCCGGCCTGCAGCTCGGTGAAGACGCGGTTCAGCGCGTCGCGGGTGTCGGTGACGGGAACGCGCTCGAGCGTCACGCCGTACTCCGCGACCGCGGGCGCGAGCACGTCGTCGATGTAGGCGTTGCCCTGGTCGTCGCCGCCGTACATCCACAGCTGCACGGTCTGCCCCTTCGCGGCCGAGAGCACGGCATCCCAGTCGGCGAACTCCGCCGTGTCGGGGGCCGCGGGCGCGGCGCAGCCGGCGAGGGCGAAGAGGGCGGATGCCGCGGCCACGGTGATCGCGGCGAGACGACGTCGGTGTCGAAGGGGGGTCATGGGGGCTCCTCGGTCGGGACCGGCGACCGCAGGTCGCGTGCGGACTTAGGGTATGGGAGGCGAGAGGGAATCGATGGAACCGGACCGAACCGACGCGCCCGCGCGCGGTGCGATGCGCCGACCCCTTCTGCGCCTGGTGCTTCTCGGTGTCTTCGTCGCCGTCGTCGCAACGGTTGGTTTCGTCTTCGTTCCGCACGACGTCGAACAGATCCGCTCATGGTCGAGTCAGGTCGGCTGGCCGGGTGTCGTGCTGTTCACGCTGCTGTACGCGGCGCTGACGTTGAGCCCCGCCCCGAAGAACGTCCTCGGCATCGCCGCCGGTCTGGTGTGGGGCTTCCCGGTAGCGTTCGCGATGGTCTATATCGGCGCGCTGCTGGGGGCGGCGGCATCCTTCCTGATCGGTCGCGCCCTCGGCCGCGAGGCCGTCGAACGCTTCACGGGGGCGCGGGTGGCCCGACTGGATGCCGCACTCGGGCGCCGCGGACTGCTCGCGGTGCTGAGCGCCCGGCTCATCCCGGTCATCCCGTTCACGCTCATCAACTACGGCGCCGGCCTGACGTCGGTGCGGCGACGCGACTACGCGATCGGCACCGCGGTGGGCATCCTCCCGGGGTCGGCCGCGTACGTGGCGCTCGGCGCGTTCGGGTGGGAGCTGGGCCCCGCATTCTGGGTCGCCCTGGCCGCCGTGGGCGTGCTGCTCGCGGCGGGACTGATCACGGGAGCGGTGGTCCGGCGGCGCCGCGCCGCGGGAGCGCCGGATGCTTGATCGCACGATGCGCGCGGTGCTCTCGGGTCCCCTGGATGCCGCGGCCGCGGCCCTCGACCGTCCCGGGATCACGCCCGACCGGCTCACCGTCGCCGGCCTCGTGCTCGCCCTGGCCTCGGCCGGTGCGGCCGCCGCGCAGTGGTGGGTCGTCGCCGCGGTGCTGTGGCTGCTGTCGCGAGTGGCCGACGGGCTCGACGGCACGCTCGCGCGGCGGCGGCGGGCGCGCGGCGCGGGCGGCGACAGCGAGGCGGGGGGCTTCCTCGACATCGCGGCCGACTTCATCGCCTACGGCGCCGGCGTCTTCGGCGTCGCGTGGGGCGCGACGGCGGCGTTCGGCATCCCGTGGTGGCCCTTCCTGCTCGTGCTGCTGACGTACTACGTCAACGGCACGGCGTTCCTGGCGTTCTCATCGATCGCCGAACGGACGGGCCGCCGCATCGACGACGGTCGGTCGCTGTCGTTCCTCGGGCGCATCGCCGAGGGCACCGAGACGATCGTCGTGCACACCCTCTGGCTGCTGCTGCCGTTCTGGGCCG
>NZ_CAJYPF010000169.1 GCF_913776565.1 uncultured Microbacterium sp. | reverse complement strand
GGCCCGGGAAGACTGCGGTGTTGATCTTCTTGGCGATGTCGGCGTCGTTGGTGAGGATGAGGCCCGAGCGGGGGCCGCCGATCGTCTTGTGCACGGTGGTCGAGACGACGTGCGCGTGCGGGATGGGCGAGGGGTGCACGCCCGCGGCGACGAGACCGGCGAAGTGCGCCATGTCGACCCACAGCAGCGCGCCGACCTCGTCGGCGATCGCGCGGAAGGCGGCGAAGTCGAGCTGGCGGGGGTAGGCCGACCAGCCGGCGATGATGACCTTCGGCTTGTGCTCGACGGCGAGGCGGCGCACCTCGTCCATGTCGATGACGCTGGTCTCGGGGTCGACGCCGTACGCGACGATGTCGTAGAGACGACCCGAGAAGTTGATCTTCATCCCGTGCGTGAGGTGACCGCCCTGGTCGAGGGCGAGACCGAGCAGCGTGTCGCCGGGGCGCGCGATCGCGTGCAGCACGGCGGCGTTGGCCGAGGCGCCGGAGTGCGGCTGGACGTTGGCGAACTCCGCACCGAACAGCTGCTTCGCGCGCTCGATCGCGAGCGACTCGGCGACGTCGACCTCTTCGCAGCCGCCGTAGTAGCGGCGGCCGGGGTACCCCTCGGCGTACTTGTTGGTGAGCACCGAGCCCTGCGACTGCAGCACCGAGACGGGCACGAAGTTCTCGGACGCGATCATCTCGAGGAAGCCGCGCTGGCGGTTCAGCTCGCGCTCGAGCACCTCGGCGATCTCGGGGTCGACCTCGGAGAGGGGGGCGTTGAAGTACGGATCGGTCATGCGATCTCCTTGACGATGGTTCCGGATGCCGCGGACTCGGCGAGCCCGCGAAGATACCGCATCGACCCAGGCGTGCGGTCGAATACCGTCAAGCGGTCGCTCCCCGGTGGTTACCCACCTCAACGCCAGTCGCGACGCTGCCACTTTAGCGGGTATCGCGGCGGAATCCGGGCGGCTTCCGGCATCCACTGGTCCTCCACAGGTGCGGCTGCGGCCGTGTCGACTCGACGCCGAGGGATCACGGATGCCGCGACCGAGAGCCCGCGTAAAATGGGGGCGTGACCGACTCCCCCCACGTGCGCGCGCAGGCGCCCCTCGCTCCCGGAATGCGCCCCCGGCCGTCGGCCGTCGAGATCGCCAGCGTCGTGTGCGGACTCTTCGCCTTCGTCACGCTGGCCATCTGGGGCTTCACCGCGTGGCCGTTGCCGTGGAACATCGTCGCCGGTATCGCAGCCCCGGCGCTCGCGATCGTCGTCTGGGCGTTGTTCGTCTCGCCCCGTGCGGTGCTGGCGGTACACCCCTTCGTGCGCGCCCTGGTCGAGCTGTTCGTCTACGCCGCGGCGACCGTGGCGTGGTGGAGCATGGGCCAGGCGCTCATCGGCCTGGTCTTCGCGATCGTCGCCGTCACGTTCGGCGCGCTGAACGGACGCCGGCGCCTGGCATGACCGACGTCGTCGCGCTGCTCCGGGCCGAGCTCGGCGCGCGCGTCGACACCTCCCCCACCGCACTCGAGGCCGCGCGAGCCGACAAATCCGGCCACGCCGCCGCGGGTCTTCCCCTCGCTGTCGTGCGCGCGGCGTCGGTCGCCGACGTCCAGGCGGTCATGCGCATCGCCACCGCCACCCGCACCCCCGTGGTCCCGCGCGGTGCCGGCACGGGCCTGGCCGGCGGCGCCAACACCGGCGGCGGCGAGATCAGCCTGTCGCTGCGCGAGATGGATCGCATCCTCGAGGTGCGTCCCGACGACCTGCTCGCGGTGGTCGAGCCCGGCATCCTGAACGCCGACCTCAACGCGCAGCTCGCGGCGCACGGCGTCTGGTGGGCGCCCGATCCGGCCAGCCGCTCCATCTCGACCGTCGGCGGCAACATCGCCACCGGCGCCGGGGGCCTGCTGTGCGCCAAGTACGGAGTGGTGCGCGACGCCGTGCTCGGCGTCGACCTCGTCCTCGCCGACGGACGTCTGCTGCACCTGGGACACCGCAGCGTCAAGGGCGTGACCGGCCTCGACCTCACCTCCCTCGTGATCGGTTCCGAGGGCGTTCTCGGTGTCGTGGTCGGCGCGACCCTGAAGCTCCGCCGCGCCGTCGAGGGCGAGCGCGTCACGCTGACCGCCCTGTTCGACGGCGTCCGCGCGGCGGCCGTCGCGTCGGCCGCGGTCACGGCCTCGGGTGTCCAGCCCGCGATCATGGAGCTGATGGATGCCACGAGCCTGGCGGCCGCGCACCGCCTGCTCGCCCTGCCGGTCCCCGCTCCCGGTGTCGCCCAGCTCACGATCCAGACCGACGGCCCCGTCGCCGCCGTTGAGGCGCGGGCGATCGCGGACGTGCTGCGCGCGGCCGGGGGAACCGTCGCGGTCGCCCGTGACGCCGCCGAGGGCGAAGACCTGCTCGCGGTCCGCCGCGCGATGCATCCCGCGATGGAGACGCTCGGTACGACGCTGATCGAGGACGTGTCGGTGCCGCGCAGTGCACTGCCGGACATGTTCGACGAGATCGCGCGCATCGAGCGGCGATTCGGCCTGGTCATCCCCGCGGTCGCCCACGCCGGAGACGGAAACCTGCACCCCAACTTCGTGTTCGAAGGACCCGAGGTGCCCGACGTGGTGTGGGAGGCCGCCGAGGAGCTGTTCCGCGCCGCCCTGCGCCTGGGCGGGACGCTCACCGGCGAGCACGGCATCGGGGTGCTCAAACGGCGCTGGCTCGCCGACGAGCTCGGCGACGACCAGTGGGCCCTGCAGCGTCGGATCGCGCGGGTGTTCGACCCCCTCGGCATCCTGAATCCGGGCAAGGTCTTCGCCGACTGAGCGGCGCGGCGGTCGCTCCCGGCTGACCATGTGATGAGACCGTGATGTGGAGGATCGATTCCCCGACACATCCGCGCATAGCATGAGAAGACTGACTTCTGGGGGGTTTGACTATGACCGACGGCGCACCTGGCACCGACGGCGCGACGTACGCCTGGGCTCCCACCGAGCCCGCGAAGCGCAAGAACCGCTCCGGCCTGTGGATCGGCATCCCCGCCGGTGCGACGGCCGTGGCCCTCATCGCCGCCTCGCTCGTGCTGATCGCGCCGGGCGCCTCGGTCGCCGGCGTCCAGATCGGCGGTCTCACCGCCGGCGCCGCCGCCCAGGCCATCTCGACCCGTCTCGCCGACACGACGATCACCGTCGACAGCCCGGCCGGCCCGGTCACGGTCACCGGAGCCGAGCTCGGTGCCACCGTCGACGCGCAGGCCCTCGCCGACAAGGCGTTCGCCGACAACCCGATGTGGAAGCCCGCCGCGTGGTTCCCCGAGGGCGCGGGCGTGTCGGTTCAGATCGACGCCGCCGAGGCGGCCGCAGCCCTCAGCGCGAAGGCGCCCGGGGCCTACCGCGCCCCGGTCGACGCGACCCTGGCGTACGACGCCGGCTCGCAGGCCTACGTCACCACGCCCGCTCAGCCGGGCGAGGGCATCGACACCGCCGCCGTCGCAGCCGCGCTGCAGTCGGCCTTCGACGCCGGCACTGCCTCGACCACCGTCGAGGCCGGGCTGGTCCCGGTCGACGCTGCCGTCTCGACCGAAGAGGCCGACGCGGCCGTCGCCTCGCTCAACGGCATCCTGGACTCCGCCGGCTTCTACGTCGGCGACGAGCGCACCGTGCCCGTCGACCGCGCGACCGCCGCATCGTGGCTGACCGTCACCCCCGACGGCAAGGGCGACTTCGCGATCTCGGCCGACGAGACCGCGATCGCCGCGGCCGTCCAGGGGCTGCCCGCCGCCGTGGACCGCGCCGCGGTCAACGCGGACGTGATCGTCGACACCGGCGGAGAGGTCATCAAGGCCCTCACCGAGGGGCAGACGGGCCGCACCCTCGGAGACACCAGCGGCATCGCCGCCGCCTTCGCGAAGCAGCTGGCCGAGGGCAACGGCCGCTACGCGCTGAACGTCACGGAGACGGCCTTCGACACCACCAAGACCGAGCGCCGCATCGACGTCAACCTCAGCACGCAGACCACGACGCTCTGGCAGAACGGCCAGGTGTACCGGACCTACACGATCTCGTCGGGCGCGGGCGATCACGCGACCCACACCGGTGAGTTCCGCATCGGGTGGAAGACCGAGATGCAGGACATGGGCTGCGTACCCGGCTACGACTACTGCACCAAGGACGTCCCCTGGGTCGCCTACTTCAACGGCGACGAGGGCTTCCACGGCACGTACTGGCACAACAACTTCGGGACGCCGATGAGCCACGGCTGCATCAACATGACGATCCCGCAGGCCAAGGAGCTCTACGACTGGGCCTACCGCGGCACCCAGGTCTCGGTCCACTACTGATCCCGGATCCCTCGTGAGGGGCGGATGCGTCGGCATCCGCCCCTCTGTCTTTCGTCCCGGCAGATCGGCGTCATCTCGTCCGGCGTCGCGCCGCTGAGACACAACGCAGGATTTGCGCGCGGCATCCTGCCCCGCCCCGCGTTTCCGAGGCCCCGGGCGCGCACAACTCCTGCAATCCGGCCCGGCAGGTTGCGGGAGTCGTGCCACGCCGACGAGCCGAGCCGCGGCCCGGACATGCCAAAGGGGCGGATGCCGAGTGGCATCCGCCCCTTCCGGGTACGCGGGTCAGCGCAGGGCGTCGACCACGGCGTTCAGCGTGGCCGAGGGGCGCATGACCTTCTCGACGAGTTCCGTGTTCGGGCGGTAATAGCCGCCGATCTCGGCGTGGTGGCCTTGCACGGCGTTGAGCTCGGCGACGATCGTCTGCTCCTCGGCCGCCAGCTTCTCGGCGACAGGGGCGAAGACGGCCGCGAGGTCGGCATCCGTCGTCTGCTGCGCCAGCTCCTGCGCCCAGTACAGGGCGAGGTAGAAGTGGCTGCCGCGGTTGTCGATCGTGCCGAGCGCGCGTCCCGGCGACTTGTCATTCTCGAGGAACGTGCCGGTCGCGGCGTCGAGCGTCTGCGCGAGCACGCGGGCGCGGTCGTTGCCGGTGGTGTCGGCGAGGTGCTCGAGCGACGCCGCGAGGGCGAAGAACTCACCCAGCGAGTCCCAGCGGAGGTAGTCCTCCTCGACGAGCTGCTGCACGTGCTTGGGCGCGGAACCGCCGGCACCGGTCTCGAACAGACCGCCGCCCGCGAGCAGCGGGACGATCGAGAGCATTTTGGCGCTCGTTCCCACCTCGAGGATCGGGAACAGGTCGGTGAGGTAGTCGCGCAGCACGTTGCCGGTGACCGAGATCGTGTCCTCGCCGCGGCGGATGCGCTCGAGCGAGTACGTCGTGGCCTCGGCCGGAGCGAGGATCTCGATCGTGAGGCCGTCGGTGTCGTGATCGGCGAGGTACTCGTGCACCTTGGCGATGAGGTTGCGGTCGTGCGCGCGGGTCTCGTCGAGCCAGAACACGGCCGGAACACCGGTCGCGCGGGCGCGCGTGACGGCGAGCTTCACCCAGTCGCGCACGGCGACGTCCTTGGTCTGCGTCGCGCGCCAGATGTCGCCGGTGCTCACCTCGTGCTCGAGCAGCACGTCGCCGTTCGAGGCGACGACCTGCACGCGACCGGGAGCGGGGATCTCGAAGGTCTTGTCGTGGCTGCCGTACTCCTCGGCCGCCTGCGCCATGAGGCCGACATTGGGGACGGAGCCGATCGTGGCGGGGTCGAGCGGACCGTTCGCGATGACGTCGTCGATCGTGGCCTGGTAGACCCCGGCGTACGAGGAGTCGGGGATGACGGCGAGCGTGTCGTCCTCCCCCCCGTCCGCGCCCCACAGCTTTCCGCCGTTGCGGATGAGCGCGGGCATCGACGCGTCGACGATGACGTCGGACGGCACGTGCAGGTTGGTGATGCCCTTGTCGCTGTTGACGTACGACAGGCGCGGGCCCGAGGCGAGCGCCTCGTGGATCTCGGCGGCGATCGCGTCGCCGCCCTCGACGTTCGACAGACCCGCGAGGATCGATCCGAGGCCGTCGTTGGGGGTCAGTCCCGCGGCGGCGAGGGCGTCGCCGTGACGGTCGAACACGTCGGCGAAGAACGCCTTCACGACGTGGCCGAAGATGATCGGGTCGCTGACCTTCATCATCGTGGCCTTGAGGTGCACCGAGTAGAGCACGTCGTCGGCCTTGGCCTGCGCGAGGGTGTCGGCGAGGAACGCGTCGAGCGCCGCGGCCGAGAGGAACGTGGCATCCACGATCTCGCCCTGGAGGACCTTCAGGCCCTCCTTGAGGGTCTTCACGGTGCCGTCGGCGGCGACGTGCTGGATGGAGAGCACGTCGTCGTCGGCGAGGACGACCGACTTCTCGTTCGAGCGGAAGTCGTCGTGGCCGAGGGTCGCGACACGGGTCTTCGAACCCTCGCCGAACGCCTTGTTGCGGTGGGGGTGCTTCTTGGCGTAGTTCTTCACCGCCAGGGGCGCGCGGCGGTCGCTGTTGCCCTCGCGCAGCACCGGGTTGACGGCCGAACCCTTGATGCGGTCGTAGCGGGCGCGCACGTCCTTGTCTTCGACGCTCGACGCCTCGTCGGGGTAGTCGGGGATGTCGTAGCCCTGCGACTGCAGCTCGGCGATCGCGGCCTTGAGCTGCGGGATGGATGCCGAGATGTTGGGCAGCTTGATGATGTTCGCCTCGGGCAGCGTGGCGAGTCCGCCGAGCTCGGCGAGAGCGTCGCCGACCTGCTGCTCGGGGGTCAGCCGCTGCGGGAAGGCCGCGAGGATGCGGCCGGCGAGCGAGATGTCGCGGGTCTCGACGTCGACGCCCGCCTGCTTCGTGACGGCCTGCACGATCGGCAGGAACGACGCGGTGGCGAGAGCCGGCGCCTCGTCGGTGTACGTGTAGATGATGGTGGAATCGGGCACGTCAGATCTCTCCGTAGAGGCGGCCAGGGTTGCGATTCAGCCTATCGCACGTGGGCAAAGTCTCTTGATGTCGAGATAGTTCCGCACGGACTCACCGACCCGCGGGTGCCCGCTTCAGGCCCGGATGCCATGCTCCCTGGCCGTCCTCGGATGCGCCAGCGTGTCGCGCGGGAGGTCAGCGACCCGCATCCACCCCGGGCCCTCGACCCGGATGCCGTTCGCGACGAGGCCGTCGACCGCGGCATCCACTTCGCGCGAGATCTGGTCGGCGAGCTGGCTGCCGACCACCATCGACACGATGACGCGGCACCGCTCCCCCTCGACACGGGCCGTCACGACGATCACGGCTTTGAGCGAGAACGGTCCGATGCGCGTCGTGAACAACGACAACCCGGTGTTGTCGAGGAGAGCCTCGCTGAGGATGTCACCGCGCTCCCACACCCAGAGGCTCTCGCCCGTCGCCTCGGGAACGGCGGAGCTCGTGCGTTCCGGCGCCGGACGCAGGCGCGCGCGGGACAAGGCGAGCGACACCGCGTCGACCGCGGCATCCTGCGCGTCGCGCGACACGTGGATGATGCACGCCCGGGCGATCTTTCATCGACCCGCCGGTCCTTCTTCGGCGCGGGCAGGGCGCTCGGGCGGCACGGAGGCGGATTCCATCGATCCAGCGTAGGGGTGGGCGGTACCGAGTCGACTCATGCGCCGACATGCGCTCTTTGGGGTGGGACGACGGTGCCGCTAGCCTGGGCGCATGGCTGACCTGCGTCTCGTCGAACTGTCCGCCGCCACGATCGTGGCCGTGAACAACCTCTCGCTCAAGCCCGGACAGGAGCAGTTCCTGGCCCCGGTCAGCTACGGCATCGCCGCGACCGTGATGAACCCGTCGACGTCGTGGCAGCGCGTGGTGCTCGACGGCGACGAGGTCGTCGGCTTCGTCAGCGCCAACTTCGACCCCGACGCGCACGAAGAGCACTTCCGCTCCGTGCTGTGGCGCATCAACGTCGACGCCGACGACCAGGGCCGCGGTGTCGGCAGCTTCGCGCTCGCGCAGCTCATCGAGGAGGCCCGCGGGCGCGGCATGGACCATGTCGACGTCATCTACGAACCCGGCGTCGGCGGTCCCGAGGCCTTCTTCCAGCGCGTCGGGTTCGAGCCGGTCGACGAGACGGAGTACGGCGAGGTCATCGCGCGCGTTCGCGTGTGAGGCGAACTCGCGGACCCGCGGCATCCATCCTGCGCGGCGTCCTCGACCTGCGAGTTCGCCGACGCACGTCGCGTGACCGACGACGGATGCCACGCCCCGGCGGGGACGTGGCATCCGGTGCGTACGCGGGTCAGACCAGCGACTCGCGCCACGCGGCATGCAGCTGCGCGAACTTGCCCGTACCCGCGATGAGGGCGGCGGGGCTGTCGTCCTCGATGATGCGGCCGTGCTCCATGACCAGCACGCGGTCGGCGATCGCGACCGTCGAGAGGCGATGGGCGATGATGATCGCCGTGCGGTCGGCCAGGAGCGTCTGCAGGGCGTCCTGGATGAGGCGCTCGCTCGGGATGTCGAGCGACGCCGTGGCCTCGTCGAGGATCAGCACCGCGGGGTCGGCGAGGAACGCCCGCGCGAACGAGATCAGCTGCCGCTGCCCCGCCGACACGCGACCGCCGCGCTTGTTCACGTCGGTGTCGTAGCCGTCGGGCAGCTTGGAGATGAACCCGTCCGCGCCCACCGCGCGGGCGGCGGCGCGGATCTCGTCCATCGTGGCGTCGGGCTTGCCGAGCGCGATGTTGTCGGCGACCGTGCCGCTGAACAGGTACGCCTCCTGCGTGACCATGACGATCGCGCGGCGCAGATCCTTCGGGTGCAGGCGACGAAGGTCGACGTCGTCGAGCGTGACCGCACCCTTCGTCGGATCGTAGAAGCGCGAGATGAGCTTCGCGAGGGTCGTCTTGCCGGCGCCCGTGGTGCCGACGAGCGCGATCGTCTGCCCCGCGGGGATGTCGAGCGTGAAGTTCGGCAGGATGACACGGCCCTCGGTGTATCCGAAGGTGACCTCGTCGAAGCGGACGTGCCCGCGGGCGCTCCACAGGTCGACCGGGTCGGTGGGGTCGGGGACGGTCGGCTGCTCCTCGAGCACGCCCGACACCTTCTCGAGCGCCGCCGTCGCCGACTGGTACGAGTTCAGGAAGAACGCGACCTCCTGCAGCGGCGAGAAGAAGTTGCGCACGTACAGCACCGCGGCCGTCAACACACCGATCTCGAGCGGGCCGGCGATGACGCGCCCGCCGCCCCAGAGCAGCACCACGGCGACCGAGACCGCGGCGACCGTCATGATGCCCGGCTCGAACGTGCCGAACAGGCGGATGGAGCGCATGTTGACGTCGCGGTAGTCGGCGGCGAGCTTTCCGAACTCCTCGTCGTTGCGGGGCTCCTTTCGGAACGCCTTCACCGCCCGGATGCCGGTCATGGACTCCACGAACTTGACGATCACCTGCGCGCTGATGACGCGCGACTCGCGGTAGATCACCTGCGAGCGCGAGTAGAACCAGCGCATGAGGAAATACATCGGGATGCCCATGGCGGTGAGGATCAACCCGGACTGCCAGTCGATGAGGAACAGGGCGGCGAGGGTGAAGAGCCCGTAGAGCACCCCCGACACGAGCTCGTTCAGCCCGCCGTCGAGCAGCTCGCGGATGGTGTCGAGGTCGCTCGTCTGACGCGAGATGATGCGGCCCGAGGTGTACGACTCGTGGAATTCCAGACTCAGCCGCTGGGTGTGCAGGAAGATGCGCTTGCGCAGGTCCAGCATGACCGCCTGGGTCAGGCGCGCGGCGACGACGACGTACCACCCGATCAGCACGGCCCCGCCGATGCCGGCGAGCAGGTACACCCCGACCACGCCGTAGGTCGGCATCCAATCGCTTCTCTCGATCACCGCGGGCAGGGCGTTGTCGATGCCGTAGGCGATGAGGGCGGGGCCGGCCACGCGCAGCGCGGTCGAGACGACCAGGACGGCGGCAGCGAGCACGAGCTGCCACCGCAGCGGCGAGACGAGCGAGCCGAGCAGGCGCAGCGAGCGCTGGCGGATCGCGCGACTCTCGGCGCGGGTGTAATCGGAGCGGTCCTCGCCGCTGGTTCCGGCGACGGTGGCGGTGGTCATCGGGTCGCCTCCTTCTCGGTGAGGGCGTCGTCGGACGGGATCACATCGATCGCGCCGGTACGCGCTTCGCGCTCGGCCTCTTCGAGGCTCGAGATGACGTAGCGGTAGTGCTCGCTGGTGCGCAGCAGGTCGGAGTGGGTGCCGACGGCGGTGACGCGCCCGTCCTCGAGCAGGGCGACGCGGTCGGCGAGGGTCACCGTCGAGGGACGGTGCGCCACCACCAGCGCGGTCGTCTCGCTGAGCACCTCGCGCAGGGCGTCCTCGACGAGGGCCTCGGTGTCGACGTCGAGCGCCGACAGGGGGTCGTCGAGCACGAGCACGGCCGGGCGGGCCGCCACCGCGCGGGCGAGCGCGAGGCGCTGGCGCTGGCCACCCGAGAGGCTGAGTCCCTCTTCGCCGATGACGGTGTCGAGGCCGTCGGGCAGGTCGTAGACGAAGTGCGCCTGGGCGACCTGCAAGGCCTCGCGCAGGATCTCGTCCGCCTCGGCTGAGCCCGGCGCGAGGTCTTCGCGCCCGAGCAGCACGTTGTCGCGCACGGTCTGCGAGAACAGCGTCGCGTCCTCGAACGCCATGCCGACGAGGCGACGCAGTTCGGACAGCGACAGCTCCCGCACGTCGACACCGTCGAGCAGCACGCGCCCTCCGGTGACGTCGTACAGGCGTCCGGGCAGGGTCGTCAGGGTCGTCTTGCCCGATCCCGTCAAGCCGACGAGCGCCATGGTCTCGCCGGGTCGGAGCGTCAGATCGACGCCGTTCAACAGGTCCGGCTCGGTGTCGGCGGCATCCTGGTACCGGAAATGAGCCCCCTCGAAGGTGAGCTCCCCGCGAGGCGCCGAGATGGTGCGGGGCTGGTCGGGGTCGACGATGGTGTTCTGCTCGTCGAACACCTCGAAGATGCGGTCGGTCGCCGTCCGGGCGTCCAGCAGGAACGAGAACAGGAACCCGATGGACTCCATCGGCCAGCGCAGGACGGTGGCCATGGCGAAGAACGCGACGAGTTCGGCGACCTGCAGCTGCCCGAGCTGCGTGAGCACGATGCCCGCGCCCAGGCACACCGCGAAGGCGATGTCGGGCAGCAGCACGAGCCAGAACCAGATCCACCCGATCGCGCGGGCCTTGTCGATCTCGGTCTCGCGCAACGACTCGGCCTGCCGGGTGAACTTCTGCAGCGCGTGCTTGCCTCGGCCGAAGGCCTTGAGGACGCGGATGCCGTGCACGCTCTCTTCCACCGAGGTGGCGAGATCGCCGGCCTGGTCCTGGCTCTGGCGCGTCAGGGCGCCGTAGCGCTTCTCGAAGCGGAAGCCGACGTAGATCACGGGAGCCGAGGTGACCAGGAACAGCGCGCCCAGCAGCCAGTGCCAGCGGAACAGCAGGACCGCGCCGATGACGATGGTCAGCAGGTTGACCACGAGCAGGATCACGCCGAAGGCGAGCCACCGGCGCAGCATGCTGATGTCCTGCATCATGCGCGAGAGCAACTGGCCCGACTGCCACCGGTCGTGGAAGGCGACGGGGAGGCGCTGCAGGCGCGAGTAGAACGACTGGCGCAGGTCGTACTCGACCTTGGTGGCCGGCGCGAGCACGAACCATCGCCGCAGCCACACCATCGCGGCTTCGGCGAGGCCGAGTCCGAGCACGGCGAGCGAACCCCACACCAGAGCGGCGGGGTCGAGCGAGGCGATGGGGCCGGCGACGATCTGCTCGAGGACGAGCGGGATGGCGAGCGCGAGCAGGCTCGCGATCAGCGCGGTGACGGCACCCGCGACGAGGCGCGGCAGCACCGGACGGGCGATGGGCAACAGTCGCGCGAGCGCGCGCGGCGTCGAGAGGCGTTTCTCGGACGATGAGGTGGTCATGATCCTCGTGGGGTCGAAGCGGGCGCCGGGATCGGGCGCGGACAGGGATGCCACAGGCGCGACGGAGTGCGTCGGTCGGGGCGGAGCGGGTGCGCGGGAGCGCGGACGCGGGGCCCTAGGGGCGTCGGCCGGGGCGCGCAGCGACGGAGGGTGCGGCGGCCGGGGCGACGGGGGCGTCGATCTGGTCCATGGCATCCTCCTTGATCGATATGAAGCCATCGCCGGGGGAACGACAGCCCTCCAGACTATCCCTGTGAGAACGCTGGGGGCAAGGGCGTCTTCGCCCTCAGACCGCGGCTTCGCGCGCGAGCAGGCGCTCCTTGACGTCGGTCCCCCACGCGAAACCGCCCAGCGTGCCGTCCGCGCGCAGGACGCGGTGACAGGGGACGAAGAGGGCGACGGCGTTGCGGGCGCAGATGGATGCCGCGGCCCGCACCGCCGCGGGCGAGCCCAGGGCGGTCGCGAGGCCCGTGTACGTCAGCGGCTCACCGGGCGTGATGCGGCGCAGGGCCTGCCATCCCGCGAGCTGGAGCGCGGTGCCCCGCTGGGCGACCTCGACGTCGTCGATGGCCCGGACGTCGCCGGCGTAGTAGGCGCGGACGGCGTCCGCCGCCGACGTGCCCCCGTCCACGACCCGGGCGGGGCGCCGGTCGGGCCGCAGGCGCGCGAGCACGGCATCCGGGTCGGACGTCCACCCCGAGACGATGACGCGATCGTCCTCGTCGGCGAGGATCGCGAAGGCGCCGTCGGGGGTGTCGACGACCTGCAGGGTCGCCGTGCGGGTCGGGACGATCGTGGTCATGCGGGCATCTCGCTCTCGGGAGGACGGACGGACGGAAGGGGCGCGGCGGGCGCGCGCCAGGCCTGCGTGACGGGGGCGGCGTACCAGTAGTGCGCCATCGCGTAACTGCGCCACGGGGCGAGGCGCTCGGACCAGGCGGTGAAGCCGGCCGGGTCGGAGGGCAACCCGAGGGCCCCCGCGCCCGCGCGGGCGGCGACGTCGCCGGGGAGGAGCACGTCGGGATCGCCGAGGACGCGCATGCGCACGTAGTCAGCCGTCCACGGCCCGATTCCGCGCATCGCGAGAAGTCGTTCGCGCTGCTCGCCCCGGTCGTCGCCCGGCCCGAGCGCCAGCGAGCCGTCGGCGAGGGCGGCCGCGGCCTCGACGATGGCCCGCATGCGCGCGGCGGGGCCGCGCAGCACCTCGAGACCGCGCTCGGCGATGACGGCCGACGCGGGGAACAGGGTCGAGGGTGTCGGACCGATGTCGACGGTTTCGCCCAGCTCGGCGGCGAGGCGCCCCTGCATCGTGCGCGCCGACGCCACGCTGATCTGCTGACCGATCATGGCGCGAAGCAGCATCTCGTCGGGGTCCACGGCACCGGGCACCCGGACACCGGGGATCGCCGCGACCGCGGGGGCGAGCTCGGGATGCTGCGCCAGCGCCTCATCGACCGCGAGCGGGTCGGCGTCGAGGTCGAACAGGCGGCGCACGCGCGAGATGAGCGTGCCGAGGTCGGCGAGCGCGGTGAGACGGGCGCGCAGCCGGAGTCGCCCGTCTTCGGCGAGCCGCACCTCGAACCACACCGGTCCGCCGGGCAGGCGCACGACCCGCGAGAAGGAGCGGTCGTCGCCGGCCTCGACCCCGGGGATGGCGTGGGCCCGCATCCACCCGAACAGGCCGACGGTGTCGATGGGACCGCGCACGGGGAGCGCCAGGTCGATCTCTCCGGCGGACGCCTCGCCGTGCACGCTCGCGGGTCGGCGCGCGCGCAGGGCACCGGGCGGCATGCCGAAGACCTCGCCGATGGTCTCGGTGAACTGGCGGATGCTCGAGAACCCGGACGAGAACGCCACGTCGGCGGACGAAAGGTCGGTGCCCACGAGCAGCGCCCGGGCGGTGTGCGCCCGGTGCGCGCGCGCGAGAGCGAGCGGCCCCGCCCCCAGCTCGGCGGCCAGGACGCGGGTGAGATGACGCGGGGAGTACCCCAGTCGACGCGCGAGCCCCGGGACCCCCTCGCGATCCACGACTCCGTCGGCGATGAGGCGCATCGCCCGCGCGGCGACGTCGGAGCGCACGTCCCACAGGGGCGAACCGGGGGCCGCCTCGGGCAGACACCTCTTGCACGCGCGATAGCCCGCCTCGTGCGCGGCGGCGGAGGTGGCGTAGAACGTGACGTTCTCCTCCTTCGGCGTTCGCGCCGGGCAGCTCGGGCGGCAGTAGATGCCGGTCGAGCGCACCGCGGTGACGAACTGCCCGTCGAAGCGCCGATCGCGCGACTGGATCACCCGGTAGCGCTCGGTGAAGCCGGGGACCAGCGGGCCGGTTCCGGCGTCGGCGGTGGGGGTCATGGCATCCACCCTGCCACTCGCCGCCGACATCGGCTGGCGGAAATCGGACACGGCCGTGGGCCCCATGACTCGTCCCCACCGCCGGGGCCTCGGGATCGACCGAGACCCCGACCGGCATGCGGTCAGCTCTCGGCGACCGCGAGACCTCCCGCCGGCACCACGACGGTCACCGCGCCGTCCGCCGAGATCGTGCGCACCATCGACCCGGACGCGTCGTACACCTTCACCGTGGCGGGCACCCCGTCGGCGCCGATCGTCGTGCGCTGGGGCGCGATGGCGCTGGAGTGCACCAGCTCGGTGCGCGCGTCGCCGCCCAGGACCAGGCGCGAGATCCACGGGCGCACGATGATCCCGTCGAGGGTCAGGTCGCCGCGGATCGCCGTGACCCGCACGTCGCCGCCCGATACCGGTGCGGTGAGCGCGGAGGGCAGCAGCGCACCCGGGGTGGGCGAGATGCCCTGCGCGGGACCGGTGACCGTGAGCACCCCGCCGCCGCGCCAGGCGGACTGGGTCGTGACGCCGGGCTCGGTCTTCACGACCGGCTCGATCCAGCGACGCGTGTCGGACGGGCCGAGGGTCCACGTCGCGGTCTGTCGCGGCTGCAGGGTGAGGCCGTCGCCCGACCAGCTCGACTCCCCCGTCCACGACGACGCGGGGGTGAAGACCGTCCCGTCCGTGCGGACGGCGTCCTCGGCCTCGACGAAGGACAGCCCCTCGCGCGCCTCGACCGTGGTCGTCGCCCTGGCGCGCACGGCCACCTCGGGGTGCGCGTCGAGGGCGATCGCGGTGAGCAGACCGTGAATGGTCGACTCGGCGCCGCTGTTGCGGTTCACCGTGCCGTCGGGCTGCAGACCGTCGAAGGTCACGCCGGTCGACGGGTCGTACATGCGCGCACCGGCGTGATTGGCACCGAAGAACCAGGCCGCCTGCATCGCCGCGAGCTGCGAGAACGCGGCCGATCCGGTGGTGTCGGCCAGCGCCAGCAGCGACTGCACGCGAGAGTCCGCGCCGTAGGCGATCTGCACGCGGTCGGTGGGGCTCGGGTACCAGCCGTTGTCGGGACCGCCCGCGGTGAGCAGGGTCGTGGTGAAGCTCGTCGCATCCGTGATCGCGGGTTCGACGAGGGCGGCGTCGTCGAACAGGTCTCCGGCGACGGCGAGCGCGGCGGGCATCTGCGATCCCCACGCGTGCCACATCGCGGGTGACTGCGCCCACGGCAGCACGGCGCCGTACGGCCACTGGCGGGTGTCCCCGGATGCCATGGCGGCCACCCCCTCGGCGAGCTGCCGCGCCGCCGTGGCCGAGGAATCATCGCCCGCTTCCACGGCCGCCGCGAGTCCGAGCACCGCCTCGGCCGTGGCGTCGGCCCCGTCGACGATGAGCCACGCGGGTACGCGGACGCCGTCCGACTCGACGTACTGTCCGTAGGTCGACAGGACGTCGCGCTCGATCGCCCCGCGGGACAGGGCCAGACGGTCCTTCAGGAACGCGGCGAAGGCGGGGTCGTCGTCGGCGAAGGCGGCGTAGCCCTCGCCGAGCGCCCACACCGTCCGCGCCGTCCAGTAGCTCGGGCCGGAGTCGGAGGGGTCGGGCAGCTCCACGGGCTCGGCCGAGGGGTTGAGCTCGCCGTCGGGCTGCATCCACAGCACGACGTTGCCCGCCGAGGGACCCTCGGTCGTCTGGTGGTAGGCCACCGTCCGCAGCAGCTCGTAGGCCTTGTCGCGGCTGTCCGCGTCACCGGTCAGCTCCCAGTGGCGCGTGTACACGACGGCCGCGCGCGTGGTGTCGTCGGCGTTGAACGCCCCCTGGCCCCAGTCGCCGGTCGCGGGGTCGAGAGGACCGCCACCCACCCGCTGGAACGTGCCGCCGTCGCGCGCATCGGCGTACGTCCACGGCGCCAGCAGGGTGGGCTCCTCGGTTTGGCGATACGTCGAGTGCCCCGCCACTCCCGCGGGCGGGGTCGTCTCGTCGAGCAGGAAGTCGAGATGGTCGAGGTTGGTCAACGGACCGGATGCCGCGGGATCCGTCGCGGCCGAGGCCGGCGCGGCGGTGAGAGGGACGGCGAGGACGGCGGCGCCGGCGAGGGCCGCGATGCGCGCACTCCATCGTGCGTTCATGGGAGGGGGATCCTTTCGGTGGGGTGGTGCACGTCCGCTGCACCCCGCTCCCCGCCGCCGGTATCGACGGCGGGTGAGCGAGGCTACCGCAGCGGCGCGCGCGGGTCACGGGTTCTCACGAAACCGCGGACCGGGGCGACCTGGCCGCCCCGCGGGATCAGTCCGTGCGCTCCAGCAGGGCGACGCCGATCTTGCTGTCGGCCATGCCGTAGAACACGAAGTGACGACCGTCGATCTCCTCGATCGCGGTGGGGAACACGACATTGGGCACGATGCCACTGCGCTCGTCGTCGGTCTCGGGGGCCAGCAGCGGCTCGGGCGTGCGCGCGATCACGCGGCTCGGGTCGTCGGCATCCAGGATCAGAGCCCCGGCGGCGTAGTTGACCTTCTGCTGCTGCGAGAACGCGCTGTCGATCACTCCGGTCACCCCGTGGTGCAGCACGAGCCACCCCTCGGGGATGCGCAGCGGCGGCGGACCCCCACCGATCTTGACCTCTTCGAACGGGAACTGCGGTCCCGCGACGAAGCGGTGCTGCTCCCACAGTGCGAGCGCGCCGAGGTCGTCGCGCACCGCCGACAGCGGCACGTAGCTGATCCAGATCGACTGGCGCTCGTCCTCGACGCCGGCGGGCACGCGCACACCTTGACCCGGCTTGGTCTCGCCGAGGTCCCACATCGGGCGGTGCAGCACCGCGAGGGACTCGGTGCCGTCGGGCGCCGTGACGGGCTCGGGGAAGAACACCGTGTCCTTGTTGTGGAACAGGTTGAGGTCCATGTCGAGGTCGTCCTGGTAGCGGAAGAGCACCGGACCCAGGCGCCGCCAGTCGCGCAGGTCCTCCGACACGGCGACGGCCGTGCGGGGTCCGAGCGGGCCGTAGGCGACGTAGGTCATGACGTGCAGCCCCAGCGCCTCGATCCACGTCGTGCGGGGGTCCTCGGTGCCGGCGTTTCCGACGCCGCGCTCCCACCCGCGGTCGGGCTGCAGCACGACGCCCTCGCGTTCGACGGCGACGGGCACGCCGTCCTCGATCACGACGCGGGCCAGGCCGACGCGCGAGACGTTGCCGTCGGCCACCAGACGCGGCAGCAGGTACAGCTGGCCGTCGGGTCCGCGACCCGAGGCCGGGTTGAGCACGCCCTCGGCCTCGTCGGCGTTGCCGGGCTCGGGGGTCATCACCACACCCACACGTGTGAGGCGGTAGGGGACGGGGGATTCGGGGGTCATTGTCATCCTTTCACTCCGGATCCGAGGTCGTTCGAGGTGAAGTAGCGCTGGAAGATCAGGAACAGCGCCACCGCAGGGGCGGCGAGCACGACGGCGCCGGCCATCATGGCGCCGAAGGGATTGGTGGTGGATGCCGCGATGTTGCTGATGAAGTTGGCCAGCGACACCGCCAGCGGCTGCATCGTGGCGTCCTTGGTGATGAGGAAGGGCCAGAGGAACTCGTTCCACGGGCCGATGAAGGTCAGCAGCACGGCCGTCAGCAGTGCGGGACGCACGAGCGGCAGGGCGACGCTCCACAGGAGCCGGAACTCGTTCGCCCCGTCGATGCGGGCGGCGTCGAAGAGCTCCTTGGGCAGCTGCAGGAAGTACTGCCGGAAGATGACCACGGCCGTGGAGTTGATGAAGAACGGCAGGATCATGCCCAGGTAGCTGTCGCTCAGTCCGTAATCACGGGCGATCATGACGTACAGCGGGATCATCAGCAGCTGGAACGGGATCACCTGCACGAGCAGCACGAGCGCGAAGGTCGCGGAGCGTCCGCGCCACCTCAGCACCGCGAGGGCGTACCCGGCGAGCACCCCGAACACGATCGTGCCGAGGATCACGCCGCCGGTGAAGATGCCCGAGTTGGCCAGCCCCTGCAGCAGGTTGATGCGGCCGTCGATCGCCGTGTAGTTCTCGACGGTGAGGTTGCCCGGGTTCGGGAAGGCTCCCGCGATCGAGGTGTCGGGATTGGTCTGCAGCGACCCGGCGATCATGTAGAAGAAGGGGAACAGGAACGCCAGCGCGCCGACGGTCAGCACACCGTACGTGACGATCTTGCTTCTCACGATTCCTCCCTTCCGACGAAGCGGCGCTGCAGCAGCGCGATGACGAGCACGAAGACGATCAGCACCACGCCGATGGCCGCGGCCACGTCGGGGTTCTGCTGCTCGATGCCCTTCTGGTAGATCAGGAGCACGGGCGACGTGGACGCGCCGTTGGGTCCGCCGCCGCTCGTGAGCAGGTAGGGCTCGGTGAACAGGTTCGCGCCGGTGATGGTCGACAGCAGCACGACCAGGAAGGTCGCGGGCCGCACGCCGGGCACCGTCACCGCGAAGAACTGGCGGATGCGCCCGCCGCCGTCGACGGCGACCGACTCGTGCAGCTCGCGCGGGACATTCTGCAGGGCGGCGAGGTAGAGCAGGATGTAGAACCCCAGCCCCTTCCACGTGACGAAGAGGGCGATCGTGGGCATGGCCAGGGCCGAGTTCACCAGCCACGACGGGGTGGGCGCGAGCGGTCCCAGGACGTTGTTCACCAGGCCCGTGTTCGAGAACAGGAACAGCCACACGGCCACGACGGCGACGGATGCCGTGACGTACGGCACGTAGAACGCCACCCGGAAGAAGGTGCGGGCGCGCACCACGCGGTCCAGCGCCGTGGCGAGCAGGATCGACAGCACCACCGTGAGCGGCACGTTGATCAGCAGGAAGATCCCGACGTTTCCGAACGACCGCCACACGTCGGGGTCGGTGAGGGCGTTGACGTAGTTGTCGAGCCCCACGAAGGGCCGCTCGACGTCGGCGCCCGGCGCGGTGAAGAAGTAGTCGTGGAACGACATCCACACTGCGAACACGATCGGGTACGCGAAGACGACCCCGATGAAGATCAGGTAGGGGGCGGAGAACAGGATGCCGAGCGGCTGCGCGCCGAACGGACGGCGGCGCTTGCGGCCGGCATCCCCCGCTCCCCCCGCACGACCGGACCGGCCGGGGTCGCCCCCGGTCCGACCGGGCGTGCGGGTGAGGTCGACGGTCATGTCACTTCCCCGCCGCGAGCTGGTCGATCTGGGTCTTGGCATCCGAGAGGAAGGTCTTCACATCCCCTTCGCCGAAGATGACCGCCTTCGAGTAGCCGTCGCGGAACGCCTGCCAGATCTCGACCGAGCTCTGCACGTTGGGCACCTCGACGGTGCGCGCCGCCTGGTCGCCGAACTGTTCGTACGCGGGGTTGGCCTGGAAGTAGTCGGCGTAGGTGGTCGTCAGGTCCGTGCGCAACGGCATCTGGCCCGTCTCGTTCAGCCAGGCGCCGTCCTGCTCCTCGCTGGTGGCGAACTTCAGCACGTCCCACGCGGTCGCCTTGTTCTCGCACGCGGTGAACAGGCCGACGTTCTTGGCGTCGCTGAAGGTCCACGTGTCGGACGCGGCGGTGCCCTTCTCGGTCGGGACGGGCACCGACCCCCAGTTCACCTTGTCCTTGTAGACCGAGATGGCCCACGGTCCCACGATCGCCATCGCGGCCTTGCCGTCGGCGAACGCGTCGCCCTGATACTGCTCGTTGCCGGCGAGCTGGTCGGCGTAGATCGTGCGCCAGAAGTCGGCGACGGCCTCACCGGCCGCGTCGTCGAAGGTGGCCTGACCATCTTCGACGAGCTGCGTCCCGCCGGTCTGCGCGGCGTACAGCGGGTAGAAGTCGAACCACGACTGGAAGAACTCGCTCGTGGGGGCGGGGTTGATCGCGTAATCCGAGACCCCCGCTGCCTTCAGCTTCTGCGACGTCGCGAGGAACTCGTCGTACGTCGACAGTTGCGGGTTCTCGGGGTCGAGTCCCGCCTTCGCGAACAGGTCCTTGTTGTAGAAGATCATGACCGGGTTGCTCTTCCACGGCAGCTGGTAGAAGCCGCCGTCGTCGGAGCGGTACTGCTCGGCGAGGTCGCCGCTGCGGTCGGTGATGTACTGCTCGCCATCGGGGAAGTCCGAGAGGTTGACGAGACCGCCCTGGCGCTCGAAGCCGGGGACGGCCGCGGGCGAGGTGTTGAAGATCAGGCAGGGGGCGTTGCCGGCAGTGATGGCGGCGCCGATCACCTCTTCGCTCGAGGACCCCGCGGGGATCTCCTGAGCGGTGATCTGCTGATCGGGGTTGGCGTCGTTCCAGGCCTTCACCATCTGCTCGCCCCACGCGATCTCGGCGTCGTTGTTCGAGTACCAGATGGTGATCGGGCCGCGGGCGTCCATGCCCGAGCTCGCCCCTCCCCCGCCGCTGCAGGCGGACAGGGCCAGGACGCCGGTGGCGGCGAGGGCTGTGGTCAGAATGCGTCGTCGCATGTCTTCCTCCTTGTAGAGCGGGGGTTGCCCGCGGTGCGTCGCGCGGTGTGCGTCCGGGAAGCGGGCGCGGCCGTCGAGGCGCGCACGATCAGACGGGGGTCGGGGAGCATCCGGGCCTCGGCGGGAGCGCCGGTCGTGGCGGCCAGCAGCGCGCGGGCGGCGCTCGCGCCCCACCCCCGGGCGTCGGTGGCGACGCTGGTCAGCGCCGGGTGGAGGTGGCGGCCGATCTCGATGTCGTCGAATCCGGTGATCGACAGGTCGCGCGGGACGATCAGTCCACGACGCTGCGCGCGCCCGAGGCCGGCGATCGCCATGTTGTCGTTCGAGTAGACGATCGCGGTCGGGGGGACGTCGGCATCGAGGAGGGCATCGGTCGCCCGCGCGCCGTCGGCGGCGCTGAAGTCGGTCGCCACGACCCGCGAACGGATGCCGCGAGCGGCGGCGGCCCGCTCGAATGCCGCGGTGCGACTGCGCCCGTGCAGCATCTCGGCGGGGCCCGCGACGTGGGCGATGTCGGTGTGACCGAGGTCGGCGAGATGGTCGACCGCGAGTCGGATGCCGGCGCCGTCGTCGACCGATACCGAGGTGAACGGGCTCGGGACGTCGGGGACGCCGAGGGTCACGGCCGCGATGCCGAGCTCGGCGACCAGGGCGATGCGGGGATCGTCGGCGCGCAGGTCCGAGAGGATGACGCCGTCCACGCGGCGGTCGGCGACGAGTCCCCGATAGGTGTCCTCCTCGTGGCGGCCCGGGGTCGCGGCGGCCAGTACGAGCACCTGACCCGAGATCGAGAACTCGTCCTCGACGCCGGCGATGAACGACGGGAAGAACGGATCGGCGGCGATGACGTCGGGGCTGCGGCCGATCACCAGGCCGCACGCGAACGCCCGACCGACGCTCAGCGAGCGCGCGCGCAGGCTGGGGCTGAACCCCATGTCGGCGGCGACCGCGAGGATGCGCTCCCGCGTCTCGGCGGCGACGCCCGCACGGCCGTTGAGTGCGAACGAGACCAGTCCCTTGCTGACGCCGGCGCGGCGCGCGACGTCGGCGATGGTGGGGCGCGTGTCGTTCGTCATCCGTCACTCCGTCGTGTCGAGGCCCGGCCTAAACCGGTTCAGTTATCCGACTCTAAACCGGTTCAGAACGGCGGGTCAACCCCTCACCGCGATTCACCGGCACAGCGGGGCATCGCCAATCGGAGGCTCCGCAACCCCTGCGCGATGTCGGACGCCCTGAGTAGCGTGAGCGGCATGAGCGAACGCGAATACGACCTCATCGTCATCGGAGCGGGGCCTGTCGGCGAGAACGTCGCCGACCGCGCCGTGCAGGCGGGTCTGACCGCCGCCATCGTCGAGTCCGAGCTCGTCGGCGGCGAGTGCTCGTACTGGGCGTGCATGCCGTCCAAGGCGCTGCTGCGCAGCGCCGCCGCCCTGCGCGCGGCGCGCGACGTCGACGGGGCGAAGCAGGCCGTGACCGGCGACCTCGACGTCGCGGCCGTCCTCCGCCGCCGCGACACCATGACCAGTGGCTACGACGACTCGGGCCAGGTGCAGTGGCTGCAGGGCGCGGGTATCGCCCTCGTGCGTGGGCACGGCACACTGACGGGCGAGAGAAC
>NZ_CAJYPF010000168.1 GCF_913776565.1 uncultured Microbacterium sp. | reverse complement strand
GCGGTACGCAGCAGGCCCTTGGCGTCGGAGGGACTCGAGGGGACCATGATCTTCAGGCCGGGCACGTTCATGAACATCGGGTACGGGCGGTCCGAGTGGTGCGCTCCGGTGTTGAGGCCGTAGAACATCGCCGAACGGAAGACGACGGGCATCGAGGCCTGTCCGCCGAACATGTACCGGTTCTTCGCGACCTGGTTCACGAGCTGGTCCATCGCCATGTAGAGGAAGCTCGAGTACGACAGGTCGACGACGGGGCGCAGGCCCGTCATGGCGGCACCGGCGGCGGCGCCCACGATGCCCTCCTCCGAGATGGGGGTGTTGCGGATGCGGTTGCGGCCGTACATCTGCACGAAATCGCCGGTCTGCGCGCGGGTCTTGCCGCCGCCGGTGGTGCCGTAGACGTTGGCTTCGACGTCCTCGCCGATGATGATGACGCGCTCGTCGGCGTCCATCGCCTCGCGCTGGGCGGCGCCGATCGCGCCGAGGAAGCTCATGACGCTCATGCTGCGTACTCCGAGTCGGTGTAGAGGTCGTCGAAGGCGACCGAGGGGTCGGGGAAGGGGCTGTTCTCGGCGAAGGCGACGGCGGCATCCACCTCGTCGACGATCTCCTGCTCGAGAGCGTCCATGCGCTCGGCGGTGAGGCCGTGCTCGGCGATGAGGCGCTCGCGGAAGAGTTGGATCGGGTCCTTCTTCAGCCACGCCTCCCGCTCGTCGGTGGGACGGTAGTCGGTGCCCAGACGCAGCCCCTCGGAGTGCTCGTTATAGCGGTACGTGACCACCTCGATGAGCGTGGGTCCCTCGCCGGCGCGGGCGCGGTCGACGGCGGTGCGCACGGCCTCGTACACCGCGAGGACGTCCTGGCCCTCTTCGACGCGGATTCCCGGGATGCCGAACCCGGCGGCGCGCTCGGCGATGACACCGCTCGTGACCGTGTGGGCGGGCGTCGAGAGGGCGTACTGGTTGTTCTCGCAGAGGAAGATGACGGGCAGGTTCCACACGCCGGACATGTTCATGGATTCGTACAGCACGCCCTGGTTGGCGGCGCCATCTCCGAAGAAGGCGAGCGCGACGCTGTCGCGGCCGAGCACCTGAGACGACAGGGCGGCGCCCATCGCGATGGGGATCGACGAGCCGACGATGCCGGATTCGCCGAGGCTGCCGACGGCGAAGTCGGCGAGGTGGAGCGATCCGCCCTTGCCCTTGCAGACGCCGTCGGCCTTGCCCTGCAGCTCGGCCATGAGCGGGCCGAGGGGTGAGCCCTTGCCGATCGGGTGACCGTGGCTGCGGTGGTTGCCGGTCATGTAATCGCCGTCGCGCAGCGCCATGGTGGCCCCCACCACCTGGGCCTCCTGCCCGATGGAGGTGTGCACGGTGCCGGGGATGTGGCCGCGCTTGACCATCTTCGACGCCCGCTCGTCGAAGGCGCGGATGCGCAGCATGCGTCGCTGCATCTCGAGCAGGAATTCCTCGTCCATCGATGACCTCTCTGTCCCGTTGGGAATATCTATTCTGTACGTGCGTGACTATTCTAAACAGCTGCCGCGGGTGGCGCAAGCGTCTGCCGCGGGCGGAGATCGCCGATGCCCTCGAGCACGTAGTCGGGCCGGAGGTGCGGCTCGCACCGCAGGACGTCGGCCCGCGTGGCATCGCCCGTGAGCACCAGCGCCGATGAGATGCCGGCATTCACGGCCATCCGCACATCGGTCTCGAGACGATCACCGACCATCACGGCGCTGCGCACGTCGGGGCCGAGGAGCGAAAGGACCGCGTCGATCATGATGCGATCGGGCTTGCCCATGTTGGCCGAGCAGCGCACCCCGGACGTCGCCTCCAACGCGGCGACGATGCCCGCGGCATCCGGCTCTCCCCGCCCACCCGGGAACGGGCAATAGCGATCGGGGTTGGTCGTCACCAGGATCGCGCGGCGGTGCTGCCACAGCGCGTCGAAAGCGATCTGCAGCTTGCGGTAATCGAAGCCGCGGTCGTAGCTGGCGATGACGATGTCGATCTCGGCCGGGTCCTCGCTGATGCGCACACCCGCCTGTTCCAACGCCCGCACGAGGGGCGGCTCGGCGATCGGGAACACCGCCGCCCCCGGATGCTCGGCCCGCAGCCACGCGACCGTGCTCACCACCGTGTTGACGATCTCGCTCCGGTCGACGGGGATTCCCAGCCGCTCGAGCTTGGCGACGTACATGTCCGGATCGCGTGTGGGGTTGTTCGACAAGAACACCGTCCGAGCGCCCCTCGCCCGCAGGTCGGCGAGCATCTCGCGCGCGCCCGGCAGCAGGTCGTCCCCCAGGTAGACCGTGCCATCGAGGTCGAAGAGGTAGGCATCGAACCACATCTCGGGGGATGCGTCAGACATGAGCCACCTCCGCGATGGCCGGGTAGACCGGACGAAGCGCCGGGTAGATCTCGCGATAGGCGCCGAAGAGCTCGGCGTACCGCAGCACACGTGCCGGATCGGGTTCGTACCGGCGTCCGCGGCGCGTCATGGCGGCGACCGCGGCGGCGATGTCGGGGTGCAGTCCCGCACCGACGGCGGCGAGGATGCCGACCCCCAGCGCCGTCGCCTCGTCATGGCCGGCGAGGACGACGGGACGCTGCAGCACGTCGGCGAAGATGCGGCACCACAGGTCGCTGCGCGCCCCGCCGCCCATCGCGACGAAGTCGGCGACCGGCGCGGGGAAGTTCGCCTCGGCCTGCTCGAGGCACCAGCGCAGCTCGAACGCGATGCCCTCGAGCACGGCGCGGTAGATGTGCGCCCGCGTGTGCACTCCCCCGAAGCCGACCATCGCGCCGCGGGCGCGGTGGTCCCAGAAGGGGGTGAGCTGCCCGTTCCAGTAGGGCACGACGAACAGCCCCTCGGCACCCTCGGGCACGGTCGCCGCCTGCTGCTCCCACCAGTCCTCGCGCACGACACCGGCCGGCTCCCCCGCGGCGATCTCCTTGAGGAACCAGGTGACCATGAAGGTGCCGGCGCCCACGAACATCTCGTTGCTCACGGTGCCGGGTATCGCCCCCGACATCGCGCGATAGGACGGGTGCGGGCGGAAGGTCGCTCCGAAGCATCCCGACACCAGGCCCGTCCCCAGGTTGAGGTAGGCGTCGCCTTCGCCGCACACGCCCGCACCGAGCCCGGCCGATTGACCGTCGCCGGCGCCCGCGACGACCAGCACCTCCCGCGGTAGTCCGAGCGAGAGGGCCGCGGCTTCGGTGAGGACGGCGACGGGGGCGCCCGGCTCGACGAGTCGCGGCAGCACCGAGCGATCGAGTCCGATCCCGGCGAGGATCTCGTCGGAATAGTCGGATGCCACGAGATCGACGATCCCGAGCGGATCGGCGCTGGCGATCGAGGTGACCCACTCCCCCGTCAGACGGCGCACGAGGTAGGCGTGCACGTCGACGACGTGTGCCGTGAGGGCGAGTGACTCCGGCTCGTGCTCGGCGAGCCAGTGCAGCTTGTAGAGCGCCGGGGTGGGGTTGGGCGGTTTGCCGGTCAGCTCGTGGATCCGGGCGGTACCCACGCGGTCGACCTGCGCTCCGGCGCGGGCGTCGAGCCACAGCATGGCCGGGCGCACCGCGTCGTCGTGGGCGTCGAGAAGGGCGAAGCTCTCGCGCTGGTGCGTGATCGACAGTGCCGCGATGCTTCCGGGGTCCACCGTCCGCAGGCAGTCGCGTACGGCGTGGACGACGGCGCTCCACCAGTGCTCGGGATCCTGCTCGCCCCACCCGGGCTGCGGGATCGACAGCGGGATGTCGCTGCGCCCCTGAGCGACCGCACGTCCCTGCAGGTCCCAGGCGATGCACTTCGCTCCGGTCGTCGAGCAGTCGATGCCGAGCACGAGCCCGCTCACACCGTCACCCCCGCGGCGGCGCGAGCGGCTCGCACCGCGGCGTCCGCGCGCCCGAGCACGGCATCCACGTCGGCATCCGTCCACCATCCGGCGGCGGCGAGCAGATCGATCACCGTGACGCGATTGCGCATGTAGAGGCAGTTGGCCGCGGCCCAGCGCCAGATGTCAGCGGTGATCCAGGCGCCGAGGTCGTCGCGCGTGAGGGGCGCCCCCGCGACGGCGAGCGAACGCGCGATCGTGGCGCTGTCCGGTCGCATGGCGCCGAGCCCGCGCTCGAGCACGTCCGGGTCGGCGAGCAGGTCGAGGGGCTCGCCGTCCGCGTCCGCCCAGGCCCGCAGCTTGGCCGAGTAGTCGCGCCAGCACTCCGCACCCAGGGCTCCCGAGGGGTCGCACACCGCGAAGGCGTCGCGGACGCGGGCCTCGGCGTCGTCGTCGACCGGCGGCTCGACCGCCCGGCCGCTCCGCGCCTGCGCGAACAGGTGGTCCCATGCCGAGGCGGCGACGACGGATGCCACGCCCACCTGCGCACCGTGCAGTCCGACCTCGTAACCGCGGGCGACGGCGTACATGTCGAGCATGTGGCTCACGAGGTGCTCGACGCCGGACAGGCAGGCCGTCGAACCCGAGATCCCCGTGCCGATGCCGCGGATGGCGAGCACGCGCGTGAGCTGCTCGACGGGTCGGGGTGCCCCCTCGCCCAGGCCCGCGCCCCACTCCGAGGGGTCGCCGGCGAACTCGAGCAGCAGGTCGCGCGGGGTGCTGTGGAAGGTCGTGTCGGTGCCGATCCGCGAGGCGAGCCACCAATCGGCGGGCGCGGTGAACAACGACTGGAGCTCACCGAAGCCCGCGGCGTTGAGGGCGGTGGGGGCGGTGGCGATCACGGTCGTGTCCGCTAGCACCACGTCCGGCCAGCGGGAGTCGATCGTGCGCTTGGCGCCCGCGCGCAGCACGACCGAGACGTTGTCGGTGAATCCGTCGACGGATGCCGCGGTCTGCACGATCACGAGAGGCACGCCACCCGCGCGCGCCGAGGCGACCTTGGCGATGTCCGAGATCGTTCCCGAGCCCACCGACACCACGGCGTCCCGGCCGGCGACGGCGGCGGTCGCGGCATCCAGGGCCTCTTCGTCGACGTGCAGGTGGCCGGGTGTGCCGAGGACGGTCTCGGTCACGTCGAAGTCCTCGGCCAGACGCGCGCGGACGTCGGCCTTGAGGTCGTCCTCTCCCGAGCGGATCCGCGTGTGGTCGATCAGCAGGGCGACGCGCGGTCGCTCCGGAGCGCTCGGTCCGAGGAGCGAGCGGACGCGCCCGGGCGCCTCCGCGGCCGCGCCGGGAGCGATGACCAGCGCTCGCAGATCGAGCGGGACGAGGACTTCGGGTCGCTCGGCATCCGCGATCGCCGCGCGCACGGCGTCGAGATCGGTGGGGTCTGAGATGGCGGAGAACGCGCCCATGTGTCCTGCCTTCGACGGTGAATCGGACGGATGCATATTCATTCGGTGTTTGAATATTGCGTTCTCGGAGTTTAGGAGCGTCGTCGGGACGCGTCAAGGCACGCGAAACGCCCCCTCCGCCGAGGGGGTATCGGACGGGCCGCGCTCAGCCGCGCTCGCGCGCGACGATCTCGATCCGGTTGCCCACCCGCCGGGCGACGCACGACGGCAGGTCGATCGGGCCCTGCCCGCGCCAGTCGATGGCGAGCCGGGCGACCTCGAGGGTCTGCGACCGGGTCAGCGAGACGCCGAACTCGCTCTCGACGACGTAGCGCACGATCCGGTTGCGCAGCGCCGCGGGGTTGGCCGCAAGGGCGGCGACCGAGATCGAGATCCCGGCCTCGGCGTGCTCGACGATGTCTTCGATGGTCTCGTCGATCATGTCCTGGAACGCCGCCGCGTCCTCGCGCAACTGCTCGGCCGTCCGCGCCAGCGCCTCGGCCACACCCGGTCCCAACTCGTCCTCGAGCACGGGCAACACCCGCTCGCGCACCCGCACCCGCGCGTAGGCGGGATCGAGGTTGTGGGGGTCTGCCCACGGCTCGAGCCCCTCGGCAGCGCACGCCGCGACGGTCGTCGACCGGCGCACGCCCAGCAGCGGTCGCAGCCACGCCGGGCCGGTGGCATCCCGTCTCTCGGCCGGCATGCCGCCCAGGCTCGCCGCCCCGGACCCCCGCGCGAGACCCAGCAGCACGGTCTCCGCCTGGTCGTCCAGGGTGTGCCCGAGCAGCACCGCGTCCGCGCCCAGCTCCGCCGCGGCTCGGGCGAGGCCCGCGTACCGGGCGGTGCGGGCGTCGGCCTCGGGTCCGTCCGCCGACCCGACCTCGACCGCGACCACGCGCGCGTCGACGCCGAGCCCGCGCGCCGTCTCGGCCGCTCGCTGCGCCACGGCATCCGATCCCTCTTGCAGCCCGTGATCGATCACGACGGCTCCGACCCGGATGCCGACCCGCCCCGCCTCGAACGCGGTCGCCGCCGTGAGGGCGAGCGAGTCGGCCCCGCCCGACAGCGCCACGATCACGGCACCCTCGCGACCCTCGAGGGCCGCGCGCACGGCGCGGCGCACCTCGGCGACGGCAGGGTCGAGTCCGGGTCGCCGTTCGTGCATGGCGTCCACGCTATCCCTCTCGGCGGAAGGGCCCCCGCGGACACAACGCAGGAAACCCGGGCAGAGCCTTCGGTGGGTTGGCGGGATGTCCCCGGGGCCCTGCACGGATCTCCTGCGTCGTGTCACGGCAGGCACGGACCCGGCGGGACTCAGGCCGCTCCGACTAGGCTGGGCCGCGGAAATCCACAGATCTAAGGAGCACGAGTATGGGCGCGTACGACGCCGTCATCGAGATCCCCCGCGGCAGCCGCGTGAAGTACGAGGTCGACCACGGCACCGGCCGCGTCTACCTCGACCGCATCCTGTACACGGTCTTCGGCTATCCGGCCAACTACGGCTTCTTCGAGAACACCCTCGGCGAGGACGGCGACCCGCTCGACGTGCTCGTGCTGCTCGACCGCGACCTGCACCCCGGCATCCTCGCCAAGGTGCGCCCCGTCGGCGTGCTCAAGATGAGCGACGAGGCCGGCGGCGACGACAAGGTCGTGGCCGTGCTCGCGAAGGACCCGCGCTGGGACCACATCCAGGACGTCGGCGACATCGACGAGTGGACCAAGAAGGAGATCTCGCACTTCTTCGAGCACTACAAGGACCTTGAGCCCAACAAGTGGGTCAAGGTCGATGAGTGGGCGGATGCCGCCGAGGCCGAGCGTCTGGTGGCCGAGGCCTTCACGCGCTTCGAGGAGCACGACGAGCAGACCCGGACGCAGGGTGAGGGCGAAGCGCCCAACACGCTCTGACCTGACGCGCAGGCGACGAAAACCCCCGGTCCGTGGACCGGGGGTTCTCTCGTGCTCTCGATCAGACCGAGACGCCGCGGGCGCGCAGCCACGGGGCGGGGTCGGTCGTTCCGCCGCCGGGAGGGTAGACCTCGAAGTGCAGGTGGCATCCGAAGGAGTTTCCGGTCTGCCCGGTCGCGGCGATCTGCTGCCCGGCCTCGACGCGCTGGCCGTAGGAGACGTAGATGCCGCCGTTGACGATGTGGCCGTAGCCGGTGCCCGATCCGTCGTCGTGCTGGATGCGAATGTAGTTGCCGAAGCCGCCGTTCACGCCGGCGTAGGTCACACGCCCCGCGGCCGCGGCGTAGATCGGCGACCAGCAGCTCGCGCCGAAGTCGAGGCCCAGGTGCCAGGTGCTCGCGCAGTAGCTGGCGTTGCACTGGCCGGAGCGGGGGCCGTAGCCCGACGACGTGTACGCCGAGGACGGGCGCGCCCAGCCGCCGCCGCTGACGCTTCCGCCGCCGCCGCCGCCGGAGTTGCCGCCACCGCCGCCGCCTCCGCCTCCCCCGCTGTTCGACGACGCCGCGGCCTGCCGATCGCGGGCCTCCTGCTCGCGACGCGCGCGCTCGGCGGCGTCACGGGCGGCGGCCTCTTCGCGGGCCTTGCGCTCGCGCTCCTCGCGGGCCTTGCGCTCGGCTTCGACGCCGGCCTGATACTCGGCGACGGTCTTGGCCGTCGTGTCCTGCAGGGCGGCGAGCTGCGCCTCGAGCACGGCCTGGTTGGCCTGCTGCGCCGCGAGGGCCTCTTGGGCGGCCTGAGCGGCCTGCTGGGCGGCCTGCATCTTCTCTTCGGCGATGGCGCGCAGACGTTCGCGTTCCGCGGTGGCGTCGTCGGCCTGACTGCTGAGGTTCTTGGCGCTGTCGCGCGCGGAGACGGCCGCGGCGTACACCGAGCGGTTGCGCTCGAGCAGCTTGTCCATCGTGCCGAGCTTGGCGAGCAGATCGTCGGCGCTCGCGGCGGAGCCGGCGAAGAAGAGGTTGAGCGAGGTGTCGTCGCCGCCCGACCGGTACAGCTGCGCGGCGACCTTGCCGGCCTTGTTCGCCGCGTCCGTGGCCTTCGCGGCCTCGGCGTCGGCCTGCTGGCGCAGCAGCTGCGCGCGGTAGTCGGCGTCCTGGTAGGCCTGCTGGGCGGCGAAGTACTCGTCGGAGCGCGCCTGCGCCTCGGCCTGCGTGCGCGCGACCTCGGACTGCAGCCCCGCGATGAGGTCCTGGATGCGCGAGATCTCGCCGGCCTTGGCGGCTTCGTTGGCCTTGGCGGCCTCGACGTCGGCCCACGAGGGATAGTCGGCCGCCGCGGCGGGAGAGAAGACTCCGGATGCCGCTCCCCCGAACGCGCCGAGAGCGACGGCGCCCAGCGCGCCGAGCTTCAACGCGTGGCGTCGGTCGAAGGTGGGCCACAGGCGCCGCTGCTCACTCGCAGTGGGCGCGCAGCCGCAGTCGTCTGTCTGTTCGGGGCGCTCGAGCGTCACGGGACTACCTCATCTCACCGGTCGCAACTCGGCCCACAGTAGCAACACGAGTCACACGGACAACAGGGTCAGTCCCGCTGTTAACTACTGATTCTGGACCGCGACACGCGCGGACGACAGAACGCCACGCCCCCGATTGGCAATCTCGAAAGATGTGAAGTAGGCTCGGTCGTCGGCAAGCGAGGATGAAATCGCAAGGTTTCAAGCTCATCCGGCCCCATCGTTTAGCGGCCTAGGACGCCGCCCTTTCACGGCGGTAGCACGGGTTCGAATCCCGTTGGGGTCACTTTCCGGTGAAGTACAATTGAAAATGCATGGCCCTGTAGCGCAGTTGGTTAGCGTGCCGCCCTGTCACGGCGGAGGTCGCGGGTTCAAGTCCCGTCAGGGTCGCTCCACAGCGACGGGCCTTCTTTCGAGGAGGCCCTTCGTGTAGGAAGCGGCAGACATGCCGCTCGGCTCTGTAGCTCAGTTGGTAGAGCGCACGACTGAAAATCGTGAGGTCACGGGATCGACGCCCGTCGGAGCCACACGGCTGATCATTACAGTCAGCCCAGAAACCCTCGCCTAGCTTCTACATGGCGGGGGTTTTGCTTTTC
>NZ_CAJYPF010000167.1 GCF_913776565.1 uncultured Microbacterium sp. | reverse complement strand
GCGTCATGACGTGCGGCAGCCCGTCCGGAACGTGTCGATGGTCTGCATCATGGTGGTCCTCTCGCCTTCGAGATCCCCGCTTATTCGTTCGCCTTGCTAAGGATCTTCAGCGACCCTACGTCGGCTTTTCGCGGAACGTGTGCCGGGGGAACACACTTTTCACGACCGTAACAAAGCTCTTACATGGCGCTTTGCCACGACGGCTTACGTCGAACGCAGCACTGCGCTCAGCGAACTCCGCCTGAGATGAACAAAGCGATAATAACCCAGACGATCAGAACCGCCAGGGAAATCACCGAGGGAATGTCCCAGACACGCCGGACGCCGCCCGCGGCATCGGCGGTGCCTCGCGCGGACTCCCAGGCGTCCTGGATGACCTGCAGATCGCGGATGGCCGGAGGCTCACGGCGCCCCCGGTCGTCTTCGCGTCGCAGCGAGGGCCGGCCGGGTCGACCCGCGACGGGCCCCCCGAACGCTTTGTACACGCGCTGTTCGTCGGTGCGCACCTCGAGCTGCCAGCGCATGTCGACGTCGGTCACGCGCGCCCACGCGATCTCGGCGATCCGCAGCGGATTGTGGATGCGGATGCCGTGAGCGTCGATGCGCACGTGCGGCGCGAAGATCAGGGCGTACACGCCCCACAGCGCCAGCAGCACCCACGGGGCGATCAGCAGCATCTCGCCGACGCCGGCGCGCAGCGCGGCATCCCCGAGGAGAACCGCCGCGAGGGCCGCGGCCAGGATCAGGCCCACGACCGAGGACGGGGCGCGGAACACCCGAGGGTGCTCCGCGCCCCGATAGCGCTCGTCGCGCGTCACGCGCCGCCCAGCTGCAGCGAGGCGCCGGGGATCGCGTCGAGCAGGCGACGGGTGTACTCCTGCGACGGCTGCGCGAAGATCTCGTCGACGGTGCCCTGCTCGACGAGCTTGCCGCGCTCCATGACGCAGACCAGGTCGGCCGCGACGCGGACGACGGCGAGGTCGTGCGTGATGAACAGGTACGTCAGACCGAGCTCGGACTGCAGCTCCGCGAGCAGCTGCAGGATCTGCGCCTGCACGAGCACGTCCAGAGCCGAGACGGCCTCGTCGAGCACGAGGATGTCGGGCTTGAGCGCGAGCGCGCGCGCGATGGCGACACGCTGGCGCTGACCGCCGGACAGCTCGTTCGGATAGCGGGATGCCAGCTCCTGCGGCAGCGCCACCTGATCGAGCAGCTCCTCGACGCGGGCGCGCCGCGAGGCGTTGTCGCCCACCTTGTGGATGTTCAGCGGCTCGGCGATCAGGTTGCCGATGCTGCGCAGCGGGTCGAGCGAGCCGTACGGGTCCTGGAACACCGGCTGCATGCGTCGGCGCAGGTTGAAGGTGTCCTTCGCGCTGAGCTTTCCGGTGTTCACGCCGTCGACCTCGATCGAGCCTGAGGTGGGCTCCTCGAGCTTGAGCACCATCTTGGCGATCGTCGACTTGCCCGAGCCCGACTCGCCCACCAGGGCGAGCGTCTTGCCGCGCGGGATCTCGAACGACACCCCGTCCACGGCGCGGAACTGCTCGCTGCGGAACCCGCCCTGGCGGATCTTGTACTCCTTAACCAGGTCGGTCACCTTGACGGTGGCCGGGGCGTCGATGTCGGACTCGCGCAGGATGCCGCGGTCCTCGACCTTCGCCTGGATGCGCTGCGAGGCGATGCTCGGCGCCGCAGCGACGAGGCGCTGGGTGTACGGGTGCTGCGGGTTCTCGAGGATCTCGCGGCTCGGTCCCGACTCCACGATCTCGCCCTGATTCATCACCACGATGGTGTCGGCGCGCTCGGCGGCCAGGCCCAGGTCGTGCGTGATGAGCAGCACCGAGGTGCCGCGTTCCCGGGTGAGGGATGCCATGTGATCCAGGATCACGCGCTGCACCGTCACGTCGAGGGCCGAGGTCGGCTCGTCGGCGATGAGCAGCTTCGGATCGGCCGCGAGGCCGATGCCGATCAGTGCGCGCTGGCGCATACCACCCGAGAACTGGTGCGGGTACTGGTGCAGGCGACGCTCGGCATCCGAGAGTCCGGCCTGCTTGAGCACCTCGATGGCGCGCTTCTCGACCTCTTTGCGCCCGGTGGCGATGCCGTTCGCACGGATCGCCTCCTTGACCTGGAAGCCGATGCTCCACACCGGGTTGAGGTTGGACATGGGGTCCTGGGGGACGTAACCGATGTCCTTGCCGCGCACCGACTCGAACTGCGTGGGCGTGAGATCGGTCAGCTCGCGACCGTCGAGGGTGATGCTCCCTCCGGTCACGTGGCCGGTGCCGGGAAGCAGTCCGATCACCGCGGACGCGGTCGTCGACTTGCCCGAACCCGACTCGCCCACGATGGCCACGGTCTGGCCGGGGTACACATCGAGGCTCACGCCGTGCAGGACCTGGCGGGAGCCGCCCTGGCCCTCGAAGGCGACCTTGAGGTCGCGCACGGACAGCAGAGGCGTCATGGTGGCGTCGCTCATCGGCGGGCCCTCGCTCTCGGGTCGATGGCGTCTCGGATGAGCTCGCCCAGCATGATGAACGCCAGCACGGTCAGGGTCAGCGCCAGCGACGGCCAGATGAGCGCTGCCGGCGCGACGCGCAGCGACTGCTGCGCCTGGCTGATGTCGTTACCCCACGACATGGTGTCGCCACCCAGACCGACGCCGAGGAACGACAGCGTCGCCTCGGCGACGATGGCCGCCGCGAGGCTGATCGTGGTGACCACGAGCAGCGGGGCGATGGCGTTCGGGATGACGTGGGTGAGCAGCGTCTTGAAGCGCGACTGCCCCAGCGCCTGCGACGCGGCGACGTAGTCGGCCTGGCGCACGCGCAGCACCTCGGCGCGCACGACACGGGCCGTGGACGCCCAGGCGAACCCGCCGATCGCGACGGCCAGGGTGAGGACGTTGCGGTACTGCGAGAACACGCTCATCACGACGATCGCCGCGAGGATGTAGGGGATCGAGAAGAAGATGTCGCCGACGCGCGAGATCACCGCGTCGAGCCATCCTCCGTAGAAGCCCGACAGCGAGCCCATGATGAGGCCGATGATCGTCCCGATCGCCGTGGCGAGCAGACCCACCGACAGCGAGGTGCGGGCACCCCACACGATGCGCGAGAAGGTGTCGCAGCCCTGGAAGGTGAACCCGAGGATGTGACCCGCGGTCGGGCCGCCGTTGCTGTTGGACAGCTGGCAGTCGTTGTTCGGGGGGACCTGCGTGAACAGGGTCGGGAACGCGGCCATGAGGATGACCACGGCCATGACGGCCAGCGCGATCCAGAAGGTCGGACGACGACGCAGGTCGCGCCACGCGTCGAGCCAGAGGTTGCTCTTGCGCGCGGCGACGCGGACGGCGTCGACCGAGATGGTCTCGGTCTTGATGGGGGCGACGTAGTGCGGCGCCGGGAAGTGACTACTTGACATAGCGGATCCTCGGGTCCAGGAGGCCGTACAGGAGGTCGACGACGAGGTTGACCAGCACGTAGATGATGACGAAGACGGTCACGAACGAGACGACCGTGGGGCCCTCGCCGCGGATGGTGGCCTGGTACAGGGTGTTGCCGACACCGGGGATGTTGAAGATGCCCTCGGTCACGGTGGCACCGACCAGCAGCACTCCGAAGTTGGTGGCGGAGTTGGTGATGACCGGGATGAGCGAGTTGCGCAGCACGTGCACGGGGATCACGCGACGGCGCGAGAGGCCCTTGGAGTAGGCCGTGCGGACCCAGTCCTGGTTGAGCGTGTCGATGACCGACCCGCGCATGAGGCGCATGCTCGTGGCGAAGAGGCTGAAGCCGAGCACGATGGCCGGGAGGAGCAGATCGCCCCAGTTGTTCTGGGCGCCGACGGTCGGCCGGAACCACCCCAGTTGGACGGCGAGGAAGTACTGCGCGAGGAAGCACGCCACGAAGATGGGCAGGGCGACGAACAGCAGCGCCACGACGAGGGCGACGTTGTCGAACAGCTTGCCCTTGCGGATCGCCGAGATCGTTCCGACGACGATCGCGAGGGTGAACTCGATCGCGAGGGCCATCACGGCCAGACGCGCGGTGACGGGGAGCGTCCGCGCGAGCACCTCGTTGACGGACTGACCCGAGAAGGTCGTGCCCAGGTCTCCCTGGAAGATGCCGCCGAGGTAGAGGAAGTACTGGACGATGAAGGGCTGGTCCAGGTGATACTGCGCCCGCAGGGCTTCGACGACCTGCGGCGCGGGGGTCTTGTCGCCGAAGAGACCCAGGATGGGGTCTCCGGGCATGGCGAAGACCATGAAGTAGATCAGCAGCGTGGCCCCGAAGAACACGGGGAGCACCTGCAGCAGACGTCTGAGGATGTAGCCGAGCATCCGCTCTCTTTTCGAACGTGGGAAACGCCTCATCGGACGTTACGTGGGGGGCAGGGCGCAGAAGGGCCCGTGCCGTTCTATCACACGACGTGATGAGGCCTGGCTGGCAGACCACGAGGCGGTGACGTTTCCGTCACCGCCTCGCGGCCAGAGATCGGAAGGGTTACTTCGTGATCTCGTAGTAGAGCGGAACCGAGTTCCAGCCGAACTTGACGTTGTTCACGCCGTCGGCGTAGCCGCCGGTGACGTTGGAGTACCAGAGCGGGATGGCCGGCAGGTCCTGGAGCAGGATCTCCTGGGCCTTCTGGAAGTCCGCGTTCTGCGCGTCGACCTCGGTCTCGGCGATGCCGCTCGCCAGCAGCTGGTCGAACTGGGGGTTCGAGTAGTCGCCGTCGTTCGACGAGGCGTCGGTCGCGTAGAGCGGTCCGAGGAAGTTGTACAGACCGGGGTAGTCGGCCTGCCAACCGGTGCGGAAGGCGGTCTGGATACTGCGGTCGGTGATGGCCGAACGGGCTTCCTTGAACGTCGGGTACGGAGCGCCCGAGGCGTCGATGCCGAGGGTGTTCTTGATCGAGTTGGTCACCGCGTCGACCCAGGTCTGGTGCCCGCCGTCGGCGTTGTACGCGATCTGGAAGGTACCGGTCCAGGGCGAGATTGCGTCGGCCTGAGCCCACAGCTCCTTGGCCTTGGCCTCGTCGTACTTCAGCACGTCGGCGCCGGTGAGCGAGTCGGACCAGCCGTCGATGACCGGCGACGTGAAGTCGCTGGCCGGGGTGCGGGTGCCCTGGAAGATCGTCTTGGTGATCTCGTCGCGGTTGATGGCCATCGACAGCGCCTGACGACGCAGCTTGCCCTCTTCGCCACCGAAGTGCGCGAGGCGCTCGGGGATGGTGAAGGACTGGAACACCGCGGCCGGCTGGTTGACCGCGCGGTCGCCCAGGTCGGACTCGAAGGTGGCCTGCGAGGCGGACGGGATGGCGTCGATCACGTCGACGTTGCCGCCGAGGAGGTCGGCGTACGCGGCATCCTGGGAGGCGTAGAAGACGACCGTCAGGCCGCCGTTCGCGACCGTGCGACCGCCCTGGTAGTCGTCGTTCTTGACGAGGTCGATCTGCACGTTGTGCTGCCATGCGCCGTCGCTGGCGAGCTTGTACGGACCGTTGCCGACCGGGTTCTCACCGAAGGCGGCCATGTCCTCGAACGCCGAGTCGGGCAGCGGGAAGAACGCCGAGTAGCCCAGGCGCAGCGCGAAGTCGGCGGCGGGCTTGGAAAGCGCGATCGTAAAGGTGTAGTCGTCGACCTTCTTCAGGCCGGTGAGCTCCGAGTCGGCGTCGTAGCTGAAGCCGACGATGTCCTCGAAGAAGTAGCTGTTCAGCTGGTTGTTCGACAGCTGCGCGCCGTAGTTCCAGGCCTTGATGAAGTTGTCGGCCTTGACCTCGGTGCCGTCGGTGAACTTCTGGCCCTGCTTGAGGGTCACGGTGAGGTTCTGCGCGTCGTTGGTGACGATGGACTCGGCCATGTCGTTCACGGGAGCGCCATCGGCGTCGTAGTAGACCAGACCCGCGAAGATCGAGTCGAGGATCTTGCCGCCGCCGACCTCGTTCGTGTTGGTCGGGATCAGCGGGTTCTGCGGCTCCGAACCGTTGGTCCGGATGATGGCCGAGGCGTCGCCGCCCGAGGCCGAGCCGCTGCCGCCGTTGTCTCCGCCCGAGCAGCCGGCGAGCATGAGCCCGACAGCTCCCAGCAGGGCGAGACTGGACAGGGCAATCTTGTTGCGCTTCACAGTTCCTCCAGGGAAGGGATGATCATCGCCCTCACGAGGTTTTCGCGCAGCACGAGGTGAGCGGAATCCGTTCGGGCAGGATGAGAACACACTAGGCACGTTTACCCAGGTGCCCCAAACTTCTCTGAAAAACGTTACACAGCATTTACTCGAAGGGCCTCGGATGGAGCATTCTGACAAGCGGACCCGCCCTGCCACCCGCGCGGACTGGTCATACCCTCCGACGATCGCCCCCTCCGACCGGTACCGCCGCTCCCGCCTGGGGTGGGAGATCGCGCTCGTCCTGCTGGTCAGCGTCGGCCAGTCCGCGGTCTATTCAGTGGTGTCGTTCGTCCGCGCCGCGACCCGCGCGCCCATCTCGCAACAGCAGACGCAGCTGAACCCCTCGCGCAGCGCCGAGCCGCTGTGGGACGCGATCTACCAGTTCCTCGACATCTTCTTCTCACTGGCTCTCGTCGCCCTGGCGGTCTACCTGCTGTGGGAGCCCGCGAACAACGCCCTGCGACGGATCGGCCTGGACTTCCGCCGATTCGGCTCCGACCTCGTGCGCGGTGTCGCCCTCGTGATCCTCATCGGCGCGC
>NZ_CAJYPF010000166.1 GCF_913776565.1 uncultured Microbacterium sp. | reverse complement strand
ACGACGTCAACGAGGCCAATATTGGCGCTCCCGGTGCCCTCGGGTCGATCGGCGTCGTCGTCGGCGCCACCGTCGACCGAGCAGCCTTCGGTCTCGGAGACGTGGCCCTCGCGGGCATGCCCATCCTCGCGCCGGGCTTCGGCGCGCAGGGGGCCGCGCCGGCCGATCTCGGCCGACTGTTCGGCTACGTCGCGTCCGCGGTCGTCGCCAACGAGAGCCGCAGCATCCTCGCGGTCGGGCCCGATCGCCTCTCCGCCCGCATCGACGAGCGCGCCGCGCTCTACCGGGAGTCCCTGAATGGCTGAAACCCGTCGTCCGCCCGAGGTCGACCGCGCCGCCGCCTCGCGCCGCGCCGTCGAGGCACGTCGCGAGCGCGCCGCGCTCAAGCGCGACGTGTCGACCCGCGTCATCTCCCCGCAGGAGCTCCTGCGGCGCGGACTCGCCGATCCGCAGTCAGCGGCCGGGGCGATGCGCGTGACCGAGTTCCTCACGGCGATCCCCGCGATCGGCGAGAGCAAGCGCGACCGCATCCTCGCTTCGCTGAACATCTCACCGGTCAAGCGACTGGGGGGCCTCGGCACCCGTCAGCGCGACGCACTGCGCGCCTATCTCGATGCGCGATGGCCCGAGCCGGGTCCGCGCGAGGGACGCAGTCGCCTGATCGTGCTGGCCGGTCCGACCGCGGTCGGCAAGGGGACCGTGGCGGCCCACATCAAGGAGAACTACCCCGAGATCCACCTCTCGGTGTCGGCGACGACGCGTCAGCCCCGCCCCGGCGAGGTCGACGGACAGCACTACTACTTCGTCGACGACGCCGAATTCGACCGCCTCATCGCGGCGGGGGAGCTGCTGGAATGGGCCGTGGTGCACAACCAGAACCGCTACGGCACGCCTCGCGAGCCCATCGAGCGCGTGCTCGCGGGTGGGGGGACGGCCCTGCTCGAGATCGACCTGCAGGGCGCCCGCCAGGTGCGCGCGGCCGATCCCTCGGCCACCCTGGTGTTCCTGCTCCCGCCGAGCTGGGACGAGCTCGTCGACCGCCTGGTCGGACGCGGGACCGAGGATGCCGAGGAGCGCGCACGACGCCTGCGCACCGCCCGCGTCGAACTGGCTGCGCAGAACGAGTTCGACTACCGCGTCGTGAACGAGGACGTGGCGTCCGCCGCTCGCGACGTGGTCGCGCTGGCGTCCGCGCAACACTGACGACGACCCGCGACGCCCTCGGCACGGGCCGGGCCGGCGTCGGCTAGAATAAGAGGATGCTTCGGCGCTCGACGCGCCGCATCCACCCCATCCGCCGAACCAGGAGGTTCCCCATGGCCGGACGTGACAAGGGCATCATCGACCCGCCCATCGACGCTCTGCTCGACAAGGTCGACTCGAAGTACCAGCTCGTCATCTACGCGTCCAAGCGCGCGCGTCAGATCAACGACTACTACTCCGACCTGCACGAGGGAAACCTCTTCGACAACGTCGGCCCCCTGGTCGACTCGACCGTCGAGGACAAGCCCCTCACCATCGCGCTGCACGAGATCCACGAGGACAAGCTGCGCCTCAAGGCTGCGGAGTAATCCCCAGCCGACTCATGTCGTGATCTGTTCACAGATGTGACGATGCCCCGGGCGGCTCACCGCCGCCCGGGGCATACTTGTGCCCGTCCCCGCCCCTTGAGCCCTCCGGAGTCGTCTTGACCGACCTGCGCCTGTTCACGTCCGAGTCCGTCACCGAAGGACACCCCGACAAGATCTGCGACCAGATCTCCGACAGCATCCTCGACGCCATCCTCACCGAGGATCCCTCCGGCCGTGTCGCCGTCGAGACCCTCGTCACCACGGGGCTGGTGCACGTCGCCGGCGAGGTGTCCACGAGCGCCTACGTCGAGATCCCCGCGATCGTGCGCGACGTGGTCAACCGCATCGGGTACACCTCGAGCGACACCGGATTCGACGGCGACTCGTGCGGCGTGAGCGTGTCGATCGGCGCGCAGTCCTCCGACATCGCCGCGGGCGTCAACAAGGCGTTCGAGCAGCGCGAGCGCGGCTCGGTCGATCCGCGCGATCTGCAGGGCGCCGGCGACCAGGGCATCATGTTCGGTTTCGCCACGAACGAGACCCCGCAGCTCATGCCGATGGCGGCGTGGACCGCGCACCGCATCGCCGAGCGCCTGGCATCCGTCCGCAAGAGCGGCCAGCTCGCGTTCCTGCGCCCCGACGGCAAGACCCAGGTCACGCTCGGCTACGACGGCCTCGTGCCGCGCTCGGTCGACTCGGTCGTGCTGTCGACGCAGCACCACCCCGACATCTCGCAAGAAGATCTGCGTGCCGAGGTGCAGGCCGCGGTGATCGATCCCGTGCTCGCCGAGACGGGCCTCGACCTGCCCGACGTGAAGTACTACATCAACCCGGCGGGGCCCTTCGTCATCGGCGGCCCCAAGGGCGACGCCGGGCTCACCGGGCGCAAGATCATCATCGACACCTACGGTGGCGCGTCCCGCCACGGCGGCGGGGCGTTCAGCGGTAAAGACCCGTCCAAGGTCGACCGCTCCGCAGCCTACGCCATGCGGTGGGTCGCCAAGAACGCCGTCGCCGCCGGGCTCGCGGACCGCCTCGAAGTGCAGATCGCCTACGCGATCGGCAAGGCCAACCCCGTCGGCCTGTACGTCGAGTCGTTCGGCACCGCCCACGTGTCCGAGGACGTCATCGTGCGTGCGATCCGCGAGGTGTTCGACCTTCGACCCGCGGCGATCGTCGAGCAGCTCGACCTGCTGCGTCCGATCTACGCCCGGACCGCCACCTACGGCCACTTCGGGCGCGAGTTGCCCGACTTCACCTGGGAGCGCACCGACCGCGTCGACGAGCTGCGCGCGGCCGCCGGACTCTGAGCGTGGGTGGGGGAGTGCGCCCCGCCCGCGGCCCGGTCGGTGACCGGTCGACGACGGGGGCGCCGGTGCGGGCCACGGGCCACCGCCGTCCGATCGGCGTGTCGGCGGCCTCGAGCGGGCCCTCATGAGCGAGCGCCGCGTCGCGCGCGTGCAGCTCGAGTCCCCGGTCCCGCAGCTCGACCGCCTGTTCGACTACGCCGTCCCGCATCCGCTCGTGGCCGACGTCGCTCCCGGTGTGCGGGTCAAGGTGCCGTTGCGATCCGCGGGGCGCATGATGGACGCGTTCGTCGTCGAGGTCGTCGCCGACGACGGCACCGAGCGTCCGCTCTCGTCCGTCGAGGCCGTGGTCTCCCCGATGCCGGTCCTGCCCGAGCGCCTGTACACCCTCGCCCGTCGCGTGGCGGACCGCGCCGCGGGCTCGGTGAGCGACATCCTGCGCCTGGCCGTGCCGAAGCGCATGGTGCGGGCCGAGAAGGCGTGGGCGGCGGCCCCGGTGCCCGAGGCCCCCGAGGTCGTGCCCGCCGCGCGCGAGCGCGCCGAGGCGACCCTCGCCGCGTACCCCGACCTCGCCGCGGCCCTCGATGCGGGCGAACGCCTCGCGGTCGACGCACCTCCGCATCCGCATCCCGAGCGGCCCCGGGGCGCGTGGGCCGATCTGCTGGCCGCCGCGGCCGTGCACACGCTGGCGCGCGGACGCAGCGCCGTGCTCGTGGTGCCCGACTACCGCGATCAGGCGCAGCTGCTCGCCGCCCTGGCCGAGCTCGTCGCGCCCGACGCCGTCGTGCGCGACGACGCCGATCAGGCCGGTCCGGCGCGTTATGCCCAGTACCTGCGCACACTCGCCCCCGTTCCCTGCATCGTCGTCGGGCGGCGCTCGGGCGTCTACGCGCCCGCGCACGATACGGGGCTCGTCGCGATCTGGGACGACGGCGACACCCTGTTGGCCGAGCCGTTGGCTCCGGGCGTGCACGCGCGCGATGCGGCCCTGGTGCGTCAGGAGCTCGAGCACTCCGCGTTGGTGTTCGCCGGTCACACCCGGACGACGGACGTGCAGCGACTGGTCGACGTGGGCTACGTGCGCGAGCTCCCGCAGGCGCGCCGACCGAGTCCGCGGGTGGTGCTCAGCGCCACGCGCGAGGGCGAGCAACGTCAGTCCCGCGTGCCGTCCTCGGCCTTCGCCGCCGCGCGCGAGGCGCTGCAGCAGGGACCGGTGCTCGTCCAGGTCGCGCGCCCCGGCTACGCGCCCTCGCTCGTCTGCGCCGATTGCCGCCGTCCGGCGCGCTGTCAGCACTGCGCGGGCCCCTTGCGAGCGGCCCGACCGGGAGCCACGCCCGTGTGCGCCTGGTGCGGGCGCAGCGCCCACTCCTGGGCGTGCGGACACTGCGGCTCGGTCAAGCTGCGCATGGCCTCGTCGGGCAGCGAGCGCACCGCCGACGAGCTCGGTCGCGCGTTCCCGAACACGCGCGTGATCGTCGCCGACGGCGCGCATCCCGTGGCGGAGGTCGACGCCGCACCGGCCCTGGTCATCGCCACCCGTGGAGCCGAACCTCTCGCCCACGGCGGCTACCGCGCGGTCATCCTCCTCGACGGCGGTCGGATGCTGCAGAACGAGGCCCTGCGCATCGGCGAGCATTGCCTGCGGTGGTGGTCCAACGCGGCGGCCCTCGCGGCCCCCGGTGCGCCCGTCCACCTCGTCGGGGTCGCCGGTCCGGTCGCACGCGCACTCGCGACCTGGACGCAGCCGGCGTACGCGCGCGCCGAGCTCGCCGACCGCGCCCCCTTGCGGATGCCGCCCGCCGTCCGCGTGGCGAGCGTCGACGGGCACGCGAGAAGCGTCGACGCGCTGCTGACGTCGCTGCGCGAGACGGTGCCCGGTCTCGACGCCCTCGCCGTTCTCGGCCCGGTCGACACCTCGACCGACACCGACACCTCGACGTCCCGCGCCCTGGTCCGTTTCGACTACGCCCACGGCCGCGCCGTCGCCGAGGCGCTGCGCGCGGGGGTGATCGCCGATGCCCTGCGCGCGCGCAAGTCGCGCAAGGATCGCGGCCCCCGCCCCCGCAGTACGCTCAGAGTCCGCCTCGACATCCCCGAGCCCGACCTCTGAGCGGGCGAGCTGCGACCGCCCCGTCATCACCCGCCCGCTCCCGAGCCTGAGGAGAACCATGCGCCTCGTCTTCGCCGGCACACCCGCCGTCGCCGTCCCCTCTCTGCGTGCCCTGGCATCCGGCACACACGAGATCGCGGCCGTCGTCACCCGCAGCGACGCTCCGCTCGGACGCAAGCGCGTGCTCACCCCCTCGCCGGTCGCGCGGGCCGCCGAAGA
>NZ_CAJYPF010000165.1 GCF_913776565.1 uncultured Microbacterium sp. | reverse complement strand
ACGCGTGATGCGCGCCTCCCAGCCGAGCACGATGCGGCGCTGGTGCTCGGCGTCGGCGTCGCTGCGCACACCGATCGCGTGCAGGTAGAGCGTGCGGTTCTCGCGGTCGACGTCGACGATGAGGGATCCCGGGATGAGGGATGCCGTGACCGCGGTGTGGGCCATGATGACGTCGTCGTCGACGCGCAGGGGCACCGCGATGATCGCCGCTCCCGGCTGGCGCCGCACGTCGAGGACCTGCCACGCCACGATCAGGGATCCCTTGATGACGGCGCCGAGGAAGGTGACGACGAAGATCAGGCCGTACCAGAGGTTGATGCGCCCCGACAGCTCGACCGGCGGCAACCGGAAGACGCGCGTGACGAACACCGCCATGACCAGACCCGTGATCGCGGCGAGCCAGGTGAACTGCCCCCAGAGCAGCATCCACAGCGTCACCAACCACACCAGCAGCGGCAGCTGGTGGAGGAACAGCGAGATCTGAGCGCGACGCGTGGGACTCATCGTTCACCCGCCTGATCCTGCAGCTGCACCAGGGTGACGCCGTCGGCGATGCGCTCCCCGGCGCGCAGGCACGCGTCGAGCAGCGGTCCGGCGAACACGGTCAGCGCGATCGTGACCACCACCATCCCGGCGGTCGCCGTGGTCATGATGCGCGGGGTGGTGCGCCGCTCGGTCGAGATCGCGGCAGCCGGGGCGTTTCCGAGGTAGGCGATGCGTTCCATCGCCTCGGGGGAATCCTCTTCTTCGCGCCAGAACGACAGGTTCCACGCGCGCATGAGGGCGTACAGCGTGAGGATCGACGTGACGATGCCGCCGACGATCAACACCATCATCACCGGCGTCCCCACCTGGGCCGCGGCGTCGAACAGGGCGTACTTGCCGATGAAGCCCGAGAACGGCGGCAGGCCGCCCAGGTTGATCGCCGGGATGAAGTACAGCACCGCGAGCAGAGGAGCGGCCCGCATGAGGCCCTTGACCTTGAGGATCGAGGTGCTGCCGGCGCGACGCTCGATGAGCCCCACCGCGAGGAACAGCGTCGTCTGCACGATGATGTGGTGGACGATGTAGTAGATCGTCGCGCCGATCGCCAGCGGGGTGTTGATCGCCAAGCCGAAGATCATGTAGCCGATGTGGCTGACCAGGGTGAACGACAGGATGCGCTTGAGCTCGGCCTGCGCCACGGCGCCGAGGATGCCGACGATCATGGTCGCGAGAGCCACCATCATCAGCACGAAATTGAGGTCGTTGTCGACGAACAGCTGCGTCTCGGTGCGGATGATCGCGTAGACGCCGACCTTGGTCAGCAAACCTGCGAAGACAGCCGTCACCGGCGCCGGCGCCGTGGGGTACGAGTCGGGCAGCCAGAACGACAGCGGGAACACCGCCGCTTTGATGGCGAACGCGAGCAGCAGCATCACGTGCAGCACGGTCTGGATGTCCTGCGGCAGCTGCGCCATGCGCTCGCTGATCTGCACCATGTTGACCGTGCCGAGCGCGCCGTAGACCATCGCGATCGCGGCGAGGAAGAGGATCGACGACACCAGCGAGACGACGATGTAGACCACGCCCGTGCGGATGCGCGACTCGGTACCGCCGAGCGTGATGAGCACGTACGAGGCGACGAGCAGGATCTCGAAGCCCACGTAGAGGTTGAAGAGGTCGCCCGCGATGAAGGCGTTGAAGATACCCGCGCCGAGGATGAGATACGCCGGGTAGAAGATCGAGACCGGGGTGTCCTCGTCGTTGTCGGCGGCGCCCTGGCCGATCGAGAACAGCAGGACCGCCAGCAGCACGATGCTCGTGACCACCACCAGCAGCGCTGCCAGCACGTCGACGTAGAGAACGATGCCGAGAGGGATGTCCCACCCGGCGATCGCCACGGCGATCGGGCCGTTCGTGTCGACCGCCACCAGCAGCACCGCGCCGAGCACCAGCACCGTCACCAACGAGGCGACGGAGACGATGATCTGCACACGCTTGCGCCGGCCGAACACGAGGTTGATCGCGGCACCGATGAGCGGGATGCCGACGAGCAGGGGCACGAGGGCGCTCACGAGCGATCACCGTCCTTCGGGGCGTCCGCGTCGTCGCCGGATGCCGGCTCGGGCGCATCGCGACGCACGGCCACCCGATCCACCGGAGCGTCGTTCACGAGCTGCGACAGGTCGCCCTGGTGCAGCACGCGGATGGGAGAGGCGACGTCGCCGACGAAGTCCGTGGTGACGTCGTCGTCGTCCGAGCGGGCCTCCTCGTCCATCGCGTCGTCGGGCATCTGGGGCGTGCGCGCGCGCAGCGCGACGTCGTCGGCATCGTCGATCACCGTGTCGGCCTGGCCGAGCTGCCACGAGCGGTAGATCAGGGCCAGCAGGAACGCCGAGATGCTGAACGTGATGACGATCGCCGTGAGCGTCAGCGCCTGGGGCAGCGCATCCGACATGTCCGCGGCATCCGTCTGTCCCCCGTCGTAGAACGGCGCGCGACCGGGGGCTCCCATGACGATCAGCAGCAGCAGGTTGGCGGCGTTGCCGAGCAGCAGGAAGCCGATCAGCACGCGGGTGAGGCTGCGCTCGAGCATCGCGTACACGCCGCACGCGAACAGCACGGCCATGACGATGACCAGGACCAGCGAGATGCTCATGGGGCGACCACCTCGGCATCCTCGGGCAGCTGCGACTGTCGATCGACCTCCGCGCCCAGGCTGCGCAGGACGTCCAGCACGAGGCCGATGACGACCAGGTACACCCCGATGTCGAAGATCGTGCTGGTGACGAACTCCCAGTGACCGATGAGCGGCAGCTCACCCTCGAAGGTAAAGCTCTGCAGCGGCGCGAAGCCGAAGACCATCGGCACCAGCGCGCACAGCACGGCGATCGCCATACCCGCGCCGAGCAGTCGTCCGGCGTCGGTCGGGGCGGCTGCCCCGAGCTCCCACCGCCCGCCGGCGATGTAGCGCATCACCAGGCCGAGACCGGCGACCAGGCCGCCCGCGAAGCCGCCACCGGGCAGGTTGTGGCCGGCGAACAGCAGGTACAGCGAGATGATCATGACCGAGTGGAACAGCACGCGGATGATGATCTCGAGCAGGATCGACCGGTTCTCGGGCTGCACCTTGGCGCCCGACACCAGCCACGCGCGCGGCGCACCGGTCTCACCGACCCGCTGCGCGCGCACGCCCGCGTCGGTCTCGACGAGCGGGCGACGGCGACCCAGGCCGACGACGCTGCGGGCCGTTCCCGAGCGACGGTTCAGGTTGTCGCTGCGGTCGGTGATGAAGACGAGGGATGCCACTCCCGTCGCGGCCAGGATGAGCACCGACAGCTCGCCCATCGTGTCCCACCCGCGCAGGTCGACCAGGGCCACGTTGACGACGTTGCGCCCGTGGCCGATCTCGTACGCCAGCGGCGGCCACTCGAGCGAGATGGGGAGGTCCTGACGGGCTCCGGTCGCCACGACGGCGACGAGGGCCATGATCAGGCCGACACCCGCGCCGAGCACCGCGCGCGCCAGCGGGGCGACCGACTCGTTGTGCTCGCCCATGCGCGCGGGGAGCCGGCGCAGCACGAGGGCGAAGACGACCAGCGTCACCGTCTCGACGAGGATCTGGGTGAGGGCGAGGTCGGGCGCGCCGCTCGTGGCGAACAGCACCACCAGGCCCAGGCCCGTGACCGAGACGAGAGCGACGCCGGTGTACCGCTTGCGGGCCCGGACGGCCAGGATGCCGGCGGCGATCATGAGGGGGGCGGCGATCAGCTGGGCGGGGGACTGCCACGCGTCGAGCTGCGCGCGCCATTCCCGCGACGACAGCAGGGCGACGGACTCCGCCGCGACCAGAACGATGAAGATCGTGCCGACGTAGAAGGGCAGCGAGCCGCGCTGGAACCGGGCGGTCACCCACTCGGAGGTGAAGTCGACACCGCGCAGCGCTCCGTTGTACGCGTCGTTGGCGGTGAAGGGCAGCACGCGTCGACGCTTGTGCAGCTGCGTCCTGCGGACGCCCCAGAACACCGCGGCGCCGAGGGCGAGTGTGCCGAGCGAGATGAACAGGGCGGGCTCCAGACCGTGCCAGAGCGCCAGGTGGTACGGGTACGCCGGCGCCTCGAGGCCGGGCGTGGCTTCGGGCAGGCCGTCGGCGTACGGCGTCAGCCAGACGTCCACGACGGGGGCGATCACTCCGAGGACGAGCGAACCGCCGGCCAACAGCACGGGAGCCGAGAGGAAACCGATCGGAGGGTCGGGCCACTCGGTCTTGTCGACATCGCGCTTGGTCCAGTAGGCCCCCCAGAGGAAGCGGATGCCGTACCCCGCCGTGAGCGCCGAGCCGACGACGATGCCGATGAGCGCCACGAGGCCCCACGGCGCGCCCTGCTCCGCCTCGTGCAGGAGGGCGGTGAGCGCGGTCTCTTTCGCGACGAAGCCGAGGGTCGGGATGACGCCGGCCATCGAGGCGATGGCGATGAAGGAGGCGGTGGCCATGACGGGCGCCTGACGGCCCAGACCCGAGAGCTGACCGATGTCGCGGGTGTTGAGCTGACGGTCGATCACGCCGACGATCAGGAACAGGCACGACTTGAACAGGGCGTGGCTGAGCAGCAGGGCGACCCCGGCCAGCGCCGCGTCACGGGTGCCATAGCCGAGCATGACGGTGAGGAAGCCGAGCTGGCTCACGGTGCCGAACGCCAGGATGCGCTTGAGGTCGCGCTCGCGCAGCGCCTGGAATCCACCCAGCAGCATGGTGAACACGCCGAGCGTGATCAGCGTCGGTCGCCAGAACGGCGTCTCGGCGAAGCCCGGCGCGAGGCGGGCGACGAGGTAGATGCCGGCCTTGACCATGGCCGCCGCGTGCAGGTACGCGCTGACCGGGGTCGGTGCGGCCATCGCGCCGGGGAGCCAGAAGTGGAAGGGGAAGATCGCGGACTTGCTGAGGGCGCCGACCAGCAGCAGCAGGACGGCGATGTCGACGACCGGACCGGTGGGTGGGTCGGCGAGGATCGCCGCGAGGCTCGAGGTGTCCGCCTGCACGACCATCAGCACGACGCCGATCAGCATGACGAGCCCGCCGAGCGTGGTCACCAGCAGCGCCTGCAGCGCCGCGCGGCGACTGGCGGCGCGGGCGTGGTAGTAACCGATCAACAGGTACGACAGGACGCTCGTGGCCTCCCACAGCATGATGAGCACGACGATGTCGTCGGTGAGCACCAGACCGTACATCGCGCCGGCGAAGGCGAGCAGGACCGCCGAGAACTGCCCGACGCCCTGCGTTTTGCCGCGGAAGTACCAGCGGCAGTAGAGCATCACCAGGGCTCCGACGCCGGTCACGACCAGGGTCAGCAGCCACCCGAGCACATCCATGCGCATCGAGAGCGAGACCTCGATCGCCGGGATCCAGCGGTATTCCTCGAACGGAATGTCGCCCGCGAACACCGAGGGCGCGAGCACCACGGCGTGCGCGAACGCCAGCGCCGGCAGGACGGCGGCCACGTAGAAGGCGCGGGCGCCGATGCGCGAGACGAGCCACGGGAGCAGAAGAGGCAGAGCTGCGAAGGCGCCCAGGAACAGCAACATGTTCGGGCCTCCTCGGGGTCGACGAGCGGGTGCTCGGGCTCTCGGGGTGTCGAAACCTATTCTATGCGGAGCATGGGAGCTCCCGCGTCGCGGATTCTCATGTGCTAGGCGGAGGCGCGGTGGTGGTGCCCTCGCGGAAGGTGCACGACAGATCCAGGCCCGAGGGCGCGGCCTCCTCGAGCATCGCCGCGACGGCCTCGCCGGCCGCTCGCCCCTTGGCCGTCGCCGGCTGCACCAGGGTGGTGAGCACGTGCGGCGCCAGGCCGTCGACGACCACGCCGTCGAAGCCCGTGACGCTGATGTCCTGCGGCACGCGCAGGCCCGCCTCCTCGGCCGCGCGGATGACGCCGGCCGCGAGCAGGTCGCTCTGGGCGATCACGGCGGTCGGGCGGCGGTCGGCGTCGGCGAAGATCGCCCGTCCCGCGATCGTGCCTTCGTCGATCGAGCTCGTGGCCGCCGCCATCGCCGGGGCACCGGGGAAGACCTCGCGGGCGCCGGCGAGACGATCCGCGGTGACGTCGACACGGATGACCGCGTCGTCGGCGATCCACCCGCGATGGCGCGAGGTGTCGATCGGCAGCGTCACCAGCGCCACGTCGCGATGGCCCAGCGCCTCGACGTGCCGCGCGGCCGTGCGCTGCGCCTCGACGTTGTCCAGCAGCACCCGCGGGATCCCCTCGCCCGCGTCTCCTTCGACGACGACGACCGGGATGCCGCGCCCTCGCACGATCTCGAGCGATTCCCGCATGCGGGGGCTGCAGCCGATCAGCACGGCGGCGTCGATGGGAGCGGTGTGCAGCGAGGGTTCGCTGACCGTCACGCCGTCGTCGCGGAGCAGCAGCAGGGCGGCGCCGAGGCGGGAGACGCCGTCGGCCAGACCGTCCATCATGTGCGTGGTCACGGGGTCGAGGAAGGCGGTGCCCAGGTGCTGGTCGAAGACGACGCCGACGATGCCGGAGCGTCCGCGGCGCAGCGAGGCCGCGCGCGGGTCGGGTCCGGTGTAGCCGAGCGCCTTCGCGGCGGACAGGACGCGCGAGCGCACCTCGGCGGAGGTCGGCGTCTTGCCGCTGAAGACCACGGAGGCGGTCGAGGGCGAGACGCCCGCTTCTCGGGCGACGTCGCTGATGGTCGCGCGGCGGTGGCTCACCGGCTGATCGTAACCCGGGTGGACCAGGATGCCGAATCGATTCGATTGGCGTCGAATCGATTCGCTACAGTGTGCACATGCACTCCACGCTGACCCGCTCCCAGCTCGTGCGCTGGCACGTCGCGATCTGCGCCGTCTTCCTCGCGAGCGGGCTGAGCATCTCGACCTGGGCGTCGCGGGTGCCGCAGATCCGCGAGGCGCTCGGCATCGAGAACTCCGGCGTGGGCCTGCTGCTGCTGGGGATGGGCGTGGCATCCATCATCGGACTCTCCGTCGCGCCGGCCGTCATGGCGCGCATCGGTGCGCGATCGGGCATGCTCGTCGCGCTCGTGCTGGTGGGCGTGGGCCTGGCGATCATCGGGTTCGGCGCCGACACGGTCCAGGTCTTCGGCGTGACCCTGGTGGGGTTGGCGCTGTTCGGCTTCGGCAACGGCGCGGTCGACGTGATGATGAACGTCGAGGGTGCGGCGCTCGAGAAGGCGACAGGGCGCACGATCATGCCGCTGCTGCACGCCTTCTTCAGCTTCGGCACCGTCATCGGCGCGGGCCTGGGCTTCGTGGCGGTGAGCCTGCGCATCCCGGTGGTGGCGCACTGTCTCGCGATGGGGGTCGTCATCCTCGTCGTCGCGTTCCTCGCCGTGGCCAACGTGCCGCGCACCGAGGCCGCCCTCGACGGGCCGGTCGACGAGGATCGCCGCCCCTGGCGCGAACGGCTCGCCGTCTCGCTGCAGGCCTGGCGCGAGCCGCGCACCTACACGCTGGGCGTCATCATGCTCGGTATGGCGTTCGCCGAGGGCAGCGCGAACGACTGGCTCCCCTCGGCCGTCGTCTACGGTCACGGTGCGCCTGAAGCGGCGGGTCCCGCGGTGCTCGCCGTGTTCTCGGTCGCGATGACGGTCGGACGCATCGTCGGCGGCCCGGTGGTCGACCGCCTCGGCCGCGTGCTCGTGCTGCGCGTGCTGGCCGGTACCGCGGCGGCGGGCCTGCTGCTGTTCATCCTCGCGCCGTTCGGTCCCCTGGTGTACGTCGGCGCCGCCCTGTGGGGCCTCGGCGCCTCGCTCGGCTTCCCCATCGGCATGTCGGCGGCCGCCGACGACCCGGCCAAGGCGGCCCCGCGGGTCGCGGCTGCGGCGACCATCGGCTACGTCGCGTTCCTGTGCGGCCCGCCGATCCTCGGGTGGATCGGCGACCACATCGGTCTGCTCAACACGCTGCTCATCGTGGTCGGCTTGATCGTGGCATCCGGTCTCTTCTCGGGCGCGGCCAAACCGCTCGTCGTCGACGCCGCACGCACCGCCGAGCCCGCGCGGCGCGATTAGGCTCGTCGGGTGCGTCTCGTCATCGCCCGTTGCTCCGTCGACTACACCGGCCGTCTCAACGCGCATCTGCCCCTCGCCACCCGGCTGCTCGTCCACAAGAACGACGGCAGTCTGCTGGTGCACTCCGACGGCGGCTCCTACAAGCCGCTCAACTGGATGAGCCCTCCCTGCAGCCTGACCCGCGAAGACCCCGATGAGGTCGACGTCGAGGACGGCGTGATCGAGCGCTGGCGCGTCACCCACGCCAAGACGGGTGACGCCCTGCTGGTGCGCATCCACGAGATCGTCCACGACACCGCTCACGACCTGGGCGTCGACCCGGGCCTGATCAAGGACGGCGTCGAGGCCGACCTGCAGCGTCTGCTGGCCGAGCAGGTGTCGGTCGTGGGTGAGAACCTCACCCTCGTCCGCCGCGAGTACCCCACCGCCATCGGTCCGGTCGACCTCCTGCTGCGCAACGACGACGGCACCGGCACGGTCGCCATCGAGGTCAAGCGCCGCGGCGACATCGACGGCGTCGAGCAGCTGACCCGCTACCTCGAACTGCTCAACCGCGACCCGCTGCTCGCACCGGTGACGGGCGTGTTCGCGGCGCAGGAGATCAAGCCGCAGGCGCGCGTGCTGGCCACCGATCGCGGCATCCGCTGCCTCACCCTCGACTACGACGAGATGAAGGGCGTGCAGTCGGGCGCTCCGCGCCTGTTCTGAGCCCGGGGGCGGCATCCGGATGCCGCCGACCCGGCGCCTGCGCCCGGAGTGAGCCGGCCGCGCGAGGACGCAGGGGGCGCCCCCGCACGGCCGACGTGTGAGGGGCCGACCTCTTCGTCGACCGGAAGAGAGTGGGCGGGATCTCCGCCCCCCGGAGACCCCGCCGATCACGGCGTCCCCCGAAGCCGGATCCGTCACCACCCGAACAACGGCGACTGGCTTCGACGGTAGATCGCCGCGCGCCGACGCACCCGGCCGGAGGGCCGATCCGGACGGTTCCGGACGATCGGACGCGCCCCGGACGCGCCCCGGCAAGCCGTTCGCGCCCCCGGATCGGCTCGCTAGAGTGGCGCGAAGCGGACGACGCGGGGGGCGAAGTCGCGTGAGGGGGAGACGTGACCGTGGTGCCGACGCCGGACGACGAGCCGGATTCCCTCGATCGCATCGCCGCCGATCTCGTCGCCCTGAAAGACGCCGACGGATGCTCGTTCGCGCAGCTCGGTCGTCGCATCGGGGCTCTGCGCATCGAGCGCGGCGTCCCCGCCGAGGCTGCCGCGCCGCCGCGCAGCACCGTCTACGACGTCTTCCGGCCGGGTCGGACGTGGATCGACACGACCCTCCTGCGCGACATCGTCCGCGCCCTCGGTGCCGATGAGGCCGAGGCCGACCGGTGGGTCCGTCGCAGCGTCCAGGTCCGGCGCAACGGCGAGCGCGCCCGATCCGAACCCGCCGCGGCCGATCCGCCCGCACCGCCCGTGCCCGCTCGACCCGCGACGCGCTCCGCGCTGACGTCACCACCGCCCCGGCGCTGGGTCACCGCGGTGCTGCTGGCCGGGGGCATCCTGCTCAACCTGCTCGGTCTCGCCGTCGTGCAGGCGCTGAACCTGCCGATCTTCCTCGACATGGTCGGCACGGCGGCGACGGCCATCGTGCTCGGCCCCTGGCACGGCGCCGTCGTCGCGGTCGCCGGCAATCTGCTGGGTGTCACGGTGGGGGTGCCCGCGGCACCCGCATTCGCCCTGGTGAACGTCGCCGGCGCACTGGTGTGGGGATACGGGGTGCGTCGCTTCGGCATGGGGGACGACATCCGGCGCTTCTTCGTGCTGAACGTCATCGCCGCCCTCGTGTGCTCGGCGATCGGCGCGCCGTTGGGGCTGCTGGTCTTCGGCGGCTTCGCGGGTCACGGCTTCGACGCGGTCACCTCGACGATCGCGACGATGGGCGTGCCGCTGATCGGCGCGGTCTTCTCGGCGAACGTGCTCACCTCGCTCATCGACAAGCTGCTGACGGGGTTCATCGCCCTCATCATCTTCGTGTGGCTGCACGGGGCGTTGCGCGTGCCCGCGGTGCATATGCCGTTGGTGGAACGTCTGAGCCCACCCTCCCCCACCCTCGACGCGTCGGGACGTGCCACGGGCGGTTCACGCCGCACCGGTCGTCTGCGCACCCGCGCCGATCGATCCGGTCGCATGCCGCGCCGGTAGCGTGGTGCGCATGCCCGCACGCTCCCCCTTCTCCTGCGTCCTGTGGGACGTCGACGGAACGCTCGTCGACGCCTCGGAGGGCATCCTGCGCCGATTGACGGTCACGCTCGAGCACTTCGGCCGCACCCCTCCGACGCGCGGGGAGCTCTCGCGCTGGATCGGACCGCCCATGCTCGAGTCCTTCCAGGTCAACGTCGACATGACGCCCGAGCAGGCGACCGAGGCCGTGGCGTTCTACCGCGGCCTGAACCGCAGCGAGGGCTACACCGTCAGTGCGCGCCTGTACCCCGGAGTGGCCGATCTCGTCCACGACCTGCACGCCGCCGGCATCCCGCAGTCGACGGCGAGCTCGAAGCCCGAGGTGCAGGTGGTCGCGCTGATGGATCACTTCGGCCTGGCCCCCTCGCTCGAGGCCACGGTGGGCGCGTCGCTGGACGAGCGCGCCCTGTCGGCCAAGTCCGACATCGTCCGCGAAGCGCTGCGCCGACTCGAAGCCCAGGGGCTCGACACCTCGCGTCCCGTGCTGATCGGCGACCGCCACCACGACGTCGAGGGCGGGCAGGATGCCGGAGTCCCGGTGATCTTCGTGCGCTGGGGCTTCAGCTGGCCCCACGAGGCCGAGGGCGCGCAGGCCGCGGTCGACGACATCGACCAGCTGCGGGCGCTGCTGCTGGTGGACGCAGAAGTCGCAGTCGGTGACTGAGATTCCCTGGCTGATCCCCACGGCGATCGCCCTCGGGGTGATCGCGGTGCTGGTTCTCGCGACCGTGGTGACGGTCCGCGTCCTGCGGCGCTCCCCGCGCGCGCGGGCCGCAGCGAGCGCCGCGCTGGGCGAGGCGACCGCGGCGCTGGGTGAGCTCGATGACGCGGTCGACGACCTCGATGTCGCGTTCGACGCGCTCGACGCGGTGGAGGCGGGCGATCTGCCGGCCGACCTGCGTCGAGCACGCGCGACCGCCCGGCGAACGCGGGATCGCGGTTTCGCCGACGTGCTCGATCTGTCGGGCGACACCTCGGTCGCCGCCTCGCGCCGCGACCGCGCCCGGCAGCTGACCAAGACGTTCCGGACGCAGACGCATCGTGCTCGGGAAGCCCGCTCGACGGTGTCGACATGGGCGCGGACGCACCGTGAGGCCGAGGGTCTCCGCGCGGCCGCGTGGCGACGCCGCGACGCCGTCGTCGCCGCGGCCGGCGACCCGGCGCCCCTGCTCGCCGCCCTGCGGGAGCGTTTCGATCCCGCGGACCGCAGGGAGGCGGAGCGGGCGGCGCAGGCGGCATCCCTCGCCCTCTCCGCGGCGGACGCCGCCCTCGCGCGGGGCGACGAGGAACACCTGCTGGTCGCGACGCGGGCCCTGCGCCGCGCAGCGCGTTGCCTGCGCGCCGTCGAGGACGAGCACCGCATCGGCGTACAGGCGGCCGAGAACGTCGCGGCCGAGATGGCGGCGGCTCGCGCCGAGTTGACGGATGCCGACACCGCCGCCGCCACCCGGCCCGAGGCCTGCGCCCCCGACGCGACCGCGCGCCTGCGCAGCGCCCACGACGAGCTGGACGCCGCCGCCGTTCGGTCCGCGCGCCGACCGCGCGAAGCGATCGCCGTCGTGGCGCGCGTCCGAGCCGAGCGCGACCGTGCGGTCGGTGAGGCCCTGACCCCGCGGCGCCGCCTCGAGGCCGCGCGCGCTGCGCTGCCGGGAACCCTCGCGTGCGCTCGGGCGGCACTGGCCACCGCCGAGGCGGGTGACGCGGCCGACGACGTCCGCCCCTCGATCGCTCGCCGCCTGCGGCTCGAGGACGCGCGGCGGCGCCTGGCGGTCGCGCGTGCCGAGACCGACGCCGCGCCCGCGCTCGAGGCGGCCCGCGCCGCGTGGCGGGCTCTCGCCGACGACTGACCCTGCGACGCGACACGGGCGTGCCCTATCGTGGGCGGCATGGGGCAGGACAGCGCGGCGGTGCGGCTGCGGACGCTCGCGGGGCGCGTCCCGGTCACGCTGGGTCTTGCCGTCGTGCTGGTGCTGGTCGGAGTCGTCTCGGGCGGGCTGTGGACGCCGTTCGAGGAATCGGACGCCTTCGTCCAGGTCGCATACGGCCTTCCCGCCCTCGCGGAGGGACGCTGGTGGACCCCCCTCACGGGGACGTTCTTCGTCTCGCACCCGTGGGTGTATCTCGCGGGTGTTCCGGTGCTGGTCGCGATGGCCCTCCTCGAGTACCGCCGAGGCTCCCGCGTCACCGCCGCTCTCTTCACGGTCGGGCAGCTGTTCTCGGTGCTCGCGGCGGCGATCCTGCTGTGGGTCGGCGCACTGCTGCCGTGGTCGTGGGCGCAGGAGCAGGCGACCGCCCTCGACGTCGGCCCCTCGGGCGGGATGTTCGCGTGCGTCGCGGGCGCCCTCGTCCTGCTGCCGTCGCCGTGGCGCCTGCGCGCGTGGACGGTCGTCATCGCGGTGCTCTCGGTCGCGTTCGTCTATTACGGGTCGCTGCCCGACCTCGAGCACGTCCTCGCGGTCGGCTTGGTCCTCTCCGTCGACCGGTCACTGCGTCCGCAGCGGGTGAGCGTCCGCGAGCAACGCCTGCTCGCCTTCGTCATCGTGTGCGCTCTCGGCGCGATCGAGGTCCTCGGCTACGTCGCGCCGATGACCGGGCCGTTCGGGTACTCCGCGGCCGTCTCGGGCTCGTGGGTCGACGTCGCCGTCAACACCGCGATCGTGCTGGTCGTCGCCACGGCGCTGCGTCGCGGGCGCCGGTGGGCGTGGGTGGTGGTGCTGGTCTACAGCGCGCTCAACCTCGTCCTGATCATTCTGCTCATCGGCATCCTGATCCTCGTCGGCGCGACCGGTCTCGAGAGCGACCTGGATGCCGACGTCACCAGCGTCCTCGCCTCGTCGCTGCTCTGGGTGCTGGCGGCGGTGTACTTCGTGCTCGTGCGGTCGGCGTTCCGCGCCCGCCCCCGCGCCGCCCTGGGCGACAGCCCGGCACCGGACGTCGGCGACGTGAAGGACGAGCTGCGCGCCTCCGGCGGAGGCACCCTGTCGTGGATGACCACGTGGGAGGGCATGGCGTACGCCCGTTTCGGCCGCGGGATCGTGGCGTACCAGCGGCGTTCCGGCGTCGCTCTCGCCCTGGCCGATCCCCTCGGCCCGACGAGCACCCGCGCCGAGACGGTGCGCGCGTTCGTCCGTGCCGCCGAGACGGCCGGTCTCGCGCCGTGCTTCTTCAGCGCCGGAGCAGAGACGCGCGACGCCGTTCCCGAGGGGTGGCGCAGCATCGTCGTCGCCGACGACACCGTGGTCGATCTGCCGGGCCTTCGCTTCACCGGCAAGGCGTGGGGCGCCGTGCGCACCTCGCTCAACCGGGCCGAGCGCGAGGGGATGACCTTCCGCCTCTCACGATGGGATGCCGAACCCTGGGGGGTGCGCCAGCAGCTGCGGGCGATCTCCGAGAGCTGGGTCGGCGACAAGGGGCTGCCCGAGATGGGGTTCACCCTCGGCACCCTGCACGAGGCGGCCGATCCCGAGGTGCGCCTGGCCCTGGCGCTCTCGCCCGCGGGCGACGTCGACGGGTTCTTGTCGTGGCTGCCGGTCTACGGCGACGACGGCGTTCGCGGATGGACGCTCGACCTCATGCGACGGCGCGACGGTGGTTTCGGACCCGTCATGGAGTACCTGATCGGCTCGTCGGCCCAGCAGTTCTCCGCCGAGGGGGCACAGGTCATGTCGCTGTCGGGTGCGCCCCTGGCGCACGAGTATCCGGTGGATGCCGGGGTCATCGCCGATCTGCAGACGCGCCTGGCCGACATCCTCGAGCCGGTCTACGGCTTCGCCTCGCTGCACCGCTTCAAGCAGAAGTTCCACCCCCGCTACGAGACGATGTACCTGCTCTACCGCGACGAGGCGGATCTCACGCGCATCGGCGCGGCGCTCACGCGGGCGTTCCTGCCGAACGCCACGTTGCGCCAGTTCGCGGCGGCGGGGGTCGATCTGGTGCGCCACGAAAAATGAACCCCGACGCATCAGCGATGCGCCGGGGTTCGTGCCGAAGGATGTCGGCGGGAGATCAGAGGGGGCGGATGTTCTCGGCCTGCAGGCCCTTGGGGCCCTGCGCGACCTCGAATTCGACGCGCTGGTTCTCTTCGAGCGAGCGGTAGCCGCCGGACTGGATCGCGCTGTAGTGCGCGAAGACGTCCTGGCTGCCGTCATCGGGAGCGATGAAGCCGAAGCCCTTCTCCGAGTTGAACCACTTGACCGTGCCCTGCGTGCTCATGGTGATGCCGTTTTCCGCTTGAGCCGGCACCGTGCGCACCGGACTGTGAGCCCCACGGTAACGGCGATGGCCTGTGCGCGCACGACTCCGTGACACAAACGTTGCGAGTGGTGACACGTCGACCCTCACGCAGGGCGTATACGGTGTCGGCGGCTCGTCGAGACACCTCGGCCGCGCGGTGGGCCGGGGCATCCGAACGGCGGTCGGATCCGCCCGCGTCGATCGCGCCGCGCGCGGCGTCCGGGGGTTCTCGACGTGCCGCGCTCGGTGGGCCGCCCTCGTGTCGGCTGGCGCACGGGTCGGAGCGACGGTGCGGACACGCCTGCGAGACTGGCGCGATGATGTCATCCGCACCCACGGCGATCAGCGACGACGTCTTCGAGCGATGGGTGCGCCACTTCGCCGACAACCGCGTCGCGCACGCGGAGATCGAGGCTCGGATCGACGGGAGTGCGCCGGCGCATCTTTCCGAGCACGCTCGGCAGGCGCTCGTGAGGTCGTTTCAGAGATTTGAGCTGGGAGAGGGCGGCGACGGTGTTCATCTGCTGAGAAAGGCGGGGAGTCGTGGCGCCCTTCAACAGGAAGCACTGAGGATGCTGGTCGCTGAGGAGCAGAAGCATTCGGCGCTCTTCCGACGCGGCCTGCACCGATTGAAGGCCTCCCCCCTGTCCGGTCATTGGTCCGACCGGATCTTCACACGGCTACGCCGTTCTCTGGGGTTGCGCACCGAATTGGCGTTGTTCCTCACCGCGGAGGCTGTCGCAATGCCCTACTTCGTCGTCCTCGCACGATCCGCACCCGATGAGGTGATCAGAGGAATCGGCACTCGGATCGCCCTCGACGAGGAACACCACCTCGCCTTCCAGATCGATCAGTTGAAGCAACAACTCGCGTCGCGGACGCTCCCCGTCCGCGCGCTCGTCTTCATCGCGTGGTGGTGCGTCGCCGTCGGAGCCGCGACCGTCGTCGCTGTCGACCACGGTCCGGCGCTTCGCGTGTGCGGAATGCCGGTGAGGGTGTACTGGGGAGCGGCGCTGCGATCTTTTCGCCGCGCGGCCGGAGCATCTCTCAGCCGCGATCTCGTCGCGCCCGCTGGGCGAGCGCCCACAGCAGGCGTCGTCGAGGAATCCGAGGGTCCGCGCCACGGATAGGTTGAGCGTCATGTCCTCATCGGCGCAGTCGGGTGACCCCGTCCGTCTGACCTCGACCTCACGTCCGACTCCGGGCGGCTCCGGTCGGCAAAGCCTTCTGTGGGTCTTCACGTCACTCGCGAGTGTCGTCGTCTTCGTCTCCTGGTTCTGGCTGGGCATGGTCAAGGAGGGCGCTCGGCAGGATGAAGGACGAGCAGGCCAGGAGTACGCCGACGCACTCGTGAACGACCTCGGTGTCACGCCGGTCGTCGTGGCCCACGTCGTGGTGCTGCTCATCGTCGTGGCCATCGGCATGTGGCCGCGCAGGCTCAGCGTGCGCGGTGTCATCGTCCCGGTACTCGTTTGCGTGACCGCTTCGGTCGCCGGGCTCCTGTCGTCCATCCCGTTGACCGCACCGGTTCCGGCGCTCCCGTGACCTCGCGCAGCGTCTGCGGGGTCCGCCCCGAGCCCATACGACGCCCGGGCTGAGCAGAGCTCGAAGCCCGGGCGTCGACGGATCCCCCCGGATATGTCACGCGAGGCGTGACGGCGATCACTTTACCGGCGCCGGACCTCTCGCGCGACACGAAAACGAAGAATCAGCCAGTTCTGTCCAGGTTCTGTGATAACCCGGGGTCGTAAACTCCCGCTGATGGAAGGTCGGCGTCGCGCATCGGCCCTCGTCGACGATGCCTACCGGCAGCTCGGCGAGGCCATCGTCGACGGTCGACTGCAACCGGGTGACCGCCTGCGCGACGTGGAGCTGGCCGTGCTGATGGGCATCTCGCGGACCCCCGTGCGCGAGGCGCTGCAGCGTTTGGAGCGCATCGGGCTGGTCGAGGTGGCCGCGAACCGCTATACCCGGGTCGCCGCGCTGAGCGATCGCGCCCGCCGCGACATGCGCGAGTACGCCGCCCACACCATCGGCGGAGCACTGCGCGTCGCCGTCGAGCGCGCCGGTGACGACGATCTCGCCGAGACCGCGCGACGCCTCGACGAGATGCGCGACGCGCCGACGTCCGCCGCCTACGTCCGAGCGATCCTCGGCCTCTATGCGCACATCGTCGACGCGTCGGGCAACATCGTCTTCGCGAAGGCCCTCGCCCAGACCGACCTCGTCCTGCGACGCAACCTCGAGGGATGGCAGAGCATCGACGACGACACGAGGGCTCCGCTGTTCGCGACCCTGCGTCGGCAGATCCTCTCGCGCGACGCCAACGGTGCGACGTGGAGCTTCCTCTCGCTGCACGGTTTCGACTGGTCGCACAAGCACGAGGATCACGATCCGACCCCCGGCTAGCGTGACCGCATGCCCCTCATCGACCTGCGTGACGACGACGCCACAACCACCGAGGCCCTCCGCCGGCTCATCGCCCGTGAGGCCGAGCGACCGCTCTCCGTCCGTGTTCCCGCCGATCATCCCGCGCACGAAGAGCTCGTCCGCCTCGGCTTCGTGGAGCATGGCCGCGACGGTGACGGCGTCGTCTACGTCCTTCCGCCGACGCTAGAGTGACGCGGTGCCGACGAGCGACGACGAACAGGACCACGAGCCGGTCGATGCTCCGGCGTTCACCCGCCTGCTGAGCCGGCCGTTGTCGATGCTCGTCTTCGTCGCGATCGTCTTCGTCGTCACGACCGTTCAGGCCATGGCCAATCCGTTCGGTGCGATCGTCATGGGCGACTTCACCTGGGACTACCGCCTGCCCCTCGCCGTGGTCGTCGCGGTGGTGGTCGCGGGGTGCGCCGTGCAGAGCGCGCTGCTGCTGCTGTCCGCGCGGGCGCCCGTGATCGCCGTGCTCGGGACGACGGTGTGCTACCTCGGTCTGATGGTCGGCGTCGACGTGCCCCGCTGGCTGACCGGCATGGCGCTGGTCGTGGCCGTCGCGGCGTTCTTCCTCGCCGTGCACCGCCGGGCCGTGACCACGATCGCGACGACCGCGGCGGTGATCGCCCTGGCGTGCGTCGTCATCTTCCAATACGCCCTGGGAGCGGGCCTCCCGCCCAGCGCCGCCTGGGGATACACCTTCGCCGATGGGCTGGCCTTCGCCGCACCCGTCATCGGGGGTGCGGCGCTCGGAGCCTGGTGGGCGGGGCGCATGCGGCGGCTGCGGAGGGCCAGCGCGCAGGTCGCGGCCGCGGCACGCGAGCACGAGGCCGAGGTCGAGCGCGCCAAGGCCCTCGAGCGCGCGCGCATCGCCCAGGAGCTGCACGACGTCGCCGGCCAGCATCTCGCGGGTCTGCTGTCGCTGGCCGACGCCGCGGTCGAGATCGACCTGCTCGATGCCGATCAGGCGGCGACGCTCATCGAGGAGATGCGGGCCGAGGGCAGATTCGCCTCGGCGAGTCTGTACGCCGCGCTGCGCGACCTGCGCGCCGAGAGCGGGTCGCAGGCCGAGCCGACACGTGATCTTCGGGCGCTCGACGACCTCGTGGCCTTCTGGACGGATCGCGGCATGAGCGTGATCCGGCGCGTCCACGCACCCGTCGACGATCTTCCCGCGATGGTGTCCACGACGGCGTACCGCGTCGTGCAAGAGGCTCTGACCAATGTGTCCAAGCACGCCGCCGGCGCGGATGCGGCCATCGACGTGCGCGTGGGACCGCACGCCGTCCGGGTGAGCGTCTCGAACACGCCCGGGCGCACGGCCGTCACCGGTGCAGATCCCCACGGCCTGAGATGGGGACTCACGGGGTTGGCCGAACGCGTCGAACTGCTGCACGGAACGTTCCAGGCGGGACCCGCTCCACACGGTGACGGGTGGCTGGTCGTCATGGAGGCACCGGTATCGATCGACGAGGGCGCCGTGCGCGCACGTCGCGCATGACCGCCGCCGCAGCCGACATCGGCGTGCTGATCGTCGACGACAATCGCACCGTGCGTCGCGGCATCCGACTACGGCTCGAGAACGCCTCCGGCATCCGCGTCGCCGGAGAGGCCGCCAACGGCCCCGACGCCGTCGTCCGCGCACGGGCCGAGAACGCCGACGTGGTGCTGATGGACCTGCACATGCCCGGCATGAGCGGCATCGCGGCCACCCGCATCATCACGTCGGAGAATCCCGGATGCCGCGTCATCCTGCTCACCAGTGAGGTGTCCGACGCCTTCGTCCTCGACGCCCTCGAGGCCGGCGCGAGCGGCTACCTGCTGAAGGGCCACGACAGCGACCAGTTGCTCCCCGTCATCCGCGGGGCCGCCGCCGGCACGGCGACGATCTCGCCCCGGGTCGCTCCGCGCCTGATCCGCGAACTGCGCGAGGCCAGGCCGCTGCCCGCGGCGCCCCACGAAGTATCGCTGCTGACCGCGGCCGAGACGCGCGTGGTCGCCTTGCTCAGCAGCGGGGTGACGGCCACCGAGGACATCGCCCGGCACCTGTCGGTGTCCATCAACACCGTGCGCAGCCAGACGGCATCCGCCCTCCGCAAGCTCGATCTGTCGGACCGGACGCAGCTCGCGCTCTGGGGTGCACGCAACGGGCTGCAACGCCGCGATCCGTCGTCCATTCGGACGAATTCCTGAGTTCTCTCCGCCCGCCGGACCGCACGTTCACGGGTCGCTCCACCCACCCGCGCGCAACCCCTCTTCCTCCGGTGGGTCGGAACCGCCAGACTGCACCCACAGCGCGCGTGACGATTCCGCCGCTGACGTCCGTGCGAGGCCGGAAGTTGGGGGCGGCCTCGCACGGACGTCACTCCCCCGCCCGCGGTCGGTGCCTTGACGCGCACCGTGACCCGTGTTGGGCTGGACCGATGGCGACATGGGTGTGGGTCATCGCGATCGTCGTCGGTACGGCGATGTGGCTGTGGTCGATCGGGCTGACCCTGCGTGCGTATCGCGGCGCGCGCGTCCCGCTCTGGCGGGCGCCGCGCAAAGCGCCCGGGGCAGCCGTCGCCCTGCGGGCGGTGGGACTCGCCCTCGGTGTGATGGGGATGTCGCCGACGAGCGGGATGATCGCGACGAGCCCCGGCGGGGCGGCGATCGTCGCCGCGGTGCTGATGACCGTGCTCTTTCTCGCTCCCCTCTTCATCGCTCTGCTCCGTCACAACGCCCGCGTCGACGCCGATCCGACGTGACGCCTCACCCGCGCACGAGGGTGGCGACGAGGGGTCGGTGATCGCTCCCCGCGTCGTCCATGTGGTCGCGCACGTCGAACCCCGTCACCCGCCACGCCGGCCCGGCCAGTATGTGATCGATTGGCGCGCCGAGCGCGATCTGCAGACTCACCGGCCAGGTGCCCGCGGCTGCTCGACCCCGTTCGGCGGCGGCGTCTCGGCAGCCACCGATGTCGCCTGCGTCGGCGCCCAGACCGGCGAAGTGGTCCAGGGTCGCGTTCAGGTCACCGGCGACGATGACGTCACGCTCGGTGCAGCGCGCGGCGACCCACCTCAGCCCGGCGTCCCATTGGTCCACGACGGCGGCCAGCGGGGGCATGGGGTGCGCGACGACGATCGTCGGTCCTCCCCCCTCGACGGGGCGCCACACGGCGCTCGGCAGGCCCGGGGTCGACGCGACGGTCGTGTCGCGCTCGTAGGGTCCCAGGGCCGTCGACACCAGGAGCGAACTCGGGATGCTCTCACCGCCCGGCGCCGCCGCGATGGTGTCATGGCGCATCGAGACGCCGTCGGACGCGAGCAGACGCACGATCCGCGCGGCCGCGAAGGCGTCGGTCTCGGGAAGGGCGACGACGTCGGCCCCCGTCTCGCGGATCAGCCCCGCGACGCTCTCGGCCGACGCTCCACCGCCGTACGCGTTCCACGACAGGACGGTGAGCTCGCGGCCCGTGCGCTCGTCCTGCGCCGGCGGAACGACACATCGCGCCAGCAGCACCGCCCCGTTCCCGACCGCCACCGCGGCCAGGGCGATCGCCAGGGCGGCCACGACGCCCCCGCGACGACGCCAGGCGGCGAGCATCCCCACGAGCACGGCGGCGACGGCGGCCCCCAGGACGAGCACGCCCCGCAGAGCGATCACGTTCGAGAGGAACGGAAGACGATGGATGCCGACCCCCTGCGGCCACACCACGACCGCCGCCAGGGCGATCCCGACGAAGAGGGCCACGACGAAGACGGGGCGGGGGGCTTTCGGCATCCCCCTCAGTAAATCGGTGATCCCGCGTGCGACGGAACTCAGCCGAGCCTTTTGGTCGCCTTCCGCACCTTCTGCAACGCTTCCGGCAGGTGGGCCAGGTGCGCGTCCGCACGGGACTGCGCGCGGCGCGCGATGTCGTCGTAGGGCGCCGTCGCCTCTTGTGCGACGAAGGCACGCCGATGCGTCTCGACGGCCCGTTCGACGAGCAGCAGATCGTCACGGTGCTCGCCCAGCAGTTTGTGGACCCGTTTGGCCGCACGACCGAGTCGGCGGTTGTCGCCCCCGAGCAGCGAGGCATCGGCGCTGTTCACGGCCTCGGACAGGTAGCGCAGGCGACGAGCGGCCTTGCGGACGTCGTGCAATCGGTCGAGAGAGCCGTCCGAGCGGCGCACCGCGCGCGCCAGACGACGAGCGTCCCGGCGCAGCAGACGGCGGAAGGTCTTCTTCGCCGAGGCATCGTCGAGGTGGAGCGTCAGACCCGCTTCGCGGACGAGCTGTCGACGCGTCTGGCCGGCCGGCGTCTCGTGCGCGTGCAGAACGCGGGCGTGCAGGTGGCGGTACTCGGCCCGTTCGTCACCGACCAGGCGACGACGCGCGTCCGAGTCGTCGATACCCCACTCGGCCATGACCTTCTCGGCGCGATCGGCGCGCACCTCGGCATCCCGCGCTTCTCCCAGCACTCGCCCCCACGGTGCGAGTGCGGCCCGGGTGTCAGCGAGAGCGGGGTCGTCGGTGAGTCGCTTCATCGAGGCGAGGACGGAGCTCAGGCGCCGCACTCGCGTGCGGTGCTCGTGAAGTCCGTCCGGTTCGTCGCCAAGCGCCGCCGCCTCGGTGGCCTCGACGTCGGCGGAGGCCGATTGGACGATCCGGCGGGCGAGGGTTTCCGCGGAGACAGACGCACGTGACATCCCGTCACGCTAGGGCGGTGGACGCCACGATGCCGCGGGGTTGACGTCGCCGCGGACGCGCAAAGGCCCGGGGCGCGGTCCACCCGCCCCGGGCCTTTGCGACCGGTGTCAGCGCGCGGCGCGACGACCCACGATGAGGCCGTAGATCAGCAGGACGATGATCGACCCACCGATGGCGAGCAGCCACGTCTGCAGCGAGAAGAAGTCCTGGAGGGGGGCGTTGAAGAGCAGGCTACCGAGGAACCCGCCGAGCAGGGCACCCACGACGCCGAGGACGAGCGTGATGAGCCAGCCGCCACCCTGCTTGCCGGGGAGGATCAGCTTTGCGATGGCGCCGGCGATGAGGCCGAGGAGGAGAAATCCGAAGAATCCCATTGTTGTGTTCCTTTCAGCGAGTATGAACCGATACCCGCTCGAGGCGGGCTCTCGTTTCACCCAGCTTCCTCTCAGCTATCCGAAACGGCAGGTGGGTTGATTCCGGCGCGAAATTCTGGGTGTGTGACCGGACCGCGTTCTCGGAATGACGGATGCCACCCTCTCACCCGGGGCGGGAGGACCCCGCGCGACGGGGTGCTCGACGCCGCGCGACGCGAGTTATCCCCCGGGTTTTCCACAGGCCGCCCCTCGCATCGGACATGCCGCGAACAACGACGGAACGGCGAGAGTCGGAGGCGGAATTACGCGTGTGTAGTTTCGAAGAGAGCGACGAATGTCCGGGTTCTCCACATCGCTGCACACAGCCGAAGGCCGCTTTCACACACGCTGTCCACAGAGTTATCCACAGATGTGGGGAAAACTCCGCGGCCTCACCATCGTTTGTCGCCCTGCAGTCGAGACATTGTCGAAATAGCCGATGGTGGCGTGAACAACTCTCCGGTGCTTGGACTGCATGCTCGCGTGAATCAGCCAGACCTCGGGGTTCGACTGCTTTTCCGCGGTGAGAACGAGATCGGGTTCGTGTGCCGAGAGAACGTCGTGCACTCGCTGCGCAATACGCCGCGGTTCATCATCCTTCACGTGAGGTAACGCCCCCTTCAGCCGATCGCAGTGCCGAACCCGGGTGGGCACCCGCCCCGGAAACGACGAAGGCCCCGGGAGATTTCCGGGGCCTTCGTCTTGCTGTGCGCGAGGGGGGACTTGAACCCCCACGCCCTTGCGGGCACTGGCACCTGAAGCCAGCGCGTCTACCTATTCCGCCACTCGCGCGAGTCACGGCACGGATGCCACGAACTCAACTTCCCGAGAATATCACGGCCACGACCCCACGACGAAACGCGGCCCAGGAAGCCCTCTTCCATGACCTGTCCAGGCGTGCTGACTACGATGTGCCTACTGGTCTGCCTGCCTGAAGGAGTCTCGTGGGGCTACTCGACAGTTTCGAGAAGGGTCTCGAACGCGCCGTCAACGGTGCGTTCGCGAAGACCTTCCGCAGCGGCATCCAGCCGGTGGAGATCGCTTCTGCCCTGCGCAGTGAGCTCGATAAGAAGGCCGTGGTCGTCACGCGCGATCGCATCCTCGCGCCCAACACGTTCAGCGTGCGCCTCTCCCCCGCCGACGACGAGAGGATGAGCGCGCTCGGCTCGACGCTGGTGTCCGAGCTCGACACGCTCGTCAAGAAGCACGCGCGCACGCAGGGCTACTCGTTCGCGGGCCCCGTCGCCATCTCGATCGAGCGCGACACGTCGCTGTCGACCGGCACGCTGCGCGTCGACTCGCAGACCACCGAGGGCCGCATCGCGTGGCGCGGGGTCGTCGACATCGACGGTACGCGGCATCCCCTCACCGGTGCGCGCACGGTCATCGGGCGCGGAAGCGACGCCGACATCACCATCTCCGACGCCGGCACGAGCCGCAAGCACGTCGAGATCCTGTGGGACGGCGAGCGCGCGATGGTCCGCGATCTGGGCTCGACCAACGGCACCACCCTCAACGGCCGCAAGATCTCCGAGGCCGCCCTGCCGCCCGATTCGACGATCTCGATCGGCCGCACCAATATCGTGTTCCGTGTGGTGGCGCAGGCGCAGCCGCCGCGGCGCCCGTCGGCGTCCGACGCCACGCGCCTCTTCGACGTCCGGGAACGGGGACCCCAGTCATGAGTCCGTTGACTCTTCTTCTTCTGCAGGGCGGGTTCCTCGTCCTGCTGTGGTTCTTCGTGTTCGGCGTGGTCTATTCGCTGCGCGCCGACCTGTTCGGCGTGAAAGTGCGCAAGCTCCCCGAGCCGGCGGCATCCCCCGCTCCGGCGGCGGCCGCGCCGACCGCGGCGCCCGACGCGGTCACCACGCAGGTGAAGCGCCCCGCTGCTCCCGCCCCCGCCCCCGTGGGCGGCCTCGCGACGACGTCCACGGTGTCGCGCATCGTGATCACCAGCGGCCCCAAGGCCGGCCTCGAACTGCCGCTCGGCACCGAGCCGCTCACGATCGGACGCTCGAGCGAATCGGGCCTGGTCATCCGCGACGACTACACCTCCAGTCATCACGCCCGTCTCGTGCTGTGGGGCGATCAGTGGATGCTGCAGGACCTCGACTCCACCAACGGCACCTCCCACGACGGCGTCCGTGTCGCGGCGCCGGTGCAGGTGAAGGTGGGTGCACCCATCAAGGTCGGCGCGACGACGTTCGAGCTGAGGAAGTAACCCTCCTCCATGGTCTTCCAGGGCTCGAGCGCCGCCATCTCCCATACGGGCAAGGTGCGCTCCAACAACCAGGACTCCGGCTACGCCGGGTCCAACCTCTTCGTGGTCGCCGACGGCATGGGCGGTCACGCCGGCGGTGACGTCGCCTCGAGCCTGGCGATCGGCCGTCTCACCGACCTCGATCAGCCGTTCGGCACGCCGGCGCAGGCCGAGCACGCCATCCGCGACGCCCTGGCTGACACGGCCGCCGAGCTGATCGACACCGTTGCGCGACGCCCCGAGCTCGCGGGCATGGGCACCACCGTCAGCGCCCTGGTGATGGTCGACGACTACGCCGTCATCGGCCACATCGGCGACTCGCGCATCTACCTCTACCGCGACGACACCCTGACGCAGATCACGGCCGATCACACGTTCGTCCAGCGTCTGGTCGACTCCGGTCGCATCACCCCCGAAGAGGCGCGGTACCACCCCCGCCGCTCGGTGCTCATGCGCGTGCTCGGCGACATGGACCCCGACCCCGAGGTCGACAGCTTCATCATGCCGACGCAGGACGGCGATCGCTGGTTGCTGTGCTCCGACGGACTGTCGGGCGTCGTCGACGACGACCACACCGCCAAGACCCTCGCCCTGGGCATGCCCCCGGCCCGCACCGCCGACGCCCTGCTCAAGCAGGCGCTCGACGGCGGCGCTCCCGACAACGTCACCGTCGTCCTGGTCGACGTGGGCGGTCAGCATCCCGTGTTCATCGGCACCCCCACGATCGTGGGGTCGGCGTCGAACCCGAGCGGCGTCGTCGTCCCCGCCGCGCGCCCCGGGCGCTCCAACTGGCTGCACCACGCGCGCCAGGTCGCGAACGAGCCCACGCACTTCGAGCCGGCCGCCGAGTTCCTCGAGGAGCTGATCGAAGAGGACCGCCGACGCGCCCGCCGCCGACGCTTCGGTTGGCTCGCCGCGCTGCTGATCGTGCTGGTCGGCATCGGAGCGGGCCTGTTCGCGGGCTACAACTGGACGCAGACGCGGTACTACGTCGGCGCCGACGACGACTCGGTCGTGATCTACCGCGGCATCCAGCAGTCCATCGGTCCGATCTCACTGTCGAACGTCTACGAGGACACCGACATCGTGCTCGCCGACCTGTCGGCCTTCGACCGTCAGACGGTCGAGGCCACCATCTCGGCGCGCTCGCTCAGCGACGCCGAGCAGATCGTCGACCGGCTGCGGCCCACGGCGGAGGGAAGCGGATGACCGACCAGAAGCTGACCCGATCCTCGGATGCGGTGTCCACCGACACGGCCGTGATGCGCGCGCTCAAGAAGATCCGCGTCCCCGCGAAGCAGCGCAACCGCGAGCTGGGCCTGCTCGTCTTCGCGATCGCCGTCTACGCCGGCGCGGTCGTCCTCGTGCAGCTCGGCGCGACGGGAGCGGTCGAGACCGGCTTCCTCACGCTCGCGGCGGTGCCGGCGGTCCTGGCGCTGATCACGCACGTCGTGCTGCGCCTGCGCGCGCGCGACGCCGATCCCTTCGTCCTTCCGATCGCCACCGTCCTCACGGGTCTGGGCATCGCGATGATCTACCGCATCGACCTGGCCGAGCAGTCGACGGGGTGGGATGCCACCGGCCACCGCCAGATCGCCTGGGCGGCGATCGCGATGGTCGCGGCTCTCGTCGTGCTGATCTTCGTGCGCAATTACCGCGTGCTGTTCCGCTACACGTACCTGTTCGGCCTGGTCGGCATCCTGCTGCTCCTGCTGCCCTTCGTGCCGGGTCTGGGCACCGACCAGAACGCCGACGTGTGGGTGTCGCTGGGCTTCGTGTCGTTCCAGCCCGGTGAGCTGGCCAAGATCTGCCTGGCCATCTTCTTCGCCGGGTACCTGGTGCGCACGCGCGAGAGTCTCACCTCGACCGGGACGCGCTTCCTCTTCATGACGTGGCCGCGTGCGCGCGAACTCGGTCCGGTGCTCATCATCTGGCTCGTCTCGCTGGGCATCATCGTGCTCCAGCGCGACCTCGGTACGGGCCTGCTCATCTTCGGCATGTTCGTCGCGATGCTGTACGTCGCGACCGGCAAGACCAGCTGGGTTCTGATCGGCCTGGTGCTGGTCGCAAGCGGTGCGTTCCTGGCATCCCGGTTCCTCCCCTACGTCAACGGTCGTTTCGCCAACTGGCTCAACGCCTTCGACCCCGAGGTGATCGACCGTGACGGCGGCAGCTACCAGCTGGTGCAGGGCATCTTCGGTCTGTCGCACGGCGGCCTGTTCGGCACGGGTCTCGGCCAGGGCCGGCCGTACATCACGCCGCTGTCGCAGAGCGACTACATCGTGCCGAGCCTCGGAGAAGAGCTCGGCCTGGTGGGCCTGTTCGCGATCCTGGCGCTCTACATGGTCTTCACCAGCCGCGGGATCCGCGTGGGCCTGGCGGGTCAGGACGACTTCGGCAAGCTGCTCGCGACCGGCTTCTCGTTCACGATCGCCCTGCAGGTGTTCATCATGGTCGGCGGTGTGACGCGCGTCATTCCGCTCACCGGTCTCACCACCCCGTTCCTGGCCGCCGGCGGCTCGTCGCTGATCGCGAACTGGATCATCGTGGCCTTCCTGCTGAGAATCTCGGATGCCGTGCGCAGCCGCCCCCGGGTGGTGATCGGCTGATGATCCACCCGACCGCACCCGCCGACACCCCGATCCGTGAGGAGGCACCGTGACCAAAGAGCTCCGACGCCTCAGCATCGTCATGCTGGCGATGTTCCTGGCGCTGTTTGCCTCGACGAGCATCATCCAGGTGGTGCAGGCCAATGCCCTCACCAACACCTCCGGCAACACGCGCGCGCTCTACGACTCGTACGAGGTGCAGCGCGGATCGATCATCGCCAGCGGCACGCCCATCGCGCAGTCGGTCCCGTCCGACGACGTCTACAGCTGGCAGCGGCAGTACACGGATGCCGCGATGTGGGCGCCGGTGACCGGGTACATGAACCCCGTGCTCGACTCGCGCACCGCCATCGAGCAGGCCGAGAACAGCGTGCTCAGCGGACAGGACTCGAACCAGTTCTTCTCGCGCATCGACCGCGCCATCACCGGTCAGGCCCCGCGCGGATCCAACGTCGAGCTGTCGGTCGACGCCACCGTGCAGAAGGCAGCCTGGGACGCCCTGGGCGACCTGCAGGGCGCGGTCGTCGCGATCGAGCCGTCGACCGGGCGCATCCTGGCGATGGTCTCCAAGCCCAGCTTCGACACGAACGCCCTCGCCTCGCACGACACCGCGAGCGTCAACGCCGCGTACGACCAGCTCGTCGCCGACTCGGCGAAGCCGCTCGACAACCGTGCCATCGCGGGCGACCTCAACCCGCCAGGGTCGACCTTCAAGCTGGTCGTCGCGTCGGCGGCCCTCGCCTCGGGCCGCTACACGCCCGACTCGGCGTTCCCCAATCTCGCGGCGTACACCCTCCCGCAGTCGACGAACGTCGTCAGCAACGCCGGCGGCGGCGCGTGCGGCGAGGGTGACACCGTCACCATCGCGACGGCCCTACGGCTCAGCTGCAACATCCCCTTCGCGGAGCTGGCGGTCGAGCTCGGCGACGACGCGATCCGCGCGGAGGCGGAGAAGTACGGCTTCAACACCAGCTTCACCATGCCGCTGCAGTCCACGGCATCCACCTATCCCGCGTCCCCCAACGCTCCGCAGACCGCGCTGAGCGGCTTCGGGCAGGGCGACGTGCGTGCGACCCCCCTGCAGATGGCGATGGTCTCGGCGGGTATCGCCAACGGCGGCGTGGTGATGAACCCGCGCATGGTCGACCGCGTGATCGGCACCGATCTGTCCGTCACCGACCAGGGAGCCGACAGCGAGTTCGGTCGCGCCCTCGAGCCCGATATCGCCGCGCAGATGGTGTCGATGATGACGGCGAACGTCCAGGACGGCGCGGCATCGAATGCAACAATAGAGGGGGTCCGGGTGGCGGGTAAGACCGGCACCGCGGAGAACGATTCCCGTCCCTACACTCTCTGGTTCACCGGCTTCGCACCGGCGGACGACCCCCGGGTCGCCGTCGCCGTGGTCGTCGAAAACGGTGGAGGCCGGGGGCAGAACGGGAGCGGCAACGAGATCGCCGCCCCGATAGCGAAGAAGGTCATGGAGGCGGTGCTGAGCAAATGAGACCGACGCAGGGTGTGACCTTCGGAGGACGCTACGAGCTGGATTCGCGGATCGCGATCGGCGGGATGGGCGAGGTCTGGGAAGCGACCGACCACGTCATCGGACGTACCGTCGCGATCAAGATCCTCAAAGACGAGTACATGGGCGACCCGGGCTTCCTCGAGCGCTTCCGCGCCGAGGCCCGCCACGCCGCGCTCGTCAACCACGAGGGCATCGCGAGCGTGTTCGACTACGGCGAGGAGGACGGCAGCGCCTTCCTCGTCATGGAGCTCGTCCCCGGCGAGGCCCTGTCGACCATCCTCGAGCGCGAAGGTTCGCTGTCGAGCGACAAGACGCTCGACATCGTCGCGCAGACCGCCGCGGCCCTGCAGGCGGCTCACGCGGCCGGTCTCGTGCACCGTGACATCAAGCCCGGCAACCTGCTCATCACCCCCGACGGCCGGGTCAAGATCACCGACTTCGGCATCGCCCGCATCGCCGACCAAGTGCCGCTCACCGCGACCGGCCAGGTCATGGGCACCGTGCAGTACCTCTCGCCCGAACAGGCATCGGGTCACCCCGCCTCGCCGGCGACCGACACGTACTCGCTCGGCATCGTGGCCTACGAGAGCCTGGCGGGTAAGCGCCCCTTCACCGGCGAATCGCAGGTCGCCATCGCGATGGCGCAGATCAACGAGCAGCCCGCTCCCCTGCCGCCGACGGTCGCCGTTCCGGTGCAGAACCTCGTCATGGCGATGATCGCCAAGAAGCCCGACGATCGTCCTGCCTCGTCGGCCGCCGTCTCGCGCGCCGCCACGGCCCTGCGCCGGGGAGATCTCGCCGCCGCCGCCGCCGCGGTGCCCGCCGTCGCGGCCGGAGCCGCGGCCGTCGACGACGCGACGCAGCTGCTCACCGCCGGACAGACCTCGGCGACGACGCGGCTCATGCCCGCGGCCGCCGCGACCTCGCTCCTCACCGAGGAGCACACCGAAGAGGACCCGGCCCCGCAGAAGAAGAAGCGCAGCCCCTGGACGTGGCCGCTCATCGCGCTCATCGTCCTGCTGGCGCTCGTGCTGGGCGGAACACTGTTCACGCTGCTCGCGAATCAGGGTGAGCCGGACGCCGCGCCCACCAGCGCG
>NZ_CAJYPF010000164.1 GCF_913776565.1 uncultured Microbacterium sp. | reverse complement strand
ACTTCGTCCTCGACGGGTGGATCATTCTGGAGACCGACGGGCGTGAGAACCACGACGGGGCGTCGCTGCGCCACAAGGACCTCCGCCGCGACGCCCTCGCTGCAGCTCAGGGGTTCACGACTCTCCGGTTCGATTACGCAATGGTCCTGTACGAGTGGGATCTCGTCGAGGCCGCCGTCCTGGCACGGCGACGTGGTCGACCTGCATGACGGACCGCGGGATCGGTCGTCGACGGCGCCCCTCTGTTCATTCGTGTCACACCGATCGTGCACATCGGTGCCGGGGACGGCGCGTCGTGAACCGATAACCTGGGAGCATGACGCACTCCGGCAATCCCTTCGGTCAGGTGCTCGTCGCGCTCATCACCCCGATGACCGCCGACGGCGAGGTCGACTGGCCCGCCACCGAGAAGCACATCGACGACGTCATCACGGCCGGTGCCGACGGCATCGTCGTGACCGGCACCACGGGCGAGACCTCGACGCTCACCGACCCCGAGAAGCTGCGTCTGGTCGAGGTCGGAAAGAGCGTCTCCTCCGGCCGCGCCAAGATCATCACCGGCGGCGGGTCGAACGAGACCGCCCACGCGATCGAGCTGTACAAGGCCAGCGAGAAGGCCGGCGCCGACGGCATCATGATCGTCACGCCGTACTACAACAAGCCCACGCAGGCCGGCATCCTGACCCATTTCCGTCTCGTCGCCGACGCCACCGACCTGCCGGTCATCCTGTACGACATCCCCGGTCGCACCGGCGTGCCGATCAAATACGAGACGATCCTGCGTCTGGCCAAGCACCCCAACATCCTCGCGATCAAGGACGCCAAGGGCGACTTCAGCGAGGTCAGCCGTGTGCTCAACCAGACCGACCTGATGTACTTCTCCGGCGACGACGCCAATGTGCTGCCGCACCTGTCGATCGGGGCGTCCGGGCTCATCGGTGTGACCGCGAACATCGCCGCCGCGCCCTACCGGACGATCGTGGATGCCGTGAACGCCGGCGATCTGGCCTCGGCCACCGCCGCGCACAAGGGCCTTGAGCCGCTCGTGCGTGCCGTCATGACGCACGTGCCCGGCACCGTCGCGGCGAAGTACATCCTGCACGGCCTCGGCCGTATCGGCAGCCCCCGCGTCCGCCTGCCCCTGGTCGGGCCGGAGGAGTGGGAGGCGGCTGTCATCGAAGACGAACTGGCGCTCGTGAAGAACGTGGCCGGAGCCGACTTCTCCAACTTCCGCCCCGACCGCAATGCGGCCGCCGGCGGCGCGCTGCCGAAGGTGCACGGCACGACGAGATGAGCATCGGCGTCCGCCGATCCACGGCCCGGGACGCCACACCACAGGATGCCGGGTAGCGGCATCCGAGACGAAGGGATGCCGCCCCGCGGCATCCGAGGAGGCTCCAATGCCCACGATCCCCTACGACCCGCCGGCGCTCGCCGCCGGCACCCTCCGGGTCATCCCGCTCGGCGGCCTCGGCGAGGTCGGTCGCAACATGACCGTCTTCGAATTCGACGGCAAGCTGCTCGTCGTCGACTGCGGCGTGCTCTTCCCCGAGGAGCATCAGCCGGGTGTCGACCTGATCCTGCCCGACTTCGAGCCGATCCGGCACCGCCTCGACGACATCGTCGGCGTCGTGCTGACGCACGGTCACGAGGACCACATCGGCGCCGTCCCCTACATGCTCAAGCTCAAGGGCGACATCCCTCTCATCGGCTCGGGCCTCACGCTCGCGCTCATCGAGGCCAAGCTCAAAGAGCACCGCATCCGTCCCTACACGCTCACCGTGGCGGAGGGGCAGCGCGAGCAGGTCGGTCCGTTCGACCTCGAGTTCGTCGCCGTCAACCACTCCATCCCCGACGCCCTCGCCGTCGCCATCCGCACGCCCGCGGGTCTCGTGCTGGCCACCGGCGACTTCAAGATGGACCAGCTGCCGCTCGACGGGCGCATCACCGACCTCCGCGCGTTCGCCCGCCTCGGCGAAGAGGGCGTCGACCTGTTCCTCGTCGACTCCACGAACGCGGACGTCCCCGGATTCACCCCCACCGAGCGCGGCATCGGTCCCGTCCTCGATCAGGTGATCGCCAAGGCGCCGCGTCGCGTCGTCGTGGCCAGCTTCTCGAGCCACGTGCACCGCGTCCAGCAGGTGCTGGACGCCGCGCACGCGAACGGGCGCCGTGTGGCGCTGCTCGGTCGCAGCATGGTGCGGAACATGGGTATCGCGGCCGATCTCGGCTACCTGAATGTGCCGGACGGCGTGCTCATCGATTACAAGAAGGCGCGCGACCTGCCCGACGACAAGATCGTCTACATGTCGACCGGATCGCAGGGCGAGCCGATGGCCGTGCTGAGCCGGATGGCCAACCTCGACCACGCGATCGAGCCCGGCGAGGGCGACACGATCATCTTGGCGTCCAGCCAGATCCCCGGCAACGAGAACGCGATCTACCGCGTCATCGACGGTCTCACCAAGCTCGGCGCGACCGTCGTCCACAAGGGCAACGCCAAGGTGCACGTCTCGGGTCACGCCGCGGCCGGCGAGCTGCTGTATTGCTACAACATCCTCAAGCCCAAGAACGTCCTTCCCGTGCACGGCGAATACCGTCACCTCATGGCGAACGCCAAGCTGGCGCGCGAGACCGGCATCCCCGAGAAGAACACGATCCTCGGCGAGAACGGCACGGTCGTCGATCTGCGCGACGGCGTCGCCGAGGTCGTCGGTCAGGTCGACATCGGTTTCGTGTACGTCGACGGCTCGTCGGTGGGAGAGATCACGGATGCCGATCTCAAGGACCGCCGTATCCTCGGCGAAGAGGGCTTCATCTCGGTGATCGTCGTCGTCGACTCGGCGACCGGCAGAATCGTCTCGGGCCCTGAGATCCACGCTCGCGGCTTCGCCGAGGACGACAAGGTCTTCGACAGCGTCAAGCCCAAGATCGCCAAGGCGCTCACCGAGGCCGCATCCTCGGGCGTGCGCGACAATCACGCCCTGTCCCAGGTCGTCCGCCGCACCATCGGTCGCTGGGTCAATCAGTCGCTGCGCCGTCGTCCGATGATCGTCCCTCTCGTCATCGAGGCCTGAGCCCTCCGTCGAAGCGCCGCGGGTCCGCCCGCGGCGCTTCGTCGTTCCGGGATCCGCGGCGGTGCGCGCTGGTCGCTATCATGCGGGCATGTCCGCTCTCCCGATCCGCGCGGCTGTCCGATCCGACGGAGCCTTCCTCGCCGACATGACGGTCGAAGCCGCGACCTGGCGCGCCGGAGCCGTCCGCCCACGCCACGAGGTGCTCAGCAGCCCCGAGCACAGCCGCTACATCGCCGGGTGGATGCGTCCGGGCGACGCGGGCTTCGTCGCGGAGTCGCCCACCGGGGAGTCCATCGGGGCCGCCTGGTATCGCATGCTCCCGCGCGACGAACCGGGCTTCGGGTGGGTGGGGACGGGCGTGCCGGAGCTGATCATCGGGGTGCGTCCCGTCTGGCGCGCGCACGGGACCGGGCGCGCGCTGCTCCAGCGCCTCGTGGACCACGCGCGCAGCCAGGGGTTCGCCCGCATCAGCCTGAGCGTCGAGCGCGACAACTACGCCGTGTCGCTGTACCGCTCCGAGGGCTTCGCGGTGGTGCGGCGGGGGATCGGGCGCGACGTGATGGTGAAGCGACTGCGCTGAACCCCGCGTCGGTCCGAGCGAATGTCGGCGGTCCCGCCTACCGTGGAGGGATGGCCCGCACCTCGTCACCGTCCGGCGGTCGCGCCCCCGCGAAGGGGTCGACGCGATCCAAGGCCTCTGCTCCGGCGCCCAAACGCTACGTCGACGAGCCCGAGAAGCCCCCGGTCGCCGTCCGGGCGTGGATGGCCGTCGCTCACGGGGTGGGCGGCATGTTCCGGGCCTTCGGTCCCGAGACGCTCGAGCGCGAGCAGCGACGCGACGGTTTCCCGTTCTTCCTCGTCGTCCTCGCCGTCCTCGGTGCGGTCGTGGAGTGGTTCTTCATCGGGACGGATGCCGCGGCCCTCATCAGCGCCTACAGCTTCGGCGCCCTGGTGGGTCGGGTCGCCTTCGTTCTGCCGGTCCTCCTGCTGCTGCTGGCCGGGTGGTTGTTCCGGCACCCCGCGTCCGTGCATGACAACGGGCGTGTGGGCATCGGTTTCGGACTCTTCGTCGTCACGGTCGCGGGCTTCTGCCACGTCGCGAACGGCGGGCCCGCGCCCAACGAAGGTCTTCCCGTGCTCAGCCTGGCCGGCGGGATCTCGGGCTGGATCGTCGGCGAGCCGCTCGCGACGGTGCTCACCGACATCGGGGCCTACATCGCTTTGTCCCTCCTCGCCGTGCTGAGCGTCCTGATCCTCACCAAGACCCCGCCCAATCGCATCGGACGGCGCCTCGGAGACCTCTATGCCTGGATGTTCGGCGCGGAACGCGTCGAGCGTCCCGACCCGGCGACGAAGGTCCTGTCGACCGACGACGATGACGCGCCCGAGAAGTCGTTGCCGTGGTGGCGACGCAACAAGACGGGCCGAGAAGAGGAGTCCGACGGGTCGCTCGGCTCCCATGACCTCACCGAGCTGCTCTCGCCCGGGAAGCCCCAGGGCGGATTCGACTCTCCCGTCGTGGCGCCCGAGCCGGTGGCCAAGCCCGCCGCGCTCACGCCCCCGCCCGTGCCCCCCGCCCCCGCGTCCGAAGCGCTCACCGAGGTGTTCGACGCGCGCGCTCTCGCCGGAGCCGCGGCCGGCCGCGGTCTGCACGACGACTCTCCGCTCGTCGCGGCCGAGGAGGCCGACGACCTGCCGGGCATCTCGGGGCTCGGCGGCGACCACGCCGGGGCGCCTCCGTCCGCGAACTACCGGCTGCCCTCGGTGACGGCCCTCGCCGCCGGCACGCCGCCCAAGGAGCGGTCGGCCGCGAACGACGCCGTCGTCGCGGCGATCGAGAGCGTCATGCAGCAGTTCAAGGTCGATGCGCGCGTGACCGGGTTCTCGCGCGGACCGACCGTGACGCAGTACGAGATCGAGGTCGGTCCGGGCGTCAAGGTCGAGCGCATCACCGCGCTCACCAACAACATCGCGTACGCGGTGGCCTCCAATGAAGTCCGCATCCTCGCGCCGATCCCCGGCAAGAGCGCGATCGGCGTCGAGATCCCCAATGCCGACCGCGAGATCGTGACGCTGGGTGACATCCTGCGCTCCGAGGCGGCGACGTCCTCGACCCACCCCATGACGATCGGCGTGGGCAAAGACGTAGGCGGCGGCTTCGTCGTCGCAAATCTCGCGAAGATGCCCCACCTGCTGGTGGCCGGTTCGACCGGTTCGGGAAAGTCCAGCTTCGTCAACTCGATGATCACGAGCCTGCTCATGCGGGCGAAGCCCTCCGACGTCCGCATGGTGCTGATCGACCCCAAGCGTGTCGAGCTGACCTCGTACGCGGGCGTCCCGCACTTGATCACCCCCATCATCACGAACCCCAAGAAGGCCGCCGAGGCTCTCCAGTGGGTCGTCAAAGAGATGGACATGCGCTACGACGACCTCGCGTCGTTCGGATTCCGTCACATCGACGACTTCAACCGCGCCGTGGTCGCGGGGGAGCTCCAGCTGCCCGCCGGCAGCGAGCGGGTGCTCAAGCCCTACCCGTACCTCCTCGTCGTGGTCGACGAGCTCGCCGACCTCATGATGGTCGCGCCGCGCGACGTCGAGGACTCGATCGTGCGCATCACCCAGCTCGCCCGTGCCAGCGGCATCCACCTCGTCCTGGCGACGCAGCGCCCGTCGGTCGACGTGGTCACCGGCCTCATCAAGGCGAACGTGCCCTCGCGCCTCGCCTTCGCCGTGACGAGCGTCACCGACTCCCGCGTGATCCTCGATCAGCCCGGCGCCGACCGCCTGATCGGGCAGGGCGACGGGCTGTTCCTCCCGATGGGTGCTTCTAAAGCTCTCCGCGTTCAGGGGGCGTGGGTCAGCGAACAGGAGATCGAGAAGGTCGTCGCGCACGTCACCCAGCAGGCGCGACCCGAATACCGTTCCGATGTCCAGGCCGCGGCCGAGAAGAAAGAGATCGACGCCGACATCGGCGACGATCTCGAGCTGCTCCTCGCGGCCGCCGAGCTCGTCGTCTCGACGCAATTCGGCTCGACCTCGATGCTGCAGCGCAAGCTGCGCGTCGGCTTCGCCAAGGCGGGCCGCCTGATGGACCTGCTCGAATCCCGCGAGATTGTCGGGCCCTCCGAGGGGTCGAAAGCTCGCGACGTGCTCGTCACCAACGAGCAGCTGCCGGCCGTCATGGCCCGCCTCCGCGGGGACGACGCGCCGCCGGCCGCCGAGGTGGCGGACGACGACCGGTACGGTGAGGACCCGATCGAGGCGCAGTTCGACGGTCTGCCCGTCGTGAACGCGGATGACGACGAGGGCTCCGAAGACGCGTGGCAGCTGACGGGACGCGACTGATGGCCGTTCACCCCCAGCTGCCCAACGCGATCACCATCGCGCGCATCCTCTGCGCCCCGGTATTCCTCTGGCTGCTCCTCGCCGATGCCGGCGCCGGCGGCGGGCTGCGCTGGGCCGCTGCGGTGCTGTTCATCGTCGCGATCGCCACGGACGGGGTCGACGGCTACATCGCGCGTCGGTACCGGATCGTGAGCGACCTGGGCAAGCTCCTCGACCCGATCGCCGACAAGGCCCTGACGGGGGTCGCATTCGTCGGACTCTCCATCCTCGGCGAGCTGCCGTGGTGGATCACCATCGTCGTGCTGATCCGAGAGATCGGCATCACGGTGTATCGCTTCGTCGTTGTCAGCGACCACGTCCTCGCCGCGGCCTGGATGGGCAAGCTCAAGACGGTGTTCCAGGCGATCGCCCTCTCGATCGCTCTCCTCCCCTTCGCGGGACTCTCGGACGCCCCCGCCTGGCAGTCCGGTGTGTGGTGGGCGGGGGTCGTCACCATGACCATCGCGGTGATGCTGACGATCGCCTCCGGTATCGACTACGTCGTCACCGAGGTCCGTGCGGCGCGCAGGAGCCGAGGCGCTCGGTGATCGACGGCATCCCCGAGGACCTGGACGAGACGCTGGTGCGCACCCCGCGCGAGAGCGCGGCACTGCTCCTGGATCGGCTCGTCGAGCTGGGCTGGACGGTCGCCGTGGCCGAGTCGCTCACCGGCGGTCTCGTCGTGTCGTCCCTCGTCGATGTGCCGGGCGCCTCGCGCACGGTCCGCGGGGGCGTGGTCGCCTACGCGACCGACCTCAAGCACGGGGTGCTCGGCGTCGATCAGGCGCTTCTCGACGCTCACGGCGCGGTGAATCCTCGCGTGGCGCGTCAGATGGCGAGGGGAGTGCGCGACGTCCTCGGCCGCGACGGCGTCTCCGCTGATGTCGGCATCGCCACGACCGGCGTCGCCGGTCCCGACGAGCAGGACGGTCAACCCGTGGGGACGGTGCACATCGCCGTCTCCACTCCTCTGGGCACACGAGTGGACTCCCTCGTGATCGCCGGCGACAGGGAGCGGATCCGGCGAGAGACCGCCCATCTCGCGATCCGGCGGGCTCTCGCGGCGCTGTGATACTTCGACGCCGAAGTGTTCCAACCCGAAGGGGGGAACAAATGATGGCAGATCCCGGTTTCGTTGTGCGATTCCCATCCGGTGCTCAGCGCGCGGCATTAGGGTGACCACAGACGGTGTTTCACAGTTGTCCAACCGGACACGACGGAATCAGCAGTGAGGAGGGCCCCAAATGATCCTGGTTCGTCAAGAGATCGGAGAAGTCCTGCGTGACCTCCGCCAGCAGAAGGGTCGCACCCTCCGCCAGGTCGCGAGCCGCGCGAGTGTCGCCCTGGGCTACCTCAGCGAGGTCGAGCGCGGTCAGAAAGAAGCATCCAGCGAGATCCTCGCCTCTGTCGCCGAGGCGCTCGACGTGCCCATCTCGACCATCATGCGTCAGGTCGGTGACCGTCTCTCGGTTCTCGAGGGGCTGCAGACCTTCCCCGATGTGGTCCCCGACGAGCTCGTCGCGGCCGTCGAACCCGAACTCTCGCTCCGCTGAGTCCCGCCTCGTGCGTCGAAGCGAGTTCGATCGCGCTGTCGCCGACGAGTTCGGCGCGCGCGGAGGTTCCCTGTTGACCGATCTCGTTCTGTCCGCCGTGGGTGGGCGGACGAGCGTCGACGCCCTGGCGGCGGGTGTCGCTCCGCGCGACGTGTGGCTCGCGCTGTGCGCGGAGACCGACGTTCCGGAGAACAGGCGCTACGGCGTCGGCCGACTGGAGCCGCGTCGCTCCTGAGCGCGTCGGCGTCGCGTCTTTCGGTAGTCGCGGAGATCTTCTCGGCGTGTCGTCGAACCTTCGTTCGATTCGGGCGTAGTGTCCTTCCCAGCGGAGTGTTCGTGGCATCCATCCCCATCCGGGGGAGCTTTCGAACCCAATGTCGGAGGTCCTCCCTAACGTGGGGAACGTCGAACGACACTCTGAACGCCTTGTCGGGCACCCCCACCGTCGGTGGGACCGCGACAGCCTATAGGCGACCGGAACGCGAGCAGAAAGAAGACGTCATGCCCTCACCCGCAGACCGCGAGAAGGCCCTCGAGTCGGCCCTCGCCCAGATCGACCGGCAGTTCGGAAAGGGCTCGGTCATGCGACTGGGCAGCGACGACCGTGCGCCGATCGAGACCATTCCCACCGGCTCCGTCGCCCTCGACGTGGCGCTCGGCATCGGCGGTCTTCCCCGCGGCCGCATCATCGAGATCTACGGTCCGGAGTCGTCGGGTAAGACCACTCTGACGCTTCACGCGATCGCCAACGCGCAGCGTGCCGGCGGCATCGCCGCGTTCATCGACGCCGAGCACGCGCTCGATCCCGAGTACGCGAAGAAGCTCGGCGTCGACATCGACGCCCTGCTGGTGTCGCAGCCCGACACCGGTGAGCAGGCGCTCGAGATCGCCGACATGCTGATCCGTTCCGGTGCCATCGACCTCGTCGTCATCGACTCCGTCGCGGCCCTCGTCCCCGAGGCCGAGATCAAGGGTGAGATGGGCGACTCGCACGTCGGTCTGCAGGCTCGCCTGATGTCGCAGGCCCTGCGCAAGCTCACCGGTGGGCTCAACACCACCAAGACGACGGCCATCTTCATCAACCAGCTACGCGAGAAGATCGGTGTCTTCTTCGGTTCGCCCGAGACCACCGCCGGTGGAAAGGCGCTGAAGTTCTATGCGTCGGTCCGACTCGACATCCGCCGCATCGAGACGCTGAAGGACGGCACCGAGGCGGTCGGCAACCGCACGCGCGTCAAGGTCGTCAAGAACAAGATGGCGCCGCCCTTCAAGCAGGCCGAGTTCGACATCCTCTACGGCGTCGGTATCTCGCGCGAGGGCAGCCTGATCGACTTCGGTGTGGAGCACGCGATCGTCAAGAAGTCGGGCGCGTGGTACACCTACGAGGGCGAGCAGCTCGGTCAGGGTAAAGAGAACGCGCGCAACTTCCTCATCAAGAATCCCGACATCGCCGCCGAGATCGAGTCCAAGATCAAGACCAAGATGGGCATCGGCGGACCCGGCGCGGCCGAGGCCCCCGCGGCGGACGACGAGCTGGCCGCGCGTCGCCCCGCCTGATGACGGCACCAGACGGTCGGGATCGTCACTCCGGCGCCACGCCGGGTGACGGTCCCGACGGCCTCGCTCCCGTGATCCCGCTTTTCGGCGATCGCTCCGTACGGCCGACGGTGGCGGTGCCACGCGGCGACGGCGGCGCGCGGGCCAGGGCTTCCGTCGATCATTCGGACGCGGACGACTGGCACCCTCCGGTGGCGTCCGGCCGACGAACCCGCCCGCTGGCGCCGGTCGAGCCTGCGTCCTCCCCACATAAGGGGTTCCGCTCCTCCGAAGACGAGCTGGTGAGCGCAGAGCCGTCGGTCGAGCAGGTACGAGAGAGCGCTGAGGCGGTTCTGCTGCGCAAGCTGCGGTCGCGGTCGCTGTCGCTCAGCGAGGCGCGCACGGTGCTGCGCGGGGTCGAGGGTGTCGACGAGATCATCTGCGAAGAACTTGTCGATCGATTCGTCGACCTGGGTTACCTCGACGACGTCACTTTCGCCGAGCAGCTCGTGATGTCGGCGATGGACAAACGCAAAGAGGGCCGACGTGTCGTCGCCGAGACGCTGCGCAAGAGGGGTATTCCCCGCGACGTGGCCGAGGCGGCTCTCGAGGCGCTGCCCGACGACGACGCGGAACGCGCGTTGGAGTTCGCCCGGTCGAAGGTCCGAGGCGTGGAGGGCGTCGAGTACGACGCCGCTCTCCGTCGACTCTCCGGTCAGCTCGCTCGCCGTGGGTATCCCTCGTCGGTGGCGCTTACGGCCGCCCGCACGGCGCTCGGCGAGGCGGGCATCGGGCGCTCGTACGCGCGGCCCACCTCGGGCGTCCGCTTCACGCCGGACGACTGAGCTCGCGCAGAGCGGCCGCTCGAGCCCGTTTCCCTGTTCAGGGTCTCGGCGCTCGCGCATCCCCGCCCGGACGTATGGCGTCCTCGGCGGGGCGTGAACGCGCGCCCACCGTGGCATCGCCGCGGTGGGCGGCACCGGCCGCGACGAGGCGTCCGAGTTCACGCCGGGTTGCGGCGCCCACCTTCATCCGCGCCTGATAGACGTGCGACTCGACGGTTCGAATGGACAGGAACAGGCGCGTCGCGATCTCGCGGTTCGTGAGGCCCTCGTTCGCCATCAGGGCGATCTCCCGCTCGCGGGCAGTGAGTTCCTCGCCGCGGTCGGCGGTGTCGCCCCGCGGGGGAAGGGGCGGGACCGGCACGACCGGGCCGACGGTGAGACTGTCGCCGCCGGACCACAGGGCATGCAGTCGCAGCTCGTCCACGAGTGCGTCATCGTCGTCCTGGGGGTGAGTGACAGCGCGGCGCACGGCTTCGGCCGCGATCGGCAGATCCGTCGTCGCGGCGAGCTGGACGAGCTCATCGATCTCGTCCGTCGACGCGATGCCGAGGGTCGCGAGCCGGGAGAGGTCGCGGATGCGCAGCGCGGCCGCGGCGGTACCGCGCGTCAGCTCCGCGGCAGCACGCGCCGTCGCGCGAGCAGCCTCAGGACTGCCCTCTGCCACCCGCACGGTGGTCTGCACGTACAACCTGCTCCGTTGAACGAGGGCGGCACCGCGATCGTCGACATGAGCGATGATCGCTCGCGCCTCGTCGAGTCGTCCCGCGAGGGCGAGCTCCTCGGCGACGCCGAGCTCGATCATCGCGGTCGACATGGCCGCGACGGCCGCGGGCTCACGCGAGAGCGCGGAGGTGAGCTCGCGCGCGGATTCGACAGGGCGCCCCGCGCCGGCGTAGGCGATCGCTCCCGCCGCTCCGGCGCGCGTGAGTTCGGCCGCATCGCCCTCACGGGCCGTCATCGCCACCTCGGCGGTGAGACGCGCGCGCACGGATGCACCGTCTGCTCCCGCGATCTGGTGTCCCGCGAGCATCGACATCACCGCAGCCATCCGCTCCCGGGGGCCGATGCCGTCCGCGCGGCGGCGTGCATCAAGTGTCCGCTGCACCTCGCGGTAGTAGTGCTGGGCGACCTTCCATCGGCCGCGGTAGGCCTCGGCGGTGCCGGCCGCCACGGTCGCGCGCAGGCGGGCGGCCGGCGACGCGTCGGTCTCGGCGGCGGCGCGCGCAGCGGCCTCGGCCGCCCGTGCGCAGTCGAGCTGGGCGCCCGCGCGGAGCGCGTCGGCGAGCAGCCCCTCGACGCGTGCGTCGGCGTCGGTCGCCGACGACGAGACCGAGGGCGCGCCGCGTCTCTCGGCGGCAGCGCGTGCGATGCGTCGACGGGCGCCGAGGTCGATGTCCCCGTCGTTCTCGGTGGGTCCGGATGCCGCGAGCTCTGCCTCGAGCCGCAGTGCGGGGTCTTCCTTCGCGCGCAGACCGCGCAGCGCGTGCGCGACGGCGTGCGCGGTGTCGCCCCGGTCGTTGGCGGCCCGCGCACCGGCGAGTGCCACGCGCACCCGGGTGGATGGGGGATAGGCGTTCTCGTCGGACTCGGCGCCGTGGCGGTGCCACCGCTCCGAGACGGCGACGGCGATGGGATGACTCCACCATTCGTCATCCTCCGCCAGCATCCGTGAGCCGGCGGAGCGGATGAGCTCGTCGACGTGTGCGGTGCCCAGCTGGCGCCGGGCCTCTTGGGCGACGATGTCGTTCACGGTCAGACGACGCTCGCTCGACGCGTCGGCGTGCAGCAGCCCACTCGCCAGGAGAGCGTGCACGCTCTCGGCGCTGAAGAGCCGCGTCGCGGCCGCGAGCTCGAGGTGGGGCAGGCGCAAAACGCCCGCCAGGCATTCCAGGTCCGGGCGCGTGATCTCCGCGACGTGACGCTCCAGCGCGACGGCGAGTCTGCTGTCCCGGGCGATCGCGCGCAGAGGACTGAGCGGATCGCGACCGGCACGGGCGGCGCCGGTGGCCTCGAGGACGAGCTGACGCAGCAGGGCGCGCGACCCGTCCGCGCGCCACGCGAGCGCCGCGCGCGTCGCGCTGTCGAGGAGCGGCGCGTCGGGGAAGAGGTCGATCATCCGGAGGGCGTCGTCGTCCGACAGCTCGCGCAGGTCGACACGGCGCAGGATGCCATCCAGCCACAACCCCAGTACGGCGCGCCGCACCTCGTTCGCGTCGTCGCCGAGGTCGATCGCGCGCGGTCGGGCGGTGCGCATCGCGAAGATCACCGTCGTGCGGCGCGTGGCCACGGCACGCTCCAGCGCCCGCACGGATGCCGTGTCCAGCGCATCGACGTCGTCGACCACGATGACGCCGTCGACGACGGCGTCGCCGGTCAGCTCGCGCACGTCGTCGAGGCAGGGATCGCCGGCCGCGTCGAGAGCGCCGTAGGGCACCCGCGTCAAGGCGGAGCACGGCCGGACGACCGCGGTCCGCGTCCCGGTCCGTTGCAGCTCGGCGGTGATGGCCCGCAGTAGATAGCTGCGCCCGCAGCCACGCGGCCCCGCGATCAGCAGCGACGTGCCCGCCCGCGCGCTTTCGGCGAGCGAGACGGCATCCCGATCCGCCCCCACCAGATGACCCGACGGCACCGTCGGTCGTTCGTTCCCCATGTACAGCTCCCCCCGGAGTCACCCGTCAGGTTCGACGGGCGGCGCACAGCTCCAACATAGCGAGGTGTGCCGGGCAGGTGTCCAGCCCCCCTCGAATCCGCATCGGTCCGGGGCCGGAGGCGGGTGTCGGAGGCGCCGTTTAGACTGGCATCCATCATGACGACCCCCGTTTCCACCCCCACACTGATCGCGCCGTCCGCCGCCGCGCAGGGCGATGCGGGACCCCGCACCTACGAAGTCCGCACCTTCGGGTGCCAGATGAACGTGCACGACTCGGAGCGACTGTCCGGGTCGCTCGAGAGCGCGGGGTACGTTCGTGCCGAGGCGGGGATCGAGGCCGACGTCGTGGTGATCAACACCTGCGCCGTGCGCGACAACGCCGCCGGCAAGCTCTACGGCACGCTCGGCCATCTCAAGTCGCGCAAGGACGCGCACGAGGGCATGCAGATCGCGGTCGGCGGCTGCCTCGCGCAGATGGACAAGGACGCGGTTCAGCAGAAGGCGCCGTGGGTCGACGTCGTCTTCGGCACGCACAACATGGGCTCGCTTCCCGGCATGCTCGAGCGCGCCCGCCACAACGGCGAGGCCGAGCTCGAGATCCTCGAGTCGCTCGAGATCTTCCCCTCCACTCTGCCCACCAAGCGGGATTCGGTCCACAGCGGTTGGGTGTCGATCTCGGTCGGCTGCAACAACACCTGCACGTTCTGCATCGTTCCGAGCCTGCGCGGCAAAGAGAAGGATCGTCGTCCCGGCGACATCCTCAACGAGATCCGCCTGCTGGTCGACGACGGCGCGATCGAGGTCACGCTCCTCGGCCAGAACGTCAACTCCTACGGGGTCGAGTTCGGCGACCGTCTGGCCTTCGGCAAGCTGCTGCGCGCCGCGGGTGAGATCGAGGGGCTCGAGCGCATCCGCTTCACGAGCCCCCACCCGGCCGCCTTCACCGACGACGTCATCGCCGCGATGGCCGAGACCCCCGCCGTCATGCCGCAGCTGCACATGCCGCTGCAGTCGGGTTCGGACCGCATCCTCAAGGCGATGCGCCGTTCGTACCGCAGCGAGAAGTTCCTCGGCATCCTCGACCGGGTGCGCGAGCGGATCCCGAACGCGGCGATCACGACCGACATCATCGTCGGCTTCCCCGGAGAGACCGAGGAGGACTTCGCCGAGACCATGCGCGTGGTCGAGGCGTCGCGCTTCTCGAGCGCCTTCACGTTCCAGTACTCGATCCGCGAGGGCACACCCGCGGCCACCATGGCGGACCAGGTTCCCAAGGCGGTCGTGCAGGAGCGCTTCGAGCGACTCATCGCCCTTCAGGACCGCATCTCGGCCGAAGAGAATCAGAAGCAGCTCGGCCGCACTCTCGAGGTGCTCGTCTCGACGGGCGAGGGCAAGAAGGACGCCGAGACCCACCGCCTCACCGGTCGCGCCGAAGACAACCGCCTCGTGCACTTCGAACTGCCCGCCGGCTCGGCCGTGCCCCGCCCCGGAGACGTGGTCTCGGTGACCGTGACGCACGCTGCGCCGTTCCACCTGCTGGCCGACGCTCCCGACGGCGCGCCGCTTCGCATCCGCCGTACCCGGGCCGGTGACGCGTGGGACCGCTCGCAGGCGGAGTCGTGCGGTGTGCCGACGCCCGCGGGGGACGCCGGTGCGACGCGGGCCGTCTCGCTCGGGCTGCCCACGCTCCGCGTCGGCGTGTGACCGCCCCGGCCCTGTGGGCCGTCGTCGGGGCGACGGGCACCGGCAAAACCGGGCTCTCGCTCGACCTGGCCGAGACCCTCGCCGCGAACGGCCGTCCCGCCGAGATCGTCAACGCCGACGCGATGCAGCTGTACCGCGGGATGGACATCGGCACGGCCAAGATTCCGGTCGGCCAGCGACGCGGCATCCCCCATCACCTCTTCGACGCGCTCGCGGTGACCGACGAGGCCGCGGTGGCCTGGTACCAGGATGCCGCCCGCACGGCCATCCGCGCGATCCACGACCGCGGTGCGGACGCGATCCTCGTCGGGGGATCGGGACTCTACATCTCGAGCGTTCTGTGGGATTTCCGCTTCCCTCCGAGGGATGAGGCGTTGCGCGCCCGGCTCGAAGCGGAGCTCGAGAGCGAGGGGGCGGGCGTCCTCTTCCAGAGACTCCGCGCGGCTGATCCCGTGGCGGCGGCGAACATCGATCCGCGCAACGGTCGACGCGTGGTCCGCGCCCTCGAGGTGCTGGCGCAGGGCGGCGAGACCCACGGCGGCGCCCTTCCCGAGGCCCCGCAGTGGTGGCATCCGTCGACGCGCATCCTCGCGACGCAGGTGGAGCGCGCGCAGCTCGTCGAGATGCTGGACGCGCGCGTCGAGGACATGTGGGCGGCGGGACTCGTCGACGAGGTCGAGCGTCTGCGCGGTGAGGGCCTCGAGCGGGGTATCACGGCGTCGCGCGCGATCGGCTACGCCCAGGCGCTCGCGCAGCTCAAGGGCGAGATCACGCGCGACGACGCCGTCGCGCAGACCCAGGCGCTCACGCGGCGCTACGCACGACGGCAGGTGTCGTGGTTCCGACGCTACGCCGACGCGCGGTGGGTGGACGCCCGAACCACGGATGCCGCGCAGCTCGTGCGCGCGGCAGGAGGTGAAGACGCATGACCATCGGCATCCGCGCTTTCGCGCCCTCCGACGAGGACGCCGTCGTGGCTCTATGGGAGCAGGCGGGACTGACTCGTCCGTGGAACGACCCGCGCGCCGACATCCGGCGCAAGCTGACCGTGCAGCCCGAGCTCTTCCTCGTCGCGGTCGACGACGGCAGCGTCGTCGGCAGCGTCATGGCCGGGTACGACGGCCACCGCGGATGGCTGTACTACCTCGCTTCGGCGCCGTCGCACCGCGGGCGCGGCGTGGGGCGCGCGCTCGTGGCCGAGGCCGAGAGGCTGCTCGAGCAGATGGGCTGCCCCAAGGTGCAGCTCATGGTGCGCCCCGACAATGCCGGAGCCCGCGGTTTCTACGACGCGCTCGCGTACGAGCCGTTCGAGACGTGGGCGACCGGCAAGCGCCTGATCGTCGACGGCCCGGGGCGACCCGCCTGAGGCCATGGGCACCGGCGGGGCGCCACGTCCCGGCGTCCGACTGAGCCGAAGAGGGGTCCCTAGACTGGATGCCATGTCCTCTCTCGCGTTCACCAAGGGTCATGGCACCGGAAACGACTTCGTGGTGGTGGCCGATCCCGACGGCGAGCTCGACCTGTCCGACGCCCAGATCGCGGCGTTGTGCGACCGTCACTTCGGGATCGGCGCCGACGGCCTGCTGCGTGTCGTGCGCTCGGCCGCGCTCAGCGAGGGCGCGGAGGCCGCGGCATCCGGCGCGGAGTGGTTCATGGACTACCGCAACGCCGACGGGTCGAAGGCCGAGATGTGCGGGAACGGCACGCGCGTGTTCGCGCGCTACCTCACGGACACCGGTCTGGCCGCGATCGAGGCGGGCCTGCGCATCGGCACCCGGGCGGGAGTGAAGACCCTCACGCGCAGCGACCGCGGTTTCGAGGTCGATCTGGGCGCTTTCGCCGTGGACGCCGCCGAGACCCTGGTGCGCGCCAAGGGCCTGAGCGTCGCACGCCCCGGTGTGGGCATCGACGTCGGCAACCCGCACGTGGTGGTCGCCCTGTCGTCGGATGCCGAGCTCGAGGGGCTCGACCTGACGTTCCAGCCCGTGCTCGACCCCGCGCCCCGCCATGGCGCGAACGTCGAGTTCGTCGTCCCGGCCGATCCGCTCGTGCGCGACGGCGTCGGAGCGATTCGTCTGCGCGTGTTCGAGCGCGGCGTCGGCGAGACGCTCAGCTGCGGCACGGGCGTCGCCGCGGCGGCTCTCGCGGTGCGTCACTGGGCCGGGGCTGCGGCACCCGACTCCTGGATCGTCGACACCCCGGGTGGAACTCTGGGCGTTCGAGTGTCCGAGGGCCACGTGTACCTGTCGGGGCCGGCATCCCTCGTGTTCACGGGCGAGGTCGCCCTCGCCTGAGAGCCCGGCAAGACCGGGGCGGCTGCGCGTGGCATCCCACGCCCCGTGCCGCGGTCAGCGGACGATGTCGATGAGCTCGCTCGGCGGTGAGCCGTGTCGGCGCACGCGCAGCACCCGGAAACCGCGACCGGTCGCGGCTCGCTGCACGCCGTAGCCGTCGGCGAAGGTCGCGGCGAGCCACCGCTGCAGCGAATCGGAGCCGAGATTGCGCTGGACGACGAACCAGCCGTCGGAACGCTCCGACAGGCGGGGGATCCAGTGCTGCAGCATGCCGTGCAGCTCGTTCTTGCCGACCCGGATGGGCGGGTTCGAGCGGATCGTGCGGAACGTGACGTCGTCGGGAACATCCTCGGGTCGGACGGCGTTGACGTTCATGAGGCCGAGTGACTCGGCGTTGCGCCTCACGAGATCGAGGGCGCGCTCGTTGACGTCGACCGCCCACACGGTCGCGCGCGGTGACCCGAGCGCGAGAGAGATCGAGATCGGACCCCACCCGCATCCCAGGTCGAGGAAGTTCCCGCCGGCGGGCGGGGGAGGCGTATTGGCGAGCAGCACCGACGTGCCGGCATCCACGTGGTCCGGACTGAAGACGCCGCCCGCCGTGACGAGCTCGAGTTCACGACCGGCGAGCGTCGCACGGATGCGGCGGAGCTGTTCGGGACTCGACGGCGACGCGCTGAAATAGTGCTCGCTCCCCATGCCTCCAGGATATCGGACGGCCGTCGCCCCCACCGGGGCGGATAAAGTGCCAGAACACGCGGGATCGCCCGCGACGAAAGGAACACATGACCGAACAGACCACACCCCCGAGCATCGACGCGCCCGCCGTGGATCCGGTGGACCGCGTGCTCTCGCGCGCCGAAGCGCACCGCGGGGTCCGGGTCTTCGGTGCGGCGCAGGCGCTCCAGGACGCCACGACGGCCTACGGCGGAGACGCCGACGGCGACCAGTGGGATCGCGAGGAGCGCGCCGCACTGCGCCGCGTCGTGGGGTTGTCGACGGAGCTCGAGGACGTCACCGAGGTCGAGTACCGCCAGTTGCGCCTCGAGAACGTCGTGCTGGTCGGCGTCCACCCCCAGGGTGAGCAGGCGGATGCCGAGAACTCGCTGCGCGAACTCGCCGCGCTGGCCGAGACCGCCGGAGCGGTGGTGCTCGACGGTGTGCTGCAGCGTCGTCCCCACCCGGACCCGGCGACCTACGTCGGGCGCGGCAAGGCGGCTGAGCTGCGCGACATCGTCGCCGCCGTCGGCGCCGACACCGTGATCGCCGATACGGAACTCGCGCCCAGCCAGCGGCGTGCGCTCGAGGACGTCGTCAAGGTCAAGGTCATCGACCGCACCACCGTCATCCTCGACATCTTCAGCCAGCACGCCAAGAGCCGCGAGGGCAAGGCGCAGGTCGAGCTCGCGCAGCTCGAGTACCTGCTGCCGCGCCTGCGCGGTTGGGGTGACTCGATGTCGCGTCAGGCCGGTGGACAGGTCGGAGCGGGCGGCGCGGGCATGGGCTCGCGTGGTCCCGGTGAGACCAAGATCGAGCTCGATCGCCGCCGCATCCGCACCAAGATGGCGCTGCTGCGCAAGCAGCTGCGCGACTTCGCTCCCGCCCGTGAGGCGAAGCGGGCCGAGCGCAAGCGGCACACCATCCCCTCGGTCGCGATCGCCGGGTACACCAACGCCGGCAAATCCAGTCTGCTGAACCGCCTGACCAGTGCCGGGGTGCTGGTCGAGAACGCGCTGTTCGCGACCCTGGATGCCACCGTCCGCCGCTCCGAGACAACCGACGGTCGCGTGTACACGTTGACCGACACGGTCGGCTTCGTGCGCAACCTGCCGCATCAGCTGGTCGAGGCGTTCCGTTCGACGCTCGAGGAGGTCGGCGACGCCGACGTCATCCTGCACGTCGTCGACGCGTCGCACCCCGACCCGGCCGCGCAGCTGATGACGGTCCGCGACGTGATGGGCGACGTGAACGCGGACTTCGGTCACGAGATCGTCGTTTTCAACAAGGCGGATCTGGTGAGCGAGGACGATCGTCTGGTGCTGCGCGGACTGGCACCGCAGGCGAAGTTCGTCTCGTCGCGCACGGGAGAGGGCATCGACGAGCTGCGCGCCGCGATCGAGGACGCTCTGCCGCTCCCCGCGGTCGAGGTGCAGGCGGTCGTCCCGTACGACCGCGGCGACCTCGTGTCGGCCGTGCACGAGAGCGGACTCATCGTCGCGCAGGAGCACCGCGAGAGCGGGACGTTCCTGCACGCCCACGTGGGCGCTCGACTCGCGGCAGAGCTGGCACCCTTCGCCGCCTGAGTCCGATCGTCCTGGGCTGTCGAGGCCACGTGAAGGCCCCGCCGACATCGCGTCGGCGGGGCCTTCACCGTCAGTGCGCGGCGGGGCCGCCCGCCAACGCCAGCGGCGGCACCCCCGGGGTGTCGAAACCGAACACCGCCCCGAGGAAGCCGAGCTCGCGGTGGAGCGAGTCGATGACCGTCTCGGCACGGCGGAAACCGTGCCCCTCGCCCTCGTACAGCACGTACGAGTGGGGGACCCGGTGCGCCACGAGAGCATCGCGGATCGCCTCGGCCTGCGCCGGAGGGACCACCCGGTCCTCGGAGCCCTGCAGGATGAGCAGCGGGACGCGGAAGCGCTCCGGATGGCTGAGCGGAGAGCGCTCGATGTAGACGTCCTCGGCCTCGGGCAGCGGGCCGATCAGCCCGTCGAGGTAGCGCGCCTCGAAGTCGTGCGTGTCCTCGGCCAGGGCGCGCGCGTCGCCCACGCCGTAGCGCGAGATGCCCGCGCCGAAGACGTTGGTGGTGGTGACCGCGGCGAGCACCGTCCACCCGCCCGCGGAGCCGCCCGCGATGGCGATGCGGTCGGGGTCGGCGAGTCCCGCCTGGGCGAGGGCGGATGCCGCGGCCGCGACGTCGTCGACATCGACCACGCCCCACTGACCCGCGAGCCGCTCGCGGTACGTGCGGCCGTAGCCGGTCGACCCGCCGTAGTTGACGTCGAGGACGCCGATGCCCCGGCTGGTGAAGAACGCCGTCTTGGCGGACGGGGCCGGGCCCACGTGGGAGGTCGGCCCGCCGTGCACCATCACCACGTACGGGGGACGCTCGCCGTCGGGCGCGACGACATCGGGATTGGTGGGGGCGTAGGCGAAAGCGTGGACGGGACCGTGCGGACCGGCCGTCTCGAGGGCGAGGGCCGTGGGCATCCACCCCGCGGACCATGCGCCGGCGCCACCGGTGACGAGATCGACCTCGCCGGAACCGAGGTCGACCAGCCAGAGGCCCGCACGACCACCGGCGTCCGCGCCCGACACCAGGGCTCGCGTGCCCCGCACGTCGTCGACCGACGAGGTGGCGACCGAGGGGACGGCGAGAGGACGCACGCCGGACGGCGAGATCTCGATGATCTCGTCGGCGCCGTGGGTGCGGACCGCGACCACGCGCCCGTCGTCGGTGGCGCCGAACCACCGGGTGCCGAGCACCCACAGGCCCCCTCCCGTGTCGGCGTCCGCCGGAGCGAGGGGCTGCGCGTCGCCGCCGAGCGGGTGGCGGAACAGGTTCCACCGGCCGTCCGGGTCGTCGGCGTAGAGGAGCTCGTCGTCGGCGATCCACACCGGTTGCAGGGGAGCGCGCTCGGGGCCGCCGGCCACCTGGACGATCTCGCCGGTCTCGAGGTCGGCGACGCGGATGGACGTGCGGTCCCACGGCATGGCCGGGTGATCCCACGCGACCCACGCGAGGCGTCGACCGTCCGGCGAGAGGGAGGGCTGCGCGAGGAAATCGCTGCCCTCGGCGAGCACGTCGACCGTCGGCGACCCGTCGACCGCGATGCGGACGATCGCACGCGCCGGAACGCGGGCGGAGCCGTGCGTCTCTCGCACCGCCAGGAGCACGCCGCGATCGAAGCGCAGACCGCCGTGGCGCACCGCTTCGTCGACGGCCGTGAGCGGGCGTGGCTGCCCGCCCGGGGTCAGCGCGTAGACGCGTTGATCGCTCTTCTCGACGAAGTAGAGCTCACCGTCGGGCGACGCCGCCCACGCACCGCCGCCGTACTCGTGCACGGCCGAGCGGGCGTTGAAGGGAGCGGGGAGGACGGTCTCGGTCCGCCCGTCGGCGCCGCGGCGCTTGACCGCGACGCGACCGGCCTCGCTGGGGACGGACTCACCCCACCACACCTCGTCGCCGACCAGGAGTGCGCCGTCGATGCGCGGCGAGGACTCGGCCACCGCCTCGGCGGTGACGGGGGAGGGCCAGGATCCGAAGGGGAGCGTGCGAGCCATGGCATCCACCCTACGCAGGGGCTCCGACAGCGCTACGGGTCCGACGAGTCGATACCCCGCCGCGCCTCAGACCGTGCGCAGGACGGCGACGATCCGACCGAGGACGACCGCTTCGTCGCCCAGGATGGGCTCGAACGCGCTGTTGCGCGGCAGCAGCCAGGTGTGACCGTCGCGACGACGGAACGTCTTGACGGTCGCCTCGCCGTCGAGCATGGCGGCGACGATCTCACCGTTCTCGGCCGTCGCCTGCGAGCGCACGACGACCCAGTCGCCGTCGCAGATCGCGGCGTCGATCATGGAGTCACCCGACACCTTCAGCATGAACAGCTCTCCCTTGCCGACGAGCTGTCGGGGGAGGGGGAAGATCTCCTCGACCTGCTGATCGGCGGTGATCGGCACCCCCGCGGCGATGCGGCCGACCAGGGGGACCAGGGCGGCGTCCCCCAGCGCAGGTGCCGTGTCGGCGGGGTTCTCGGCAGCGACCCCCGGAAGGTCGATCAGCACTTCCATCGCGCGGGTCTTGCCGGGATCACGTCGCAGGTAGCCGCTGAGTTCGAGCTGGTTGAGCTGATGGGTGACGCTCGACAGCGACTTCAGCCCCACCGCGTCGCCGATCTCGCGCATGCTCGGCGGATAACCGTGCCGGGCGATCGAACGCTGGATGACCTCGAGGATCGCGAGCTGCTTGTCGCTGAGGTTCTTGCGTCGCCGCGTCTGCGGTCGTTCGCGGCCGGCGGCGGTCGTCGCGTCGGTCATCTGGGCTCCCCTCGCGCCGCGGAAAGACGGCGGATCTTCGAATGTCGGAGGTTGGTGATGAGGTCTCCGTGTCGAAACCGTATCCGGTGATCGACGCGGAACGCACGGACCTCCGCGCGTGTCGCGTTCGATTCTTCTGCGACTCACGGATTGTTGACACCCCTGCACTATCGAAGATAGATTCGGAATACAGATTCGCACCCCGGCCTCCCGGCCGAGATCGGGGTGCGAATCTCTCCCCGTCAAGGAGCACACCATGAGCAGCATCGCCCTCACCGCCCCGACCACCCGCCTGCGCATCACCGCCCGCGGGCGTCGCGTCGTGGCGTTCCTGGTCGCCCTCCCGGTCGCCGCGGCGATCGGCATCGCCGCCTTGAGCGGCGGATCCGCTCTCGCCTCCAGTGAGGCGGGCGCCCCCGCCGGCTCCTTCACCGAGATCACCGTCATGGACGGCGAGACCCTCTGGTCGATCGCCGAAGACCTCGCCCCCGGGGTCGATCCTCGCGACGTCGTGGCCGAGATCACGCGCCTGAACGCCCTGCCGGGCGGATCGGTCGCGGCCGGCCAGCGCATCGCCATCCCGGTCGCGTACGCTCCCGCCGACTGAGGTCGCCGCCTGGCGACGGATGCCGCCGCAATCCGGAGAGAGCGTCGCCGCCTACGATGGGTGAGGTGACCGTACGCCTCGACGACCTCCCTCTTCGTGACGATCTCCGGGGAATGACCCCCTATGGGGCCCCGCAGGCAGCCCTGCCTGTTGCTCTCAACGTCAACGAGAACACGCACCCCGTTCCCGCCGAGGTCGCGGACGACATCCTCGATGCCGTCGCCCGTGCTCTGCGTGACGTCAACCGCTACCCCGACCGCGAGTTCACGCCGCTGCGTGAGGCGTTCGCGACCTATCTCGGTCACGGTCTGTCGCCGGAGCAGATCTGGGCCGCCAACGGCTCGAACGAGGTGCTGCAGCACATCCTCCAGGCGTTCGGGGGGCCGGGGCGCACCGCGATGGGCTTCGCCCCCACCTACTCGATGTACCCCATCCTTACGCGGGCCACCGGCGCGCGCTGGATCGCGGGGGAGCGCGAGCACGACTTCACCCTCAGCGCCGACTCCGCCGCCGCGCAGGTGCGCGAGAAACGCCCCGACATCGTCTTCCTCTGCGCGCCCAACAACCCCACCGGCACCCCGCTGCACCTCGATGTGATCGAGGCGGTCTACGACGCCACCGACGGCGTCGTCATCGTCGACGAGGCCTACGAGGAGTTCGCGCCCCGTGACGAGCCGTCGGCTCTGTCGCTGCTGCCGGGGCGACCGCGGCTCGTCGTATCGCGCACCATGAGCAAGGCCTTCGCCTTCGCGGGCGCCCGCGTCGGATACCTCGCCGCCGACCCCGCCTTCGTCGACGCGCTCCGTCTCGTCCGCCTGCCCTATCACCTGAGCGCGCTGACGCAGGCCGCCGCCACCGCCGCGCTCGGCCACGCCGACACGATGCTCGCGATGGTGGACGAGATCGTCGCGCAGCGCGACCGGATCTCGGCGACCGTCGCCGCCCTCGGCTACACCGCGCACGAATCCTGGACCAACTTCGTCCTCTTCGGCGGAGTCGACGATCCGGCCGCGACGTGGAAGGCACTCTACGACCGGGGAGTGCTCATCCGCGACGTCGGCATCCCCCACCACTTGCGGGTTTCGGCCGGGACGGCCGACGAGACCACCGCCTTCCTCGATGCCCTCGCCTCGATAGGATCCCGAGCATGACCGGCCCCGCCACTCCCCGCACCGCCTCGATCACGCGTGAGACGAGCGAGTCGCGCGTCGAACTCGAGCTCGACCTCGACGGGCGCGGCGCGAGCGAGATCTCCACGAGCGTGCCCTTCTTCGACCACATGCTCACGGCGTTCGCCAAGCACTCGCTGACCGACCTTCGCGTGCGCGCGACGGGTGACACGCACATCGATGCGCACCACACCGTCGAGGACACCTCGATCGTGCTCGGACAGGCGATCCGCCAGGCCCTGGGCGACAAGTCCGGCATCGCGCGGTACGGTGACGCGCTCGTCCCCCTCGACGAGGCCCTCGCGCAGGCCGTCGTCGACATCAGCGGTCGTCCGTACCTCGTGCACACGGGCGAGCCGGCGGGCTTCGAGCACCACCTCATCGGCGGCCACTTCACGGGCTCGCTCGTACGTCACTCGTTCGAGGCCATCTCGATCCACGCCGGTCTCACGGTGCACGTACGGGTGGTCGGTGGGCGTGATCCCCACCACATCGCCGAGGCCGAGTACAAGGCGCTCGCCCGGGCTTTCCGGCAGGCCAAGGCCCTCGATCCGCTGGTCGACGGCATCCCGAGCACCAAGGGAGCCCTGTGAGCAAGCCCGTCGTCGCGGTTCTGGACTACGGGTCGGGCAACGTCCACTCCGCGGTCAAGGCTCTCGTCGAGGCGGGGGCCGACGCGCGCCTGACCTCGGATCGTTCACTGCTCCTCGACGCCGACGGTCTGCTCGTGCCGGGAGTCGGCGCGTTCAGCGCGGTGATGGGCGCCCTCGCGTCGAGCCGCGGAGGCGAGATCGTCGACCGCCGACTCGCGGGCGGCCGTCCGGTGCTCGGCATCTGCGTGGGCATGCAGGTCATGTTCGACCGCGGTATCGAACGCGGTACCGACACCGAGGGACTGGGGGAGTGGCCCGGTACCGTCGCTGAGCTGCAGGCCCCGGTGCTGCCGCACATGGGGTGGAACACCGTCGACGTCGGCGAGGGCTCCCGCCTGTTCGAGGGCATCGAGGACGAACGCTTCTACTTCGTGCACTCCTACGCCGCACAGGACTGGTCGCTCGAGGTCACGCCGCCGTTCCCGCAGCCGGCGGTGACGTGGTGCACGTACGGCGCTCCGTTCATCGCCGCCGTCGAGAACGGTCCCCTCGCGGCCACGCAGTTCCATCCCGAGAAGTCGGGCGAAGCCGGCATCCGGCTGTTGTCCAATTGGATCGACGGGCTGCGCGCGACTACTGTGTGACCTCGTGCCCCGGCTCGGCGAGATGCGCCGAGGGGTGCGAGGAGCCATGAACGATTTCGCGTCCACGCCCGAACTGGTGCTGCTTCCCGCGGTCGACGTCGCCGACGGCAAGGCCGTCCGTCTGACCCAGGGCGAGGCCGGCACCGAGACCAGTTACGGCGACCCGGTCGATGCCGCCGCCGACTTCGCCCGGCAGGGCGCGCAGTGGATCCACCTGGTGGATCTCGACGCGGCCTTCGGACGCGGGAGCAACGCGGGCGTCATGCGCAAGGTCATCAAGCAGGTCAAAGGCGTGCAGGTCGAGCTGTCGGGCGGGATCCGCGACGACCGTTCGCTCGAGGCCGCGCTCGAGAGCGGTGCGAGCCGCATCAACCTGGGCACCGCCGCTCTCGAGAACCCGGAGTGGGCCGCCGACGTCATCAACCGTTACGGCGAGGCGATCGCCGTCGGCCTGGACGTGCGCGGAACGACCCTCGCGGCACGCGGATGGACCCGCGACGGCGGCGACCTGTGGACGGTGCTGGAGCGCCTCGAGGACGCGGGGTGCAGCCGGTACGTCGTGACCGACGTCACCAAGGACGGCACGCTGCGCGGTCCCAACATCGAACTGCTGCGCGAGATGACGCAGCGCACCCCCAAGCCGATCGTCGCGTCGGGAGGCGTGTCGAACCTCGACGACATCGCGGCTCTGCGCGAGCTCGTGCCCCTCGGCGTCGAGGGGGCGATCGTGGGCAAGGCCCTCTACGCGGGCCAGTTCACGCTCGCCGAGGCACTGGATGTCGCCGGACACTGACGGCGATCCGCAGGGGTCGCTCGGCGGGGCGCGGGACGACGCGGCGCACCACGCCCGCGATGCGCGTGACGCGGCGCACCACGGCGTGGGCGCGGATTCGGCCGGCGTGCCCTGGGAGGGGCGCCGCTTCGAGTCGAACCGGCACGCGGGCGACGACGGTTCCGCCGACCCGGCCCTGCTCGCCGCTCTCGTCGCGTTCCGTGCGGGGGACGCCGACGCGCGCGCGGTGATCGACGCCTACCGTGAAGCCCGGCTGCTGATCCCGCTCGTCGCCGAGAAGGGCGACCACGGCGTCGGCGCGCACGGCCTCGAGGTCGACAAGACGCAGGAGCTGTCCATCGTCACCGTCGCGGCTCCCGACGGCCGCAAGGTGCTGCCCGTCTTCACCTCGGTCACGGCGATGCAGGCATGGGATGCCACGGCCCGCCCGGTCCCCGCGGATGGTCGACGCACGGCCCTCGCCGCGGCGTCCGAAGACACCGAGCTCATCGTGATCGATCCGGCCTCCGAGACCGAGTTCGTCATCCGTCGTCCCGCCGTGTGGGCCATCGCGCAGGGCGAGCCCTGGGAACCCGCCCACATCTCGCCGACGATCTTCACCGGCCTGCAGCAGAGCATCTCGGGCGAGCTGGCCGTGCTGGACCTCGCCGTCGAGCCCGGCGACCCCACCGGACGGCTGCGCGGTCCCGAGCTGGTCGTGCACCTGCAGCTGATGTCGGGTCTGGGGCAGGAGGAACTGGATGCCGTGCTCGCCCGCATCGCGCGCCGCTGGGCCGCCGACGACCGCATCGCGGTGCTCGTCGACTCCCTGACGGTCAAGCTGCACCGCAGCGCCGACGCCTGACCGCCGCTCGTTCGAGGCCATCAGAACAGGGGATGCCACGGCAACAGGCCGATCTGCGCGTGATCTGCCTGTTCTCGCGGCATCCCCTGTCCTCATGACACGTGATGCCCGCGGTTGTCGCGGGGGAGCTGTCCCGGGCCCGGTACCCCGGAACGACAGACTCAGGTGACGGGACCCGTCCACTTCTCGCCCGGGCCCTTGCCGATCGGATCGGGGATGACAGAGGCCTCGCGGAACGCGAGCTGAAGCGAGCGCAGTCCGTCGCGCAGGGAGCGAGCGTGCATGTCGCTGATCTCGGGGGCGCCGGCGGTGATGAGCCCCGCGAGGGAGTTGATGAGCTTGCGCGCCTCGTCGAGGTCGAGCTGTTCGGCCGGGTTGTCGGCCAGACCCGTCTTGACGGCGGCGGCACTCATCAGATGGACGGCGGCTGTGGTGATGACCTCGACGGCGGGGACGTCGGCGATGTCGCGGGTGGCCGAGGCGGAGGCGCGCTCCTGCTCCTCCCAGCGGGCGAGGCGTTCGTCTTCTGCTCCGTGACGGTGCGGGGCGTGGTCGTCGGCGGGCTGGTCGGAGGGGATCGTGTCCACGTGAATCTCTCTGCTAGACTATGGCGGGCTTCGGAGTGATTCACTCCGTACGAAAGAGGATCACATCCCACCCGCGCTTGCCGTTCCAGGCTACCGGGTTCCCGCACTCCGCTCCGTGTCGTACGGGGTTGCCAGGGTGCAGAAGCCGGTGCTGACAGCACCGTGCCGGGTGGCGTGTGTACTCCTCTTCGCCCGTGGTCCGATCGGATCGCGGCGGCCACCACCCGCACACAAGAGGAGTTCCGCATCAGCGATCCCCGCACCAACGAGCGCATCCGAGTCCCGGAGGTCCGTCTCGTCGGACCCAACGGCGAGCAGGTCGGCATCGTCCGAATCGAAGCTGCGCTGCGCCTGGCCCAGGAAGCGGACCTCGACCTGGTCGAGGTTGCGCCGAGCTCGAAGCCGCCCGTGGTCAAGATCATGGATTACGGCAAGTTCAAGTACGAGGCCGCTCAGAAGGCCAAAGAGACGCGTCGTAACCAGGCGAACACCGTCCTCAAAGAGGTCCGGTTCCGTCTGAAGATCGAAGCCCACGACTACATCACCAAGCTCAAGCGCGCCGAGGGCTTCCTGCAGGCGGGTGACAAGGTCAAGGCCATGATCCTGTTCCGCGGCCGTGAGCAGTCGCGTCCCGAGCAGGGTGTGCGCCTGCTCCGCAAGTTCGCCGAAGACGTCGCCGAGTTCGGAACCGTCGAGTCGAACCCCACGATCGACGGCCGCAACATGGTGATGGTGGTCGCTCCTCACAAGAACAAGTCCGAGGTCAAGACCGAGCAGAACGCGCAGCGCGCGGCGAACCGCGAGGCGGCGCGTAACGCCGCTCGTGGCGAGGCGGCCCCGGAAGAAAAGCCCACCTCGGCCCCCGCCGAGTAAAGCCCCCAGACTCCCGCTCCGCCGGGAACACCAACGAAGGAAGACAGATGCCGAAGCAGAAGACCCACTCGGGTGCCAAGAAGCGCTTCAAGCTGACCGGTAGCGGCAAGCTCATGAAGCAGCAGGCCGGTATGCGCCACAACCTCGAAGGCAAGGCCTCGAAGCGCACCCGTCGCCTGAACCAGGAGCAGGTCCTGGCCAAGGGCGACTCGAAGGTCGCCAAGAAGCTCCTCGGTCTCTGAGCGCCGACGCACGTTAGGAAGAAACAGAAATGGCTAGAGTCAAGCGGGCGGTAAACGCCCACAAGAAGCGTCGCGTCATCCTCGAGCGCGCCTCCGGTTACCGCGGACAGCGTTCGCGTCTGTACCGCAAGGCCAAGGAGCAGGTCACCCACTCCCTGGTCTACGCCTACCGCGACCGTCGCAAGCGCAAGGGCGACTTCCGTCGTCTGTGGATCCAGCGCATCAACGCTGCGTCGCGCCAGAACGGCCTCACGTACAACCGCTTCATCCAGGGCCTCGGCCTCGCGGGCGTGCAGGTCGACCGCCGCATGCTCGCCGAGCTCGCCGTGAACGAGCCGGCCGTGTTCGCCTCGCTCGTGCAGACCGCCAAGGCGGCCCTGCCCAGCGACGTCAACGCTCCGAAGTCCGCGTAAGTCGCGACTTCTCCCGGAACGGGCGTCCTCCTCGGAGGGCGCCCGTTCCGTCATTCGCGCGCGGCCTGCCGGGTTTCATTCCCGCGCCGTCATACACTCGGACCGTGCTGGAGAACCCCCGTTCGCCGCGGGTACGCGCCGTGGCCAAGCTCAGCCGGCGCGCCGCCCGGCAAGAGACCGGTCTGTTCCTGCTCGAGGGTCCGCAGGCCGCCCGAGAGGCGCTGGAGTGGGCGCCCGAGACGGTCCTCGAGGTGTACGCCACGCCGACCGCGATGGAGAAGCACACCGACGTGCGCGACGCCGCCGAGCGAGCGGGCGTCGACCTGCAGTTCACGACCGAGGCGGTCCTGGATGCCATGGCCGACACCGTCACACCGCAGGGGATCGTCGCGGTGGCCCGGCAGGCCCTCACGGCCCTGAGGGACATCCTGTCCGGCGGGCCGCGGCTGATCGCCATCTGCGAAGAGGTGCGCGATCCCGGCAATCTCGGCACGATCATCCGCGCCGCCGACGCCGCGGGTGCCGACGCCGTGATCCTGACGGGGCGCACGGTCGACCCCTACAACCCCAAGGTGGTGCGTTCCACGACCGGGTCGCTGTTCCACGTCCCGGTGGCGGTCGATCTCGACCTGGCCGACGTCGTCGAGCGGGTGCACGAGGCGGGCCTGCGCGTGGTCGCCGCCGACGTCGACGGGGCGGACTTCCTGGCATCCCGCGATCTTCTGGCCCAGCCCACGGCGTGGTTGTTCGGCAACGAGGCGCGCGGTCTCGACGAGGCCGCGCTGGCGCACGCCGACCTGGCTCTGCGCTTGCCGATCTACGGCCGCGCCGAGTCCCTCAACCTCGCCACCGCCGCGAGCGTGTGCCTGTACGAGACGGCTTTCGCGCAGCGCGCCGGCTGAGGGCGGCTGTTACAGAACGGTTAAGGCCTGCGCGGGAATGTGGTCGCACGGCGGCCACCCTCATAGGGTGAAGCCATGTCATCCGTTCCTCCGACGCTCTCCGAGCCCCTGGTCGTCGTCTCCGATGTGCAGAAGCACTACGGGCAGTTCCAGGCGCTGAAAGACATCGATCTCACCGTCGACCGCGGTGAGGTGGTCGTCGTGATCGGTCCTTCGGGGTCGGGCAAGTCGACCCTGTGCCGCACCATCAACCGTCTCGAGACCATCACGAGCGGCTCGATCACGATCGACGGCAAGGAGCTTCCCAAAGAGGGGAAGGGCCTGGCCGAGCTGCGTGCCGACGTCGGCATGGTGTTCCAGTCGTTCAACCTGTTCGCGCACCTGACGATCCTCGAGAACGTCACGCTCGGCCCGATCAAGGTTCGCAAGATGAAGAAGGCGGATGCCGAGAAGGAGGCGCGCGCCCTTCTCGAGCGCGTGGGAGTGGGGCACCAGGCCGACAAGCTCCCCGCCCAGCTCTCGGGCGGGCAGCAGCAGCGCGTCGCGATCGCCCGCGCCCTCGCCATGAAGCCCAAGGTCATGCTGTTCGACGAGCCGACGTCGGCTCTCGACCCCGAGATGATCAACGAGGTGCTCGACGTGATGATCGGCCTCGCCAAGGACGGCATGACGATGATCGTCGTCACGCACGAGATGGGCTTCGCCCGCAAGGCGGCCAACCGCGTGGTGTTCATGGCCGACGGGCAGATCGTCGAGCAGGCTGCGCCCGAGGACTTCTTCACCCGTCCGGAATCCGACCGCGCGAAGGACTTCCTCTCGAAGCTCATCACGCACTGACCTGCCCGACGGCGCCGAACGAGGAGGTTCTCCGCCGACCGCTCATCCACCGTTCCCCCCGGTCGATCTTGCGCGCCGTCCCGACGACTCATCCATCCGCACAGCACACGTAACCAAGGAGACATCACATGCGTAAGACACGTTTTCTCGCCGGCGCGAGCATCATCGCCGCCGGCCTGCTGGCCCTGACGGCCTGCAACAGCGGCACCCCCGGCGCCGAGGGCGGCTCCGAGGGCGGCAGCGGCGACGCTCCCGTCTACGGCGCGGTCGCGACCGACGTCACGATCGAGAACAGCCCCACGTTCGACAAGATCCAGTCGGCGGGCAAGGTCGTCGTCGGCGTCAAGGAAGACCAGCCGGGCCTGGGTTACCTCGACCCCGTGACCGGTGAGCGCAAGGGCTTCGACGTCGACGTGGCGCGCTGGATCGCGGCATCCCTCGGTTACGACCCGGCCGACACCTCGAAGGTCGAGTACAAGGCCATCGCTTCGGCCAACCGCGAGCAGGCCCTCATCAACGGCGACATCGACTACTACGTCGGCACCTACTCCATCACCGACAAGCGCAAGGAGCAGATCTCCTTCGCCGGCCCGTACTTCCTGACGGGTCAGGGCCTGCTGGTCGCCGCCGACAACGACACCATCACGGGCAAGGATTCGCTGACGGCCGAGACCACGGTGTGCTCGGTGACCGGGTCGACCCCGATCCAGCGCATCCGCGAGCAGACTCCCGCCCAGGTCGTCGAGTTCGACACCTACTCGCAGTGCGTCGAGAAGCTGAAGAACGGCGAAGTGGATGCCGTCACCACCGATGAGGCCATCCTCCTCGGCTACGCGGCCCAGGATCCCGACAACCTCAAGATCGCGGGCGAGCCCTTCAGCGAGGAGCGTTACGGCGTCGGCCTCGCCAAGGGCGACACCGCCTTCCAGGAGTTCGTGAACACGATGTTCACCGACGGCGGCGAGACCTGGCAGGCCATCTTCGAGAAGAACCTCGGCGCCTCGGGCGTCTCCGGCGAGCAGCCGGCGGTCGACCCCGTCAGCTGATCCCCGTGCGGGCGGCGCTCCGGCGCCGCCCGCACTCTCCCGAGCACGACGCGAAAGAACGGAAAGCTTCCGGTGAATCAGATCTTCGACTATCCCGACCTGTGGGCGCAGGCGCTGTGGGGGACCGTCGTGCTCTTCGTGGGCGGCGGACTCATCGCCCTCGTGCTCGGCTTCATCGTCGCGGCCATGCGGGTCTCGCCGGTCCCGATCGCGCGCGGCGTGGGCGCGGTCTACGTCAACTGGATCCGCAACACCCCGCTGACGCTGGTGCTGTTCTTCTTCGCGTTCTGCGTGCCGCTGCTGATCGACGTGCCGCGCGGCAGCTTCCTGCCCCTGGCCGTGTGCGGCCTCGGCGTGTACACGGCCACGTACGTGGCCGAGACCATCCGAGCGGGCATCAACACCGTCCCGGTGGGCCAGGCCGAAGCGGCCCGCGCCCTCGGCCTGGGCTTCGGCCAGGTGATGTCGCTCGTCGTGCTGCCCCAGGCCACCCGCTCGGTCATCCCGCCGATGATGAGCGTGTTCATCGCCCTGCTCAAGAACACCACGGTCGCCGCCGGGTTCTCGGTGGTCAATCTCGGCAACATCCGCGCGGCCATGAGCGAGAACGGCGAGAACCAGCTCGTCACGATCCTGCTCGTGATGGTCGTGTTCGTCATCCTCGTGCTGCTGCTGGCCGCCTTGCAGAACGCCGCCGAGAAGAAGTGGAAGGTCGCCCGATGAGCTCCTCCGTCCTGTACGACGTTCCGGGCCCGCGCGCACAGCTGCGCAACCGCATCATCGGCGTGGTCACGCTGCTGCTCGTCGCGGCCGTCATCGGCTTCGTGATCTGGCGCTTCATCGACACCGGCCAGTTCTCGGCGGCGAAGTGGAACGTCTTCACCTACTCGGCCATCTGGCAGCGCTTCGGCGAAGCGACGCTGGCGACGCTCGCCGCCTTCGTCGTCGCCGCGGTCGGAGCCCTCGTCCTCGGCTTCGTGCTCGCGATCGGTCGCCTCTCGGACCACCGGTGGGTGCGTCTGCCGGTCGGGTGGATCGTCGAGATCCTGCGCGCCGTCCCCGTGCTCGTGTTCATGCTGCTGCTGTACTACGGCCTGCCGGTCATCGACATCAAGATGTCGTCCTACTGGGCCGTGGTGATCGCGCTCATCCTCTACAACGGTTCCGTGCTGTCCGAGGTCATCCGCGCCGGTGTGGAGGCCCTTCCTCGGGGCCAGAGCGAGGCGGGCTACGCCGTGGGGCTGCGCAAGTCGGGCGTCATGCGCCTGATCCTGCTGCCGCAGGCGATCCGCGCCATGCTCCCCGTCATCATCGCCCAGCTCGTGGTGACCCTCAAGGACACCGCGCTCGGCTTCATCATCACCTACCCCGAACTGCTCTACTTCGCTCGCCTGCTCGGCTCGAACGGCGAGTACGGCTCGCCCCTCATCCCCGCCGCGATGATCGCGAGCGTCATCTACGTCGCGATGTGCCTCGCCCTGTCGTTCGCGGCGCACCGCGTCGAGGTGCGCCTGCGCACGTCGCCGAAGGCGGGCGCCGTCGCCCCCGCCGAGCCCACGGGGCAGGCGGGCACCGACACCGAGCTGATCGTCGCCCAGCGCGGCCTCGGCAAGCACGACTCCCACGGACTGTGAGCGATCGACGGGCGGGGGAGTGTCCCCGCCCGTCGGTAGACTCTCATCTCGTGTCCGACGCACCCGAGATCACCCCCGAGGCCGTCGCCGCCGCGGTCGATGAGGCTCATGCCGCCATCGCCGCCGCCGCGACCACGGCCGACCTGAAAGCCGCCCGCTCCGCGCACACGGGAGACCAGTCGCCGCTCGCGCGCCTGAACGCCCAGATGCGCCACGTCGCCCCCGAGCACAAGGCCTCCTTCGGCAAGCTCGTCGGCCAGGCGCGCGGGCAGGTGAACCAGGCCCTCGCCGCACGCGAGGCCGAACTCGCCGAGGCCGAGACGGCCGCGCAGCTCGAGGCCGAGCGCATCGACGTCACCGCGCTGCCGCAGCGCGCCCGCGTCGGGGCACGGCATCCCATCTCCCTCCTGCAGGAGCAGGTGTCCGACATCTTCGTCGGCATGGGGTGGGAGATCGCCGAGGGTCCCGAGCTCGAGCACGAGTGGTTCAACTTCGACGCGCTGAACTTCGACGTCGACCACCCGGCGCGTCAGATGCAGGACACCTTCTTCGTCGACCCGGTCGCGCGTCACCTCGTGCTGCGCACCCACACCAGCCCCGTGCAGGTGCGCTCGATGCTCGAGCGCGACCTGCCCATCTACGTGCTGTGCCCGGGCCGGGTGTACCGCACGGACGAGTTCGACGCGACGCACCTGCCGGTGTTCACGCAGTTCGAAGGCCTCGTCGTCGACAAGGGCATCACCATGGCCCATCTCAAGGGCACCCTGGACCACGCCGCGCGCGTGCTGTTCGGACCCGAGGCAAAGACGCGCTTCCGCGCCAACTTCTTCCCGTTCACCGAGCCGAGCGCCGAGCTCGACCTGTGGCACCCGACCTTCAAGGGCGGGGCGCGATGGATCGAGTGGGGCGGCTGCGGAATGGTGAACCCCAACGTCCTGCGTGCCGCGGGTATCGACCCCGAAGAGTACTCGGGCTTCGCCTTCGGCATGGGCATCGAGCGCACGCTCATGTTCCGCAGCGACGTGCAAGACATGCGCGACATGGCCGAGGGCGATGTCCGCTTCAGCGAGCAGTTCGGAATGGTGGTCTGATGCGCGTCCCGCTCTCCTGGTTGCGCGAGTACGTCGACGTACCCGCCGAGGCCACCCCCGAGGACGTCCTCGCCGCCCTGGTGTCCGTCGGCTTCGAAGAAGAAGACGTGCACCGCTTCGAACTCACCGGTCCCGTCGTCGTCGGTGAGGTGATCGAGTTCACCCCCGAGCCGCAATCCAACGGCAAGACCATCCGCTGGTGCCAGGTCGACGTCGGTGCGGAGCACGGGGGAGTGCGGGGCATCGTCTGCGGCGCCGGCAACTTCTTCGCCGGTGACAAGGTCGTCGTGACCCTGCCCGGCGCGGTCCTGCCGGGCCCCTTCCCGATCGCCGCACGCAAGACCTACGGGCACGTGTCCGACGGCATGATCGCCTCGGCGAAGGAGCTGGGCCTCGGCAGCGAGCACTCCGGCATCCTGCGCCTGGTCGAACTCGGCATCGACGCTCCCGTGGGAACGGATGCCATCGCGCTGCTGGGCCTCGACGACATCGCCGTCGAGATCAACGTCACGCCCGACCGCGGCTACGCCCTGTCGCTGCGCGGCGTCGCGCGCGAGTACTCCCACGCCACCGGCGCGGCGTTCCGCGACCCGGGGACCGGACACGACGAGGCGGCCTCGCGCACGCCCACGGGCTTCCCCCTCGCCGTCGACGACCGCGCGCCCATCCGCGGGCGCGCGGGGGCCAGTGAGTTCGTGGCGCGCATCGTGCGCGACGTCGACCCCTCGCGCCCGACCCCGCCGTGGATGATCACGCGACTGTCGCTCGCCGGGATCCGCTCGCTGGGCGTGCTGATCGACATCACCAACTACGTGATGCTCGAACTCGGTCAGCCGATCCACGGTTACGATCTCGACCGCCTTCAGGGCGGCATCACGGTGCGGCGCGCCGAGCAGGGCGAGAAGCTCGAGACCCTCGACGGGCAGGTGCGCACGCTCAACGCCGAAGATCTGCTGATCACCGACGAGTCGGGGCCGATCGGCCTGGCCGGCGTCATGGGCGGCGGCCCGACCGAGATGAGCGACGCCACGCGCAACGTCCTCATCGAGGCGGCGACCTTCGACCAGGTCTCGATCGCGCGCACCGCGCGGCGGCACAAGCTGCCCTCCGAGGCGTCGCGTCGCTTCGAGCGCGGTGTCGACCCCCTCGTTCCTTTCGTGGCCGCGGAGCGCGTCGCCTCGCTGATGGTGGAACTCGCCGGCGGCACACTCGACACCGAGCTGGGGGGATCGCTGTCCGCCGAGTACCGTCGCGACGCGATCACCCTGCCCGCGGGGTTCGTCTCGGGTCTGATCGGCGTGGACTACACCGACGACGAGACCGTGTCGGCGCTCGAGCTGATCGGGTGCGCGGTTCAGCAGCGTGACGCCGGCTGGTCGGTCACCGCGCCCTCGTGGCGTCCCGACCTCACCGACAAGTGGACGCTCGCCGAAGAGGTGGCCCGCATCGAGGGATACGACCGCATCCCCTCGGTGCTGCCGAGCCCGCCGTCGGGCCGCGGCCTGACCTCGGCGCAGCAGGGACGACGTCGGGTCGCGAACGCCCTGGCCTCGGCCGGTTTCGTCGAGACGCCGTCGTTCCCCTTCACGACCGAGGAGCAGAACGCGCTGCACGGCTCGCCCTCGGGCGAGAAGCTGCCGAGCGTCAAACTGGCCAACCCGCTCGACGGGCTGTCGCCCTTCCTGCGTCGCTCGCTCGTCCCGGCGCTTCTGCAGGTGGCGCACCGTAACGTCTCGCGCGGCATCGTCGACCTCGCCCTCTTCGAGACGGGCACGGTCTTCCTGCCCAAGCCGGGCGTGCCGTACGGCACGCCGTCGGTGCCGCCGCTCGCGGTGCGCCCTGACGCGGCGACGCTGACCGCCCTCGATGCGTCGATCCCGCCGCAGCGCCGTCACGTGGCGATCCTGCTCGCCGGTCACTCCGTCGCCAAGCAGCCCGGGCAGGCGGCGCTCGCCGCCGATCTCGCGGATGCCGTCGACGCGGTGCGCGTGCTGACCGCGGCCGCGGGTCTCGATATCGAGCTGGTCCAGGCCCAGCGCGCCGCGCTGCACCCCGGGCGCACGGCACGCGTGCTCGCAGCGGGTCAGGACATCGGCTACGTGGGCGAGGTGCTCCCCGCCGTGTCGGCCGCGGCGGACCTGCCCGGTCGCGTGCTCGTGGCCGAGCTCGATCTCGACGCGATGCTCGAGCTGGCGCAGTCGCGTGTGGTCGCGGCATCCCTGTCCGGATTCCCCGCCGCCACGCAGGACGTCTCGCTGACCGTGCCCGCCGAGATCGCCGCGGGCGACGTGCGCCGGGCGCTCGTCGAGGGGGGCGCGCCCCTGCTCGAGTGGGCGCGACTCGTCGACGATTACCGCGGGCCGGGGCTGGCCCAGGGGACGAAGAGCCTCACGTTCGCCCTGCGCTTCCGCGCGCCCGACCGCACGCTGACCGCGGCCGAGGCGACCGAGGCCAAGCTCGCCGGGGTCGCCGTCGCGGCGGAGCGCTTCGGGGCCGCGATCCGCGACTGACCTCGATGACGAAGAGCGCCGCGCAGCCGATGCTGTACGGCGCTCTTCGCGTGTCGGCGCTTGCGCGGGGCGGACCGACGGCGCGCGTTCGCGGCGACCGAGCGGCGAGCAGAGGTCTGCCCTCATCGCCGGTAAGGGGGGCAGTCGGAAGTGCCCGGCGATGAGGGCAGGATCCACAGCATACGCGATCTGTGTCCCCCAAATGGGGGACAAGCCCGGGACGCGCCGTCCCCGGGCATGACGGGCCGCGCGGCACCACGCGATTTGCTCCTTCGGCGACGCGGCCGATACCCTCGCGTCATGTCGTCGATCACCGTGCGCGCCGAGGAGCTCTCCGTGAGCACCGGTGCTGCGCGTCGACGTCGGGTCGAGCGCCGATTCTCGGCGACCTCGTAACCCGCCATCGGTCGGGCATACGGGCGTCGCCGCCCCGCTTCCTGCTGCGTGCAGCATCAGCCCCGACTCGTAAGGTAGATGTATGACCCTCTCGGTCGCCGTTTCCGGCGCTTCCGGCTACGCGGGCGGCGAGATCCTCCGCCTCCTCGCCGACCATCCCGATGTCGAGATCCGCACGGTCACCGCGCACTCCAGCGCGGGCCAGCGGCTCATCGCCCACCAGCCGCACCTGCGTTCGCTCGGGCACCTCGAGCTGCAGCCGACGACCCCCGAGGTCCTGGCGGGGCACGACGTCGTCTTCCTCGCGCTGCCGCACGGGCAGTCGGCGCAGTACACCGAGGCGCTCGCCGACACCGCCCTCGTGATCGACGCCGGGGCCGACCACCGCCTCACGTCCGCCGAGGACTGGGCGGCCTTCTACGGCGGAGCGCACGCCGAGCCGTGGGCCTACGGCGTTCCCGAGCTCCCGATCTCGGGCGGAAAGCAGCGCGACAAGCTGCGCGGGGCGCGCCGCATCGCCGCCCCCGGGTGCAATGCGTCGACCGTCGCGCTCTCGCTCGCCCCGGGCGTCGCGGCCGGTGTCATCGACCCCGGCGACGTAGTCTCGGTGCTGGCCGTCGGCCCCAGCGGCGCCGGCAAGGCGGCCAAGACCAACCTGCTCGCCAGCGAGATCCTTGGCACGGCCAACCCCTACGCCGTCGGCGGCACGCATCGCCACATCCCCGAGATCCGCCAGGCGCTGGCCGCGGCGGGCGCGCCGGGCGACGGCATCCGCATCTCCTTCACCCCCGTGCTCGTGCCGATGGCCCGGGGTATCCTCGCCACCTCGTCGGCGCCGATCAGCGGCGATGCGACGGATGCCGAGATCCGGTCCGCCTGGGTCGAGGCCTATGCCGACGAACCCTTCGTCGAGCTGCTGCCCGAGGGCGTCTTCCCCCGGGTGGCCGACGTGCTGGGCGCCAATGTCGCCTCGATGGGAGTCGCCGTGGATCGCGCCGCGAACCGGGTGACGGTCGTCGCCGCCGTCGACAATCTCGTCAAGGGCACCGCCGGTGCCGCCGTGCAGTCCATGAACATCGCGCTGGGCCTCGCCGAGACCACCGCCCTTCCCCTGAACGGAGTCGCTCCGTGAGCGTGACCACCCCCGCAGGTTTCGAGGCGGCCGGCGTCGCCGTCGGTCTGAAGTCCACCGGCGCGCGCGACGTGGCCGTGGTGGTCAACCGCGGCCCGCTCAAGGTCGGCGCTGCCGTGTTCACCTCGAACCGCGCCAAGGCCAATCCCATCCTGTGGTCGGAGCAGGTCGTGAAGGACGGCGTCATCGAAGCGGTCGTGCTCAACTCGGGCGGGGCCAACTGCTTCACGGGTAGCTTCGGCTTCCAGACCACCCACCAGACCGCCGAGCGCGCCGCCGAACTGCTGGGCGTGGGCGCGGGCGACGTGGTCGTGTGCTCCACCGGCCTGATCGGAACGGGCGACGACGTCTTCCGCGCCAAGGTGCTCGACGGGGTCCAGAAGGGTGTCGCCGCCCTGTCGGTCGAGGGCGGTGAGGACGCCTCGCTCGCCATCATGACGACGGACTCGCGACCCAAGCGCGCCGCGCACGTCGGTGCGGGCTGGAGCATCGGCGGCATGGCCAAGGGCGCGGGGATGCTCGCGCCCGGCCTGGCCACCATGCTCGTGGTGATCACCACCGACGTCGTCCTCGACGCCGGTGAGGCCGACGCGGCCCTGCGCGCGGCCACCCGCACCAGCTTCGACCGCCTCGACTCCGACGGCTGCATGTCGACCAACGACCAGGTGACCCTGCTGGTCAGCGGGGCGAGCGGCATCCGGGTGGATGCCGAGGAGTTCGCGGCCGCCCTCGCCGGCGTCTGCGACGACCTGGCCGCCCAGTTGCAGGGCGATGCCGAGGGCGCGAGCCACGACATCACCATCCGCGTGACGAACGCGGCGACCGAGGACGACGCCGTCGAGGTGGGACGCTCGGTGGCGCGCAACAACCTCTTCAAAGCCGCGATCTTCGGCAACGACCCGAACTGGGGGCGCGTTCTGGCCGCGATCGGCACGACGGATGCCGCCTTCGACCCCTACGACGTGGACGTGTGGATGAACGGCGTGCGCGTGTGCACCGCCGGCGGTCCCGACCGCCCCCGCGAGGACGTCGATCTCACGCCCCGGGCGACCGACCTCGTCATCGACCTCCGCGTCGGCGAAGCCACCGCGACGATCCGCACCAACGACCTCACGCACGATTACGTCCACGAGAACAGCGCCTACTCCTCATGACCCACGTCGATCTGCAAGACACCGATCCCGCCGCGGCCAGCGAACGGGCGGTCACGCTCGTCGAGTCGCTGCCCTGGGTGCGCAAGTACCGCGACCAGGTGGTGGTGGTGAAGTACGGCGGCAACGCGATGGTCAGCGACGAGCTGCAGGACGCCTTCGCGGCCGACATCGCCTACCTGCGCTACGTCGGCGTGAAGCCGGTCGTGGTGCACGGCGGAGGCCCCCAGATCTCGTCGATGCTGAACCGTCTCGACATCCCCAGCGAGTTCCGCGGCGGGTACCGCGTCACCTCGACCGAGGCGATCGGCGTCGTCCGCATGGTGCTCACGGGCCAGATCAACCCTCAACTGGTGGCCAAGGTCAACGCGCACGGGCCCCTGGCCACGGGCCTGAGCGGTGAGGACGCCGGTCTGTTCGGCGGCCGCCGCCGCGGCGTCGTCGTCGACGGGGTGGAGCACGATCTGGGCCGCGTCGGCGACGTCGTCACCGTCGACCCGCAGCCGGTGCTGGACCACCTCGCGGCGGGCCGCGTGCCGATCGTGTCGAGCATCGCCCCCGACCTCGACCACCCGGGGGCGTCGCTGAACGTCAACGCGGATGCCGCCGCGGCCGCCCTCGCGGTGGCCCTCAACGCCAAGAAGCTCGTCGTGCTCACCGACGTTCCGGGCCTGTACGCCGACTGGCCCAACCGGGACTCGCTCGTGTCGCACCTGACCTCGAGCGAGCTGCGCCGGATGGTGCCCTCGCTCGAGTCGGGCATGATCCCCAAGATGCAGGCGTGCCTGGACGCGGTCGACGGGGGAGTGCCGACGGCGGCCATCATCGACGGACGGGTGCCGCACTCGGTGCTCGTGGAGCTGTTCACCAGCAAGGGAATCGGAACGGAGGTGGTCGCGTGAACGCGGACACGACTCAGGAACCCGCCGCGACGCGCGCCGCGTGGCAGGACGACGCCGGACGCGACCTCGTCCGCAGCTTCGGCGACCGCATGGCGCTGTTCGTGCGCGGTGAGGGCGCCTACGTCTGGGACGGCGACGACAAGAAGTACCTCGACTTCCTCGCCGGTATCGCGGTGAACGCCCTCGGGCACGCCCACCCGGTCTTCGTCGAGGCGATCACGGCGCAGGCCGCGACCTTGGCGCACGTGTCGAACTACTTCGCGACGCCGCCGCAGCTGGCGATGGCCGCGCGGCTCAAGCGCCTCGCCGGTACCGGCGAGTCCGGTCGCGTCTACTTCGGCAACTCGGGGGCCGAGGCCAACGAGGCCGCGCTCAAGCTCGCGCGCCTGCACGGCCGCGGAACCGACCGCACGCGCATCCTGACCCTCAAGGGCGGCTTCCACGGCCGCACCATGGGCGCCCTCGCACTGACGGGCAAGCCCGCCCTGCAGGCGGACTTCCTGCCGATGGTGCCGGGCGTCGAGCACATCGACGCGACCGTCGAGGCCCTCGAGGCCGCGATGGACGAGCGCGTCGCCGCCCTCATGGTCGAGCCCATCCAGGGCGAGGCGGGCGTCGTCGAGCTGCCCGAGGGGTACCTCGCGGCGGCGCGGGAGATCACCGCGCGCCACGGCGCCCTGCTGATCGTCGACGAGATCCAGACCGGTGCGGGTCGCACCGGCGCGTGGTTCGGGTTCCAGCACGCCGGCATCGTCCCCGACGCGATCACGGTCGCCAAGGGGATCGGCGGCGGCTTCCCGATCGGTGCGCTCGTCACCTTCGGTGCCGCGAGCGAGCTGTTCTTCCCCGGCACGCACGGGTCGACCTTCGGCGGCAACGCCCTGGGCACCGCCGTCGGCGGGGCCGTGCTGGCCGAGATCGAGTCCGCCGGACTCGTCGACAACGCCGCCCGGCGCGAGACCCAGCTGCGCGACGGGATCGCCGCCCTCGGTTCGCCGCTCATCGGCGGCGTGCGCGGCAAGGGGCTGCTGCTCGGCATCGCGCTGACCAGCCCGGTCGCGAAGGCCGTCGTGTCCGCCGCGCAGGAGCACGGTCTCATCGTCAACGCCGCGAACGACGACACCATCCGCATCGCCCCGCCGCTGACGATCGGGGATGCCGAGGTCCAGGAGTTCCTGCGCCTGTTCGGCGCCGCGCTCGCCACCGTCTCGGACGCCCTCATCCTCGAAGGAGCCCCCGCGTGACCCGCCACCTGCTGCGCGACGATGACCTCAGCCCGGCCGAGCAGGCCGAGATCCTCGACCTCGCGATCGAGCTGAAGAAGGACCGGTGGGCGCAGAAGCCGCTCGAAGGCCCCCAGACGGTCGCGGTGATCTTCGACAAGTCCTCGACGCGCACGCGCGTGTCGTTCGCGGTCGGCATCGCCGACCTGGGCGGCTCGCCGCTGATCATCTCGACGGCGAACAGCCAGCTGGGCGGCAAGGAGACCCCCTCCGACACCGCTCGCGTGCTCGAGCGTCAGGTGGCGGCCATCGTGTGGCGCACCTACGCGCAGGCCGGGCTCGAAGAGATGGCGCGCGGGACGCGCGTCCCGGTGGTCAACGCGCTCAGCGACGACTTCCACCCGTGCCAGCTGCTCGCCGACCTGCTGACGATCCGTGAGCACAAGGGTGAGCTGAAGGGCCTGACCCTGTCGTTCTTCGGCGACGGCCGGAGCAACATGGCGCATTCCTACGTCCTCGCGGGGGTCACCGCGGGCATGCACGTCCGTGTCGCCGCGCCCGAGGCGTATGCGCCCCGCGGCGATGTGATCGCGGATGCCGAACGCATCGCCGCCGCGACAGGGGGCTCGGTGACCCTGGTCGCCGACCCCGAGGCCGCGGCATCCGGAGCCGACGTGATCGTCACCGACACGTGGGTGTCGATGGGTAAGGAAGAGGAGAAGATCGCGCGCATCCGCGACCTGGGCGGCTTCAAGGTCACCACTGCGCTGATGCAGCGCGCGGCGTCGGACGCGATCTTCATCCACTGCCTTCCCGCCGACCGCGGCTACGAGGTCGACGCCGAGGTGATCGACGGTCCGCAGAGCGTCGTGTGGGACGAGGCCGAGAACCGCCTCCACGCGCAGAAGGCGCTGCTGGTGTGGCTCCTGCGTCAGGACTGATCGCCCGACTCGGCCGCTCCTGGACCCGTTTCGACGGGCCGGGGCGGCTGGTCGGCGTGGACCTGGCGCGGGGCCTCGCGGTCATCGGCATGCTCGCGGCGCACCTGCTCGACACCGAGCGGGTGCTCACGCCCGATCCCGCGACCTGGATCACGGTGGTCAACGGACGCTCGTCGATCCTGTTCGCCACCCTGGCCGGTGTGTCCATCGCGCTCGTGACGGGTGGCCCGCGACCGCTCGACCCCGCCCGCCGGCCTCGCGCGGCCGCACGCCTGGCGATGCGCGGGGCGCTGCTGTGGGTCATCGGGCTGCTGCTCGTGCTCACCGGTGTGCCCGTGTACGTCATCCTGCCCGCGTACGCGCTGCTGTTCGTCCTCGCCCTGCCGTTCCTGGGCATGGGCGCGCGCGGGCTGTTCCTGACCGCGGGGGCGCTCGCGCTGGTCATGCCCTGGGTCCAGCCGATCCTCGATGCCGCCCCGATCTGGTCCGGTCTGGGCGGTGAGGAGCTGGCCGCCCTGGTGGGGTGGAACTACCCCTTCACGGTGTGGATCGCCTTCCTGCTCGCGGGGATGGGTGTCGGCCGCCTCGATCTGCGGCGCGCACCCGAGCAGGCGCTCCTCGTCCTCGGCGGCGTCTCGCTGATGCTGGCGGGGTACGGGTTCGCCCTCGCGACCGCACCGCTCGTCTCCGATGGGGGCTACCTCGCCGCCGTGCTGACCGCCGAGGACCACTCCTCGGGGCTGTGGGAGGTCATCGGCTCGGGCGGCTTCGCGATCGCGACGATCGGCCTGTGTCTGCTGCTGTGCCGGACGCCGCTGCGGTGGCTCGCGGTCCCGCTGCGGGCCGTGGGGTCGATGCCGCTGACGGCGTACGTGCTGCAGCTGGTGGTGTGGGCGATCGTCGCGCTCGCCGTTCTCGGCGACACCTCCGACCTGTACGGCGTCCGCGAGCTGGGCCTGTTCGGCCCCCTCACCCTGGGCCTGATCGTCGGGTGCACCGTCTGGGCCCTCACGATCGGTCGGGGTCCGCTCGAGGCGATCGTCGATGCGGTCGTGCGCGCCGTTGTGGGGCGGGATGCCGTCGCCCGCCCGGGCGGCCCGGTCGAGCCCGGGGCGGGGGCGGCGGGTGCGGTGGCATCCGGCGACGTCGGCGGCCCTCGCTAGGCTGGTCGCATGAGCGAAGAGAACGGTTCGTCGACCAACGAGGGCGCCCTGTGGGGAGCCCGTTTCTCGGGCGGGCCCTCTCCCGAGCTGGCCGCTCTGAGCCGCTCGACGCACTTCGACTGGGATCTCGCGCTCTACGACATCCAGGGCTCGCACGCCCACGCCGCAGCCCTCGAGGCCGCCGGTTATCTGACCGCCGACGAGGCGGCGACGATGCACGCCGGCCTCGACGAGGTCGCCCGGCGCGTGCAGGACGGCTCGCTCGTCGCCGCTCCGAGCGACGAGGACGTCCACGGTGCGCTCGAGCGCGTGCTCATCGAGACCGTGGGCCCCGCGGTGGGCGGCAAGCTGCGCGCCGGCCGCAGCCGCAACGATCAGATTGCGACCCTCGTGCGGCTGTACCTGCTCGACCACTCCCGCACCCTCACCCGCGAGCT